>NZ_DASVSO010000517.1:0-20293 GCF_036388035.1 Archangium sp.
CCGCGCTGCTCCGCGACTACATGGGGGGCAGGGACTTGCGGACGCTCTCGCGCGACTCCATGCGAGCGACCCAGGCCTTCACGTGGGGGAAGGCCTCGAGGTCCACGCCCATGGGGGTGCGCAGGAGCAGGGAGGACACGAGGGAGAAGTCCGCGATGGTGAGCTTGCCGCAGACGAACTCCTTGCCGGCGAGCGCCTTCTCCAGCACGCCGAGGTCCCGGCGCACCTTCTCCAGGCCGGCGGCGTACTTCGCCTCGTCCTTGGCGCGGCCCATGAACTTCGCGTAGATGGTCTCGCCCATCACCTCATTGGTGGAGTTGGAGAAGGTGGTGGCGTGCCACTGGAGCCACTGCTGCACCAGGGCCATGTCGCGCGCGTCGGTGGGCAGCAGCCCGCTCTCGGGCTTCTTGGCGGCCAGGTAGCAGAGGATGGCGTTGGACTCCCAGAGGATGAAGCCGTCGTCCTCGAGGGTGGGCACCTTGCCATTGGGGTTCTTGGCGAGGAACTCGGGCGCCTTGTGCTCGCCCTTCGACATGTCGACGGTGACGAGGGTGACGGGCAGGCCGAGCTCGTGGATGAGGGCGCGGACCTTGAAGGCGGCGCTGGAGAAGGGGTGCTCGTAGAGCTTCATGGTGGGGGTTCCTCGGTCGGGGGTACGGCGAAAGGTGCGCGCACCATACGCCGGAGCGGGCGGCTCCCCTAGCGGACAGTCACCCCTCCCCAGGCCGCCCCGGCGGCAGGCAGGCCGGCGGGCGGGAGCGCGGAAGAGAGAACAGGAGCGGGCTCGCAGGGCAGCCGGGCGGACACTGTTCCGCCCGCGCCCTCGATGTCTCGGATGGATTCGGCTCCAGGCCCGGTATTCTGTGCCCGCTCATGTCCGCCAAGCCCACCCTTCGCCAGGTCCTGTCCAATCCGCGCACGTGGCCCCTGCTCGCGCTCGGCTTCTCCTCGGGTCTGCCCCTGCTGCTGGTGGGCGGCACGCTCAGCATCTGGATGAAGAACGAGGGGCTCAACATCAAGACCATCACCGCCTTCGGTCTGGTCTCCGCGCCCTACTCCTTCAAGTTCGTCTGGGCCCCGCTGCTGGACCGCTACGCCCTGCCCTTCCTCGGCCGGCGCCGCGGCTGGATGCTCTTCTCGCAGGTGCTGCTGCTCGCCTCCATCGCGGCCCTGAGCTTCATCAACCCCAAGGAGTCCATGCTCCTGATGGCGGGAGTCGCCACGCTGGTGGCCTTCCTCTCCGCCAGCCAGGACGTCGTCGCCGACGCCCTGCGCACCGACCTCTACACCGACGAGACCGAGCGCGGCCTGGCCTACGCCGTCTTCGTCACGGGCTACCGGATCGGCATCCTCGCGGCCAGCCCCCTCGCCCTCACCCTCTCGGACCTCATCGGCTGGCAGCGCACCTACTGGGTGATGGCGGCCCTGATGGGCGTGGGCATGGTGGCCACCTTCCTCCTGCGTGAGCCCGAGGCCCGCGCCCCGCGCACGCTCGCCGAAGCGGTGATCAACCCCTTCGTCGACTACTTCAAGCGCAACGGCGCCATCGCCGTGCTCGTCTTCCTCTTCCTCTACAAGCTGGGCGAGGCCTTCGTCGGCCCCGGCATCGTCGGCCCCTTCTTCGTCGAGCTGGGCTTCACCAACACGGAGATCGGGTGGATCAGCAAGGTGCCCAACCTCATCGCCTCCATCGTCGGCTCCCTGCTCGGCGCCGTGCTGATGGTGAAGCTGGGGGTGCGCCGCAGCCTCTACATCTTCGGCGTGCTGCAGGCCGTCACCAACCTGCTCTACCTGGGGCTGGCGCTCATCGGGAAGAACTACATCGCGCTCGCCTCGGCCATCATCGTGGACAACCTGTGCGGCGGCATGGCCACCACCGCCGCTGGCGCCTTCATGATGTCGCTGTGCAACCGGCGCTTCAGCGCCACCCAGTTCGCCCTGCTCTCCTCGCTGGCGAACCTGGGCGGCCGCATCCTCGCCCCCTTCGCGGGCATCGCCATCGAGCGGCTCGGCTGGCCCATGTACTTCTGCTTCACCGTGGCCATCTCCTTCCCCTCGCTCGTGCTGCTCGCCTTCCTGCGCCCGACGGCCGGAATCGTCCCGCCCGAGGAGCCCGCGTCATCCCCCACGCCCGCCGTGGCGAGCTGACGAGGCGGGGGGGCCGGCCCCTCGCCCGCCCTCCGCGCGGGCCTCGGGTGCGCATTGCCGCCCGATATCGACGGCATGACCGTTGATAATCGGAGGCATTCCATCATGGCGAAGCAGGACCGACGTCCCCCCCCACAGCCCGCCGAGGACATGTTCGGCCGCCCCACGGACGTGCGGCACGACGAGCCCGAGCCCGACAACCAGCCCACGCGCGAGCAGCAGGGCGCCCATCAGCGTCCCGAGCGCGACCCGGACGACGAGAACCGGCGGCACGCCCGGGCCGAAGCCGACGAGGAGATCGCCTGCGGCGGCGTCGGCGAGATTCCCGATGGGGACGGCATCCGCAGCGAACGGGGGACCAATCCCCTCCCCGACTGCTACTGGTCGTACTACCAGGGCAAGAAGCCCGACGAGGGCTGAGCCCTAGCGGCAGGCGGGGTCCAACAGCTCGGGCCGGTACTCGAAGTGCATGGTGTCGTAGTGGTACCAGCGCCCGCCCCAGATGAAGCCCTCGGCCTCGAAGGCATCGACGATGACCTGGGGAATCCGGTTCGCCCAGCGTACCGGCTCCTTGGGCTTCGCCCACTCCCAGTAGTGCGAGCGCTTCACGTTCACGTCGATGGACACTCCATAGGAGTGCGCGCTCTGACGGTTCGTGTTGGCGATCTTCCGCCACACGAAGGTGCCGCCGAGGTCCTTCAGGTACGGCCGCAGGGACGGGTCCTGCTTCACCGCCGCGTCGAGCCGCTTCGCCACGCGCTCGAAGGCCGGCGCCGCCTTGCGGTGCACCTTCAGCTTCTGCCCCAGGAAGGAGATGTCCACCACGTCCACCTGGGCCTCGGTGGCGCCATAGGTGGCGAGGAAGAGCGGATCGAGGCGGATGCGCCCCGGGTCCTCGTTCTCGCGCGTCACCGGGGTGATGGGCCCCGGGGTGTACGGAATGGAGAAGGTGTCCTCCACGTCCGGGGAGGCCAGCTTCTCCTCGAAGGACTTCGGCTTCCCGTCGTCCCACGGCAACGTCTCGCCGTTCGGGAGCTTCGCCCTCCACGCACCGTCCACCTTCACCGGCTCCACCGGGTACCACGTGGCCAGGCACGCCAGGGCGCGCGGCGGCGCCTCCGGAGCGGGCGGAGCGGCCGCGGGGGCCTCGGCTCCAGCGCTGCCTCCGAGCGCGAGCGCGAGCGCGAAAACCGGGTGGGTCAGGCGATGGCGCATTTGTCTCATCCGCTTTCCAACGGGGTGGGTCACCGGGTCTCCAGTTCCTCGAAAATCACTCCATCCAGGTCCAGGCGGCGCACCGCCTCCACCAGCCGCTCGCTGGCGATGATGTTCGTCCATCCCTGCAGCAGACGGAAGACATCGACGTTCGCCGGCAGCGAGGCGGCGTCGAGGATCATCCGCTCCGGGCGCTGGAGGAGATCATCTCCGCAGGTGGAGCAGGGCGGCTTGAGGTCGGGAGGCAGGCAGTCGGAATGATACTGGCCGTGCAACTCGAGCTGCATCTCGAGGAACTGCGGATGGTTCTTCTGCCGGAAGCGCACGTTGATGGGGCAGCCCTGGAGGCCCCGGATTCCCTCCTCGCGGAGTCGCTCCAATACCTCGCGACGCATGAAGAGCGTCCAGGGGTTCTGCATGTAGAGCTGGCCGAAGTAGCCCGTTGCCGATCCTTCCACTGGGCCAAACTTCGTCCCTGGCTCCAGCGGGGTCCCCTCGGGGGCCAACGGACGCACCAGCTCTCGCAGCCGATCGAACTCCGCGAGCGATACGGGCCACGCCTCATAAAGCTTCTCGCGCTCCGGGAGACCAGAGACGTCCACACAGGGGTAGTGAAGCCCCACGACTCCACCCGATGCGCCGCAGGCAGGGCACTTCTCCTTGACTCCCGGCAGTCCCCATTTGTGTCCGGCGTTCAGGTAGCCCGTGTAACGCGGCTCCAGGTTCCTCTCCATCAGATAGAACTTCACGTGTCTTCTTCCTCCGTTCTGCTCAGCCCTCAAGGAACGAGAAGTTGGGGACCCTCCGGAACGAGCGTGTGACCGTAGGGGGCAATAGGACCCACGATGTCGAAGCGGAAGGCCAGCTCGAAGGCTTTGCCGAGCATCTCCTCCTGAGGCACCTTGCGGCGATGGTTGGCAATCATGAACCGCCGCCATGCTTCGTTCCACGCACCACCACGCCCCGCGCCGCGGTGAATGCGCAGGTGCGCATGCTCTGGGATGACCATCGTCCATGCGTGGATGTCGATACCATTGTCCCTGAAGAAATCCCTGAACTCCTGGGCTTGGGGAAACAGGTGGTGCTTGATCAGCTTGCCTTGGAGCCTGGGGAAGGCCGGGAGGAAGCCGTCGCGATAGCGGAAGTGGAACGTCAGCCTCGGGCGAACACCATCTCGAAGCCCCGCGCGCCTCCAGTTACGCTGGAAGCCGGGGCTGCGGAAGGCAGGGCGATGCCGCGCCAGCTCCGCACCGTATGCCAGGGGCGCTCGCGCCATCGCCTCCGGGTCCACGGCCTCACAGTCGAAGACGCCGCACTCCCCTTCATCGCAGACGAGCACGACACATGGGTCGGCGTCCGGCTCCTCGCATGCGGCGGTGGACGCGGTGTCCTCCCCTGCTTGCGTGGGGAGCGAAGGGGTGGCGCACGCGAACAGCAACAGCAGGAGAGTCGCCAGTGGGCTGTTCGGGCGAAGTCTCATTCAACTATCCTGTCATGCATGCGCATCCTCGTCCTGGCCACCACCCTCGCCCTCTCCGGCTCGGCCCTCGCGCAGGAGCCCCCGGCGGAGTACGTGCCCGCCCCCGCGAAGGAGATTCCGGGGTACTCGGAGACGAAGCTGCCGTGCAAATTCGAGCGAGGCATCAAGGACTCGCGAGGCTGGGTCTCCCCCGCCGAGGATGAGGATCCGGACGCGGCGGACTTCGTGGAGTGCGACTCGCCCCACCGCGGCCTGGGCGAGCTGCCCCTGCGGGAGCTGTCCATCCTGCGCAACACCATCTACGCCCGTTACGGCTGGGCGGGCTTCCGCAAGCCCTGGCTGCGCGAGCACTTCCTGGCGCAGCCCTGGTACAAGCCGGACCCGAAGTTCTCGTTGAAGCGGCTCTCGAAGGTGGACCACGAGAACGCCGAGCTCCTCGCCAAGGTGGAGCTGAGCCTGCGCTACGTGGACCTGGAGAAGCGGCGGGACAAGGTTCTCGCCCGTGTCGGCAAGTGGTGGGGCGACCTTCCCTTCTACGAGGGGAAGCGGGGCAAGCAGGTCCACGCGTGCGACCTGGAGGGCTACACGGGGCCGACCGAGCGGAGGGTCGGAGAGGTCGGCAGCGACGACACGCACATGGAGACGCTCTCCTGGGTGACGTACTTCCGGCGGGCGGTCGGGGAGTCCAAGGACTGCCTCTACCATGGTGACGAGCGCGCCGAGGTGAAGAAGCACCAGCACAACGAGCCCGTCGCGCCCGACCTGCGCCGGCTCAGCCCCGAGGATCGCATCGAGCTGGGGCTCATCAGCCGCGCCATGGGCGACTTCGCCGTGGATGAGGGCCAGCGCGAGCAGATCTCCAACTCGCTGGACGAGGTGCTGAAGGTGAAGGACCTGCGCCTGCTGTCGCTGCGCGACCTGCGCTTCCTGCGCAACACCATCTACGCGCGGCGTGGGCGGCCCTTCAAATCCGAGCTGCTCCAGCAGCACTTCGCGCACATGCCCTGGTACCAGGCGGACAAGGCCTACTCGGATGCGCGGCTGACGAAGACGGACAAGCGCAACATCGACCTGATTCGCGCCGTGGAGAAGGAGTTCGGCGGGGCGCTCGGGGACAAGGACTTCCACGTCGGCAATCCCTCGAGCGCCACGGACATCCCCTATCACGAACCACAATATTGATAGGACCTGAGCCGCCCCGGGTGGGTGGCAATGAAACAGCCAGGCAGGTAACGTGGCACGCATGCGCGCCCTCGTGCTGACCACCCTCGTCCTCTCGGCTCCCGCCCTCGCGGCGCAGCCCTCGGCGGAGTACGTCCCCGCTCCCGCGAAGGACGTTCCGAGCTATTCCGAGACCGTCTTTCCCTGCGAGGCCGTCAGCGGGTGGAAGACGGGCAGCGGCTCCTTCATCTCCGAGAAGGAGTACGACGAGGGCAAGCTCAACTTCGACCCGAGCATGGTGGAAGCCAGCACGTACGTGCAGTGCTCGGGGGCGCCCCACCTCGAAACCCTGTCGCTGCGGGAGCTGTCGCTGCTGCGCAACACCATCTTCGCCCGCTACGGCTGGGCGGGCTTCCGCAAACCCTGGCTGCGGGAGCACTTCCAGCGGCAGCCCTGGTACAAGCCAGACCCGGAGTTCTCCCTCCGGCGGCTGTCGTGGGTCGACGAGAAGAACGTGAGGCTCATCGTCCAGGCCGAAATGAGCCTGCGCTACTCCGACCTGGAGCGGATGCGGAACAAGCTCCTCGCCAAGGTGACGAAGCGCGACGCCCAGGGCTCCGGCACGCCCGACCTCGACGCGCTCAGCCCCGAGGATCGCATCGAGCTGGGGCTCATCAGCCGGGCCATGGGCGAGTTCGCCGTGGATGAGGGACAGCGCACGCAGGCGGCCAACTCGCTGGACGAGGTGCTGAAGGTGAAGGACCTGCGCCAGCTGTCGTTGCGCGACCTGCGCCTGCTGCGCAACACCATCTACGCGCGGCGCGGGCGGCCCTTCAAATCCCCGCTGCTCCAGGAGCACTTCCAGCACATGCCCTGGTACAAGGCGGACAAGGGCTACTCGGATGCGCGGCTGACGGCGACGGACAAGCGCAACATCGCGCTCATCACGCAGGTGGAGAAGGAGTTCGGCGGCGCGCTCAAGGACCAGGACTTCCGGGTCGCCAACCCCTCGCAGGCCGGGGACGTCAATCCACCCGAGCCCATGATGGTGGCCTGATAAGGCCCCCGCCGCCCCGTGTGGGCGACAACGGAAGACAGACATCCCCGAGCGCCGCGACGGACTCCCGTCAGCGGATGAGGACCCGTCCGTCCTGGAGGCGCACCTCGCTGCCGAGGTCCTCGGACAGGCTCTGGAGGAGCTGCGCCACGCCCGGGTCCTCCGCGCGCCGGGGAGGCTCGCGCAGCCCGGCCCGCAGCGGCACCGCATCCACGTCCACCGCGGCGCCATCCTCGTCGATGCGGAAGCGCAGCACGTAGGCGTCGCGCTCGTCCGTGCAGCCGCAGGCGAAGGCCAGGTTGCCCAGCGAGTACGCGATGACGCCGCGCCCGTGCCGCTCAATGCCTTGTGGCGTGTGCGGGCCGTGTCCCAGCACCGCCGTGGCGCCCGCGTCGATGAGCCTGCCCGCCAGCCGCCGCTGGTCCTCCGAGGGCAGCAGCGCCCCCGTGCTGCCCCAGTGCAGCGAGACGAGCACCGGGCCCGCCTCGCGCGCCTCGCGCACCCGGGCCTCCAGTGCGGCCTCGTCCTCGGGGGACCAGAGCACGGGCAGCTCGCGCGCGAGGAGGTGGACCTTCCGGCCCTGGCGCTCCAGCACCGCCGCGGTGGAGGGAGTGGCCGCCTGAATCCCCTGCGCGCGCAGGCGGGACACCGTCTCCGCGAGCCCCCGCGCTCCCTGGTCCAGCGCGTGGTTGTTGGCCAGGGAGACGACGTCCACCCGGCCCTCGAGCCACTTCGCGGCCACGGGGGGCGCGTTGAAGCGCAGCGGGCCCGTGGGCCTGCCCCGGGCCGAGACTCCGGACTCGCGGCCCGACTTCGTGACGGGGCCCTCGAGGTTCACGAAGCGCACGTCGCCCTGAAGCAGCCGGGACAGCGGCGCCACGTGCGCCTCGGTGGAGAGCGTGCCCAGGTGCAGATCGCCCGCGGCGGAGACCGTCACGGGCGAGGCGCCCAGGCACACCAGCAGGAGCCCGATCATGGCCCGAGCCTACTTCGCTCCCGTCCCCGCGGGCTGCGAGGCCTTGCTCCAGGCCGTGCAAGCGGCTCGCGCGGGCTCCAGCCCTGGCTCCGAGCGCCCCGTCAGCTTCGGGCACACGTCGTATTCACTCCAGAGCGAGACGCCCCCGGTGAGCCCCTCGCGGTGGATGGCCTCCACCTCGTCGGCGCCCACCATCAGCGTCTCCGTCAGGCCGTCCGCGTCCAAATCCGCCTCCACCAGCGAGGCCGGCTTGCCCTTGCGCACCAGCGGCCGGGAGTGGCGGCGCACCGCCTGCGCACCGGACACCTCGTAGACCTCCAGCGTGCCCGGCGCCGAGGCGCCCGCGTCGGTGGCCCGCAGCACCCACACGTCCGGGCCCAGCGTGCGGGCCACGCCATAGTGGGCGGCGCTCCCCGGGACGAGCGGCAGGCGAACCAGCCGCCCGTGCTCCGAGCGCACCACCCACGGCTGCCCCGCCCCCGCGAGCCGGCACAGCTGCGTCACCGAGTCCCCGGATCCGCCCAGCGGCAGCACCGTGCAGCCGAAGTCGCCCGACACGCGCGTGCAGGCCTCCTCCTCCGGCTCCTCCGCCGCGGGGGCCTCCGCCGTCTCCTCGGGCGCGGGCGTCACCCCGTCGCGAGACGACCACTCCTTCAGCGCCGCCGTCGTGAGGGCCAGGTTCTTGCGCGCCAGGCCCTGGCTGAAGCGCTGCTCCAGCGCCGCGCCGCCCATCGCCTTCTGGGCCTCCTCCAGCAAGGGCCGCAGCGCCGTCGGCACCTCGGCCTCCTCCTGGTGGGCCTTCAACGTCTTCGCGTCCCCGCGCCAGCTCGCCACCAGCCGCTTGCGCAGGCCCTCCAGCTCCCGCTCCTCCTGGGCCCGAGCGCTCTCCGCCTCGCGCAGCCGCGCCTTCAGCCGCTCCACCTCGGTGGCCTGGTCCTGCCCCCGAGCCTCCTCCTCGCGCAGCGCCGCCTGCGCGGCCTCCACCCGCTGGCGCGCGGCCACCAGGCCCGCGTCCTCGCCACACCCCACGAGCACGAGTCCCACCACGCACAGCTCCAACAGGCGCTTCATGGCGTCACCTCCCCGGCTCCCGGACCCTGCGTCCCCGCGTCGACTCCGGCGGCGGGCGGCGGCTGCTTGCGGCAGGCTTCCAGGAACGAGGCCGGGAAGCGCTTGGACTGGGACTCCACGGCCTCGCACACCGCGTCGGTGAGCACCGACACCGGCGCCTCCCCCTTCACGGTGGAGAAGCCGTAGGCATACACCTTGCCGTCACTCAGCCCGACGAGCGCGGGCTCCTTCCTCCCGGGCAGCGGCGCCAGCGACACCTTGCCGTCCTGGCGCAGCACCTCGTCGAACCGGGCGACTTCCTCGAAGCCGCTCAGCTTGTCCGCGTCCGGCGGCTCCTCGCCCGTCCACAGCGCCACCAGTCCCGGGCTCTCCAGCAACAGGGTGGACGCGGAGGACTCGAGCGCCGTGCCGTTGGCCGCCAGCATCTGCGTCTCCACCGTCACCACGAAGACGCCCGGGGCCGGCGTGGCCTCCAGGCGCGCCACCTGCTTCGCGCTCGCGGGCGGGGGCGGTAGGGGATTGCCGTCCGCGTCCTCGGTGGGCGCCGGCTCGGGCTGGGACGGCTCGCACTCGGCCACGCACTGCCGGTAGCTCAGCTCCTCCGCGGCCTCCTCGGCGCGCTGCCGGGCTTCCTCGGCCGCGGCCTCGGCGGCCTCGGCGGCCCGGCGGGCCGCGCGCACCTCGGAGGACTCCTCGGGCGCGTCCGAGTCGTCATGGTCGTCCATGTCGTCATGGTCGTAGTGGTCGCGCTCCGAGCACGCACACGGGTCCTCGTAGCGGTTGAACTTCACGTCGCACTGGTGGACGCAGGCGTTCTGCTCCGTGGTGGCCGCGCACTCGGCGAGTCCCGTCGAGTTGCGCGGGTGGTACAGGTCCGCCGAGGGCGCGGGCCAGTCGCTCGCGTACAGGCGCCCCTCGTGGACGAAGGCGGCGCGCACCACGGCGACTTCCGTGGGCAGCTCCTCGACGGCATAGGGCGACTCCTCCCCCGAGGCGGGCGCCAGGTGCTCGAAGGTGGCGCGGCAGAAGACGGCGGAGGGCAGCGCTGCGTCCTCGCGCGCCACGGCGTCACACGCCCAGTCGGGCCATTGGGACAGCTGCCGGGGGATGTCCACGCAGGCATCCTCGTAGGCCGGGGCCTCGCACGGGCCACAGGCCTCCTCGGGCTCCTCCGGCTCCGCGTCGTCCTCCTGCGTCTGCGTGGCGGGGGCGGGGACGCAGGGCCGCTCGCCGTCCAGCAGCGCGGTGACCAGCGCGTCGATGGCCTTGCCATCTTTCTGGCGCGCGGCCTCCTCGAGCTGGAAGCCGGAGCGGGCGGCGCTCATCTCCGTGTCGAGCGAGAGGCCACTGCCCTCGCGCTCGGCGAGGAACGAGGCGGCGGCGAGGGTGCGGAAGTACGCGGTGCGGGCCGCGTCCGTCTGGGCCATCGTCTCGGCGAGCTGCTTGCCGAGGAGCCCCTTCTCGCGCTCGAGCCCCTCGCGGAAGGCACGCGACTCGGCCAGCTTCTTCTCGGCCGCCGCGGCCTCCTGCTCCTTCTTCTCCCGTTCCGCCGAGCTGCACGCGGCGAGCGCGACCAGCGCCACCGCGAGGCTCGTGATTCGCAAGCGACTCATGTGCAGGGTCAACCCCCCTCTTCCGGGAGCATGGCGCACCGGGGGCCTCGCTGTCAGCGGGGAGCTGGCGGCGAGCGGAGGCGGGGGCCGGTTGACATCGGCGCGGGGCGGACCAAGCTCGCGAGCCCATGAGAATCCATCATCTGAACGGCTGCACGTTCTGCCCACCGGCCAGCAAGCTGCTGCTGGGGAGCGAGGGCGCGCGAATGGTGTGCCACTGCCTGCTCATCGAGACGGAGGCGGGGCTGGTGCTGGTGGACACGGCGCTGGGGCTGGAAGACATCCATGCCGAGTCCCACCGGAGCGTGCGGCGCCAGATGGGGCCGCTGCGACCGAGGTTGGCGGAAGAGGAGACGATGGCGCGGCAGGTGGAGCGGCTGGGCTACCGGCGCGAGGACGTGCGGCACATCGTGCTGACGCACCTGGACGCGGATCACGCGGGGGGCCTGCCGGACTTCCCTCGGGCGAAGGTGCACGTGTACGCGAAGGAGCACGCGGCGGCGGTGGTGGAGCGGGGGCTGAGGGAGCGGGTGCGCTTCCAGGAGTGCCAGTGGGCGCACGGCCCGGACTGGAAGCTGTACGAGGTGACGCAGGGCGAGCGCTGGTTCGGCTTCGAGTGCGTGCGCCAGTTGGAGGGCCTGCCGCCGGAGCTGCTGCTGGTGCCGCTGGTGGGGCACACGAAGGGGCACTGCGCGGTGGCGGTGGATCGGGGAGACGGGTGGCTGCTGCACGCGGGAGATGCCTACTTCCACCGAGGGGAGATGGAAGCGAAACCGCACTGCCCGGCGGGGCTGCGCTTCTTCCAGACGCTCATCGAGGAGAAGCGGAGGGAGCGGCTGCACAACCAGGAGCGGCTGCGCGAGCTGGCCCAGGCGCAGGCGGGCAAGGTGCAGGTGTTCTGCGCCCACGACGAGGAGGAGTGGAGGCGGCTGGCGGGGCACGAGGCCCCGGCGGGCGCGGCGACTACTTCTTCTTCGGGGGAGTCGCGAGCCGCTCGAGGGTAGAGGCGAAGCTCTTGCGGTTGGGGTTGAGCGGCGCGTCCATCTGGCGCTGCTCGCGCACGGTGGGGGTGGGGGACTCCGGGGGGCCTTCGAGGGCCTCCTTGTCGAAGCGATCCTGGCCGCCGCCGACGCGGCGCAGGGGCTGCGTGCCATAGACGCGACGGTACGGGTCTCTCCCAGCCATGGGTCACCTCCGGGGTTAGGTGGGACAGAGCATAGGCCGGAGTGGCCCATGCTTGCACGCGGGGCCCCGGGGCCGAGCGTCAGGTGCCGAAGTGGACCACCTTCGCGGCCCAGGCCCGCAGCTCATCGTCCTTGAGCAGCGGATCGAAACGACCGGCTCGGAGCAGTTCCACCAGGGGCGCGTCTCTCGCCAGGAGCTCGGGCACGCGCCACGGAAACGAGAGGGCGGACGAGCCATCCGCTTCGTAATCCGGGTGAGACACCAGGGCTTCGAGGTAGTGCGAAAAGACATCGAAGAAGCGGTCCACGTTCGAGGCCACGGGGAGCGCGTAGGTGTCGTCGTAGGCGTCGACGAAGACAACGGGTTGGGACCCCTTCGCATCCGCCAGTCCTGGAACCGTGGCGAGATACCAGGCCAGTCCCGAGTAGCCCCCAAAGACGAAGAGCGGCAGCGCGAAATACTGCTGCCAGGTTTCACGCCACTGTTGATTGTCGTCCTCCAATTCGTTCACGCCGTCATCGACGCGGAAGAGCCCCATCCCCACGGACTTCCTGGCGAACATCGCCCGGCCAAAGCGGGAGTAGAAGGCCGCGAGCATCGGGTCCAAGGGGTACCCACCCACCCTGCTCCCCACCGCGGGAGGAGTGTGCCCCGGAGGCTCGGTAAGCACCTCGAGTTCCAACTGCCGGCATACGGACAGCAATCGATCGAGCCCGGGCAAGGCCAGCTCTGTCATCGCAAGACCTCCTACTCGAGACCAGGAAGGAGCCGCTTCAGCTCCTTCAGAGCGGCAGACTCCGCGGCGGCAAGCAACTCCGCCTCATTGTTCGGCACGTCAATACGATTGTACCAGTGCCCCGCGAAGTGCCTGTCGATGATTCGGGTCACGTCATCCACCTCCTGGGCCGTCAACCGCTGGCCGCTGTTCCGGACCCGCGTCCAGAGACTGTTGATTCGCATGTGGACCATGTCGCGAACCAGGACCAGATTGTCCGCGGCATTGATGTCTTCGACCGGGAAGAGATGGGCATGTTCCAGGGGCCGTCGATGGTGGACGGGAAACCGCCGGGCGTCCGCGTCGAGGAGGGCTTCGAACTCAGGGTGCAGCTTCTTGAAGTAATCCCGTGCCACATCCCGAATGGGATTCTTTTCCTCTTTGCCCAATGGCTGCTGAACGAGTTGCTCGATGCGCTCCATGAGCCCGCGCAGCCTGGTACGTTCACCTGGGGTGAGGGCCTTTTCGCCCTCGAGTTGGACCTTGCGCCACAGCTGCTCGAAGTCATTCCTGTCCCTCGACGGCAGCCGCTTCAATGTGGTGCGCAACCAGCCAGCCGCTGCTTCCGGGCCGCGCCTCAGCGCCTTGCTCACCAGCGCCAGCCCCTGGGTGGCGAAGAAGCCGGCGCCGCGCGCGAGGATGCCGCCCACGTACCAGAGGGCCAGCTCCTCGACGCTCTTCTGTGCCAGCCACGCCGTGCCCTCCTGCACGCCCTCGCGCCAGCGCACCAGGGAGGCCTCGTGCATGGCCCGGTACCAGCTCAGCTCGGGAGTGGTGACCTCCGGGTGCTCCACCCGGGCTGACTCCACCCGGCCGCGCGCCTCCGCCTCGCCCGGACGGTGCTCGGCCCACAGCACCAGACGTACCGTGCGCGAGCCAAGACCCTCGGTGAAGGGCAGCAGCACGCGCATCACGCCCTCCGTCACCTCGGACGACAGCGGCCGGGGTGCACCGCCTTGTCCCTCCCGCGTGCGCTGGAACGCGAGCAGCTCCCACCCGGCGAGCCGCCCGTCCTCCAGGTGTACGGCGAATTCCACCCGTGCGGCGCTCCGGTTTCCAACTGGACCGTGCGCAGCCACTCCTTGCTCGCCGAATGCAGGGAGAGAAAGGTGTCGGCTGAAGTGCCCTGGGCCCGCACGGGGAGCGTCTTCGCCTCGGGCGGGCGGGACGCCGTGCTGGAGGACTCGGTGCCCACCCCCCATCGCGCTTCCTCGCGCCTCAACGTCAGCACCGTCTCTCCGGTGCGCGGGCCCACGTACTCGGAGAAGACCAGGCGCAGCACCCGGGCCAGCTCCTCCTTATCGATTGGCCGCCCCACGCGCCCGCTCCCCTGCTGCTCCTCGCGGTAGTCCAGTAGCGTCAACGCGCCCTGCTGCCCCCAGAAGGTGAAGGCGAGCTTCACCCCTACCTCCTCCACCTCACCGGCCAGGCCCAGCACGGCGGACACCGCCCGCGCGAGTTCCGCCTCTCGTGCGGCTTCGGCCACCTCGGTCCCGCGCCCCTCTTCCTGCGAGGCTCGTACCCATTCCTGGACCCGTGCCGCCTCCAGCCGGCGCGCTCGCTCGCGCGTGTCCTGCTCGCCAGCCGCGGCCCCTACCGACCCGTTCGTTGTCGGGACTGACACCTCGGGTGAGGGTCCTCGCCCCTGCTCCGAGCCCGTGGAGCTCCGCGGGACAGCAGGCCCATGGCGCACGATCAGCCGCAGGCTCCCGCGAGGTGAATGCGTGCCGCACCCCACCAGCAGCAGGGCGGTCATCATCAGCACGCCAAGGCCCGGGAGAGGCCACCGGACGCGAGCACCAGCAGGCTGCGAGGGGATGACGCACCTGCCGGGAACGCGTGGCGTGGACGGCGGACTCGTCCATCCTGCCCCCGCCCACCCGCGGGTGTCCGCCGCACGTCTCCGCGTCGTGTCCACTTCCGTTCGCTCTCGGGACAGCCTTGGAGTCACGGTTCCAGCACAGGCTCGGCCCCAGGGCAGGCGGGCGTCCACTTGCGCTTGGAGCATTTACGGGCGATCACCCCGCCATCGGGTACCCTGCGCTCCAGTCCCCCGCCCCCATGTCCTCCTCGTCGACAGCACCGCTCGCTCCCGAGTCGGCCCTGCTCCGCGTCGCGCCTCCTCCCGAGGAGTCGCCCCTGCGTCGCGCCGAGCTGCGCCTCAAGGAGCTCCTCGCCGAGCTCGAGGCCCTCGACACGGAGATCGACTCGCTCGGCCTGGAGCTGGAGCGCTTCTCCCGCGCCTACGAGGACGCCCTCTCCCCCTCCTTCGAGGAGGTGGGCCGCTTCGAGCGGCTCCTGCGCCGGCTGCGTCACCTCCAGGACGCCGCCTCCGCCCTCATCCGCCTCCTGGAACGCCCTGAGCCCCCTCCCGGGTCCGCTCCCGCCTCCCCCGAGCAGCCCGCGCGCACCGCTCCCCCCTCGACCTCCGCCGCCCAGGCCCGCGCCTCGGCGTCCGACGTCTCCGACGACGAGGACACGGACGCGGACGCCTTCGAGGACGAGGCCCTCCCCGAGGACGAGGAGTCCACCGAGCAGGAGCTCCTCGCCGAGCGCGAGGACGAGGCGGTGGCCCTCAAGCGGCTGCACCGTCGGCTCGCGCGGCTGCTGCACCCGGACCTCGCGCAGTCGGACGAGGAGCGCACGCGGCTGGACGCCCTCATGGCCCGCGTCAACGTGGCCTACGAGGCCGGAGACCGCACCACGCTGGAGCTCATCGCCGCCAAGGTGGGCGCGGGCGACACCGTGGACGCGCTCACCGAAGACGAGCGCCTGGCGCACCTCGAGCGCCGCATCCGCACCCTGTCCACCGCCGCCCACTCCCTGCGCCAGCAGCGCGAGAGCCTGCGCGCCACCGCCACCGCCCGCCTCTACGAGGAGTCGCGCCGCCGCGCCGCCGCGGGCCGCGACTACCTCGCCGAGACGCGCGCGGAGATGGACGAGGAGCTGCACGGCCTCGGCCAGGATGCCCGCGCCCGGATGCGCCAGCTCGAGCGCGCCGCACGCACACTCACGTCCCTGAGGAACAAGCGCATGTCCACGCTCGCCGAGAACGGCAAGGGAAAGAAGCTCCGCGCCTTCGACCCCGTGCTGGAGAGTCCCCTGGTGCGCCAGGGCGTGCTCCGCCTCGAGCGCCAGCGCGCCACGCCCGCCGCGCGCGAGCTGGCCCGCCGCCTCGAGGACTCCGTCTCCCAGGAGCCCTGGCAGGTGGCCCTCACCCTCATGGCCTTCTTCGCCGAGGCCGCTGGCCGCCCGCCTCCGGGGCTCGACTCCAGCGAGGCCTGGGCCGAGCGCTACGAGCTGCTGCGCGAGCTCGGCCTGCAGGACGCGCCCGGCTACGACCAGGCCCTCACGCGGCTGCCGCGCCACCTGGAGCTCGGCATGCGCGTGATGAAGAAGGAGGTCCGCTTCGGCCTCCAGCTGCGCGAGGCCGAGCTGCTCGCCGCGGTGCCCCTGGCGCTCCAGCGCGCGGACGTGGCCGAGCTGGGCCGCTCCGTGCTCGCCGTCATCGGCCCGCAGGAGCAGTGCAAGCGCTGTGGCGAGGAGGTGCTCCTCCAGCACCTGCTGCGCACCCGCGGCCTCGACGAGCTCAACGGCATGCTCTGCCCGCTGTGTGCCCACGTGCAGAAGAGCTACTGGCTCTACAGCCGCTCCGAGGGCCAGGAGGCGCTGCTGCCTCACGCACTGAGACTCGGCACGGTGGTGGAGCAGGTGGTGCGGCTGGCGGGCAAGAGCGTGGGCTTCCAGTTCCTCCCCGAGGAGCGCGAGGCTCTCACCGCGGCCGCGCTGCGCCAGCGCTTCGCGGACCTGTACCTCCAGCCCTATGGCGTGGAGGTGGAGCCGGCGCACGTGCGGCTCGTGCAGGGCGGCCACGTCCTCGCCCCCGAGGCGCTGGTGGGCAAGGGCACCGTCAAGCTCGAGTTGGAGGCCGACGCCGGCCCCCCCGAGAAGGAAGTCCTCGAGTTGCTGCGCTCGCGCATCGAGCGGCGCTTCCGGCCCGACTCCGCGAAGTGAAAAGTCAACGCACGCTGTAGGGTCGACTACTCGAAAAGCTCCTGCACGGACTGCACGGACACGGCCTTGCGGAGCCAGCGCTTGAGCTGCTCGGGCTCCGTGCAGGCGGCAATGCGCTGGCGGGCCTGCTCGTCCACCTGAAGGCCCCGGGCTTCGAGTACTTCCACCAGGGCGTTCATCTCTCCCTGCTGGAGGCCCTGCTGGAGGCCCTGCTGGAGGCCCTCCTCACGCCCCTGGGCGAGGTACCGTCGGGCGAACTCGCTCTGGTACTCGTAGGTGCCACTGCGCATCAGTGCCTCCAGGGCCGTGCGTGCCACGTCGTTCAGCGAGTACATCACCAGGTCAAAATAGAAGCGCGCCCGCTCGTCATCAATCCCCACCAGCCCGGGCAGCACCGCCTCGGCGATGGCCGCACCCTTCTCCCCCTGCCCGTGCGCCATGGCGGACAGTACCGCCAACTCCACCGCCTCTCGCGCCTGCTCGGCCCGGGTAATCACCGGGATGCTGTCCGGCCCCGCCACGTACGGCCTCAGCACGAAGCCCCGATGGCCCGTCTCCATCGGCTGCCCACACCAGCGCGCTACCCCCGCCTCCGGCGCCACCACCAGCAGCGCCGTGGGACACCTCAACCTCGCCCTCATGTGGGTGAGGTACACCGGCCACGAATACCGCTTCTCCTCGTCGGGCGAGAGTTGCACCTCCACCACGATGGCCAGGCGAGGCCTGTCCTCCCAGAGCAGCACCACCAGGTCCGCCCGGTACTCGGTGGGCACCACCTGGGTCAGCTCCGCGGACTCCGCTCGGGCCTCCGCGTAGGCCGGCAACTCGACCCCCAGCGCGTCGCGCAACAACTCGGCCGCCAGGGCCGGACGGTTGCGGAACAACTCCAGGAAGGCCTCGTGCCGCAGGGAGGGCATGCGGCTGGGGAGATGACTCCAGAAGTCACCTGGGTGTCAACCCCCGGTCTGACTCCAAAAGTAATCCCAGGGGACACCTCGCGCGGACCGCGCATCCCGCGCGAGGTGTGAGCCACGGGGGCCTCAGCCCTGCTGACGGCCCTCGATGGCGCACAGGAGGACCGCCGCCGCGATGCCCAGGCGCCGGTCCAGCTTGCCGCCCCGGTCCAGGGAGAAGTCCAGGTCGATCTTCGGGATGAAGGGGTTGAAGCGCTGGCGGAAGGTGAAGACGGGCGTGCCGCCCACCGTGCCCTGGAAGGTCTGCGGCACGAGGTTGGACAGCAGGCGGCGCACCAGCGCGAGCATCAGGCTGTCCTCCTGGATGTTGCCCACCTCCTGGTCGTTGGCGTCCAGGATGACCCACTCGTCGCGCAGGATGGACTTGAGGGCCTTGCGGCGCAGCGCGCCCAGCTTGCGGCCCGTCGCCGTCTCGGTGACATCGTAGGTGGCGCCGAAGTCGAGGATGCTGCGGGCCTTGATGGAGAGGACCTCCTCGTTCATGTCCTCGCTGGTGAAGACGCGCAGGTCCTCCTTCAGCTTGAAGGCCTTCATCTTCGAGTAGAAGATGACGTTGCCCGCGTCGTCATAGATGTGGAAGGCGCCACCGAAGAGCTTGAAGAACTTCTTGCGGAGCAGGTAGCGCGTCTGGCCAAAGCGGCCAGCGGCCAGGTCACTGTTCGGGCGCTGCTGGAGTGCGGTCGACACGGGGGTCCCCCTTTTAGGCTGCTGCGTGGAGGCGCCGGTATAGCGCATCGCGGCACGAAGCCGGAAACGCTTCACTCGGGGTGAAGCGGGGCCACGGCCACCTTGCGCGGTGGCTCCTTCCAGAGCGGTCGCGCCTCGAGCCAGCGGCTTGACCCCTGCCCTTCCCGCGCGCACTCATCGCGCCCATGCCCACCGTCGCCCTGCTCTGCCTCACCCTCCTCGCCGCCGCGCCCGAGGCCCCCACGCCCCCGGACCCGACGGCCGCCGTGAACGCCGTGCTCGATGACTGGCACAAGGCCGCCGCCCAGGCGGACGAGGCGCGCTACTTCGGCCACTTCACGCCGGACGCCGTCTACCTGGGGACGGATGCCTCGGAGCGGTGGACGCGGGACGAGTTCCGCGCGTGGGCCCGGCCCTACTTCGCCAAGGGCAAGGCCTGGAGCTTCACGGCGGTGTCGCGGCACGTGAGCGTCTCGAAGGACGGCGCGGTGGCGTGGTTCGACGAGGCGCTCGCCACACCCAACATGGGGCCGGCCCGAGGCTCGGGCGTGCTGGTGAAGGACGGAGAGGCGTGGAAGATCGCCCAGTACAACCTCTCGGTGCCCATCCCCAATGACTTGATGAAGGACTTCAAGGCGCGCATCGAGTCCTACGAGAAGAAGCGCGCCTCGAAGAAGGGCAAGTAGCCCGAGACGGAGGGTCGACGCCTAGAAGTCGTCGACAGGGTCCGGGTAGGCCTCCTCCTCGTCCTCCTCCTCCACCGGAGCAGCGGCGCGGCCCCGGCCGCGACCCTGAATCTCCGGCGGCGCCGCCTCCGGACCCACCACGTACCACTGGCGGCCCTGCTGCACGCGCTTGAGCAGCCCCTCCTGCTCCATGGCCACGAGCAGCTTGGCGAACGAGGAGAAGCCGTGGTCGCGCTCGTCGAAGTCCGGCTCCTTGCGGACGATGGTCTCCTTGATGAGCGAGGGGTTGACCGACCCCGTCGCCCGCCCGAGCAGGCTCTGCACCACCTCGAGGGCGATCTCCGGCACCTCGGCCTTGCCCTTGTGCCCGTGCGACTGCTCCTTGGAGGGGCGCTCGCTGGCCGCCTGGCCCTTGCCGTGCTTGCGACCCTTGGAGGGCTCCTCGTGCTCGTGGGCGCGCTTCTCCTTGTCCTTCTCCGCGCGGGTGCGGGGACGCAGGTAGATGAACTCGTCGCAGGCCTTCACGAAGAGGGGGCTGGTGGCCTCCTTCACCGCGAGCCCGATGAGCTGCCGGCCGTTCTCGCGCAGCTTGTACGCCAGGGGGCAGAAGTCGCTGTCGCCCGAGGCGATGGCGAAGGTGTCGATGTGCTCGCGCGCGTAGCACAGCTCCAGCGCGTCGATGACGAGGCGCATGTCCGCGCCGTTCTTCCCCGAGCGCGTGGAGGGCGGCACGTCGATGAGCTCGACGCCGAACTCGTGCAGGTTGCCCTTGGCCTCCTTGAAGCGGGACCAGTCGCAGTAGGCGCGGCGGAACACCACCTTGCCGCGCTCGAGCAGGCGATCCATGGCCGGCTGCAGGTCGAAGTTGCCGGCGGTGAACCCGGTGTTGGTCACCAGGTTCTCGAAATCGAGGAACAGCGCGATGCGGTGTTCTTTCTTCGTGTCCAAAAAGGCCTCAGCGTTGGGGGCCGCCAGGGCGGCAAGAGTGGGGACGCTCGCTCGGAGACTGCCTCTGCTGGCGCCTCACGGGGCGTACCCTACTCCCAACCCGCTCCAACTCCGTGAACTTCCTGGGGCCCTGTGAACAGGCCACCGGGTCCCCCACGGCCCTCACGGTGAGCCAGCATCCCCCGAGGGTCGTGGCTCTTCCGGCACGCCCCCGTCCATTGGCATCCCCCCATCCAGGGCCTGCGGCGGGGGACGCACGGCACGGATGAGCTGGCGAGCGACGGGCTTCCCGTCGAATGAAAA
>NZ_DASVSO010000518.1:0-10116 GCF_036388035.1 Archangium sp.
GTCCCGGTCCCGCCCTTCACGGTGTTCCTCCACCCCTTCGATGCGATGGTCTACTTCAACTATGCCATCCCGGATGGGCCCCTCACGGGAGACGTGCACGAGCCCTTGAAGCGGCTGCGGGAGGCGTTCCAGGAGCGGAAGCGGGTGCCTCGCTTCGAGTACGTCGCCGAGTTGGCGCCAGCCCTGGAGGAGACGCTCCTCGCCCACGGCTTCCGGCGGGAGGCCGAGGCGCGGTTGATGGTCTGCACTCGGGAGAGCTTCACCCCGGTCCCGGTGCCGGAGGCGCTCACGTTGTCGGTCCTCACGCCTGCCTCCCCTCGTGAGGAGGTGCGTGCGTACTGCATCGCCGCGCGTCAGGGCTTCTCCCAGGGGGAGTCCTATGAGGTCCCCGAGGAGGAGATCTCCAAGATGCTGGGGGAGCTGAAGGAGGGGAGTGCGGTGCTCGGGCGGGTGGAGGGGCAGCCCGCCGTGGTGGGCATGTTCACGCCGCTCCATGCGGGCATCGCCGAGGTCGGGGGAGTGGCGACGATCGAGCGATTCCGCAAGCGGGGACTCGGCACCGCGCTGACCTCTCGCGTGGTCCAGGAGGCCTTCGATCGCGGCGTGGACGTGCTGTTCCTCAGCACCATCACCGAGGAGGCCGGCCGTATCTACGAGCGGGTGGGATTCCGCTTCGTGACGCGGATGCTCTTCATGGTGGACGCCTCGCACCCGGAGGGAGCCTGGCTGCCCACGTAGGGGTGGGACGAAGTGCTCGGCTCTTCCTCCACCAGCCGAGCGGGGATGCGCTGTTTGTGCCCAAACGTGTTGCTGGGTCTACTTGATAGGCATCGGCCGCGCGTACAACGTCAACAGCGCCTACACGTGGTCCTTCACCGTCCTCCCGGGCACCTGCCTGACGGTCCGGATGACCGGCTCGGGTGACCCGGACCTCTATGTGCGCTTCGGGGGCCAGCCCACGCGGACCTCGTTCGACTGCCGTCCCTACCTCAGTGGCGCCATCGAGGACTGCTCGCTCCAGGTGCCGCCCGGGCAGAGCCGCGCCGACGTGATGGTGTACGGCTATGTCGCCGGGACTTTTAAACTCGACGTGAGCTACACCGCTCCCTGAGTGCGGATTTTTCTCAACCGCGCGCGGGCGCGGTAGGTTGGTGGGGAGATGGAGACTCACCTCGCTCGCGTCCTCGTGTGCCTCGCCCTCGTGTGCTCGGGAGGGGTGTCCGCGGCGACTGGGACGGAGACCTCGAAGCAGCTCGAGTCGCCGGCGACTCGGACCGTGCTCCTGCTCGGTGACAGCCTGATCGTCACCAGCTTTGGCGAGCACCTGGAGACGTTGCTGAACGAGCAGCCGGGGATCCGCGCCGTGCGGCGAGCGAAGTCCTCCACGGGGCTCGCGCGTCCCGACTTCTTCGACTGGATGGCGGTCGGTCGCGAGGAGGTCGAGCGTCACCGGCCCGATGTCGTCGTCGTCATCATGGGCGGCAACGATGGGCAGGGGCTCACGGACGGCAAGGGCAAGGCGCGGATGCAGTGGGGCGCGGCCGGCTGGACGTCCGCGTACCGCCAGCGCGTCGAGGACTTCCTGGGGATTCTCGCGGCGCCCGGCCGGAAGATCCTCTGGGTCGCCCTGCCGACCACGGGGCTGAAGAACTTCGAGCGCAAGCTGGGCGTCATCCGCCCCATCCTTCGCGACGCCGTCTCGGCTCGCGAGGATGCGCTCCACCTCGACACGAAGTCCTTCTTCCTCGACGCGACGGGAGCCATCCTGCGCGAGGCCCGGGTCGACGGCTTCCGCAAGCCCATGCGGCTGAAGATGGAGGATGGGGTCCACTTCACGCTCGCGGGCGGCCGGTACTTCGCCACCAAGGTCTACCCCTCGGTCATGGGACTGCTCGGGCCCGGCGAGGGCTCGCCGTCCGTCCCCTCGGAGCCGGGCAATGTCGCCACCGCCCCGCCTCCGCTGGAGGAGGTCGGTGAGTCGGAGTCATCGGTCTGCCGCGAGGCAGATGCCGTCTCGGAAGTGCCGATGATGTCCGTGGCCTCCTGCGAGCCGTGAGCGGGTGGGGGTAGCACCCTGACTCCGGCCCTCGGGGATGGGCCGTGTCGGAGCTCATCCGCTCACGCCGGCCTTGAGACGCACGGACTGGTGCTGGGCGAGCGCGCGGCGCAGCTTGGCGGCGAGCACCTCCATGCTCACGGGCCGTACCAGCACGTCATCGGCTCCGGCCTCCAGTCCCGCGGTCACCTCCGCCGGGTCCTGGCTGGCGGCCAGGAGGAAGAGGGGCAGGGTGGCCGTGGCGGGAGCGGCCCGCAGCGCGCGCAGCACCGCGTGCACGTCACCCTCCGGCAGCGGTGAGGCGAGGATGCCGGCCTGTGCCCCCGAGGCGAGGGCCCGCTCCGCCTCGGCCCGCGAGTGGGTGAACTGCACGGTCAGCCCCTCCTTCCTCAAGCGGAGCTGGAGGGCCGTGGCGGTGGCCGGGTCTGGCTCCAGCACCACCACACGGGCGGCGGCCGCCGGGGCCGGCATGCTCTCGGCCAGTTCGGTGGCGAGCGCTTCCACGGCGGAGCCAGGCAGGTGCGGGTCCTTGCGCAGGAGCGCGAGGGCCTCGGCGCTCTCGGTGGGGCCAGGCCGGGGGCTCTGCACCTGGAGGACGAAGGACGCCGCGCACAGGGTCGCCGCCGCCAGCCGGCCCGGGGGCGCCTTGCCCCGGCCTCCTTCGGGGAGGATGGCGGCAAGCAGCTCCAGCACCTCGGGGTGCTCGCTGCCCAGCAGGGTACGCACGCGCGCGAGAGAGGGGAGGATGAAGCGTTTCGGCTCCTCCATCCGCGCGGCCAGGATGAGGGCCTGGGCGGCCGTGCCCGCGAGGGCCTCCTCGAGGCTGCTGGCCCCCAGGCGCGTCGCCGTCCCACGGGTGAGCCGCACGAGGAAGGGGGCGAGCGCGGCACTTCCGCCGAGCATCGACAGGGCCCCCTCAAGCAGTCTGGACTGGGCGCTCCGCAGCCGCGCGAGGGGCCCTCCTTCTCCGGCGAGCGAGGCCCCGAAGGGCAGGACGCGCACGTCGAGGTTCGGGTGGGCGGCGCGCAGCCGGGCCGCCAGGGCCGTGGGGGCCTCCACCTCGTCCTCGGCCACGAGGACCAGCTCCGGGCCACCGCGCGCCAGGGCCTGCTCGACGTCGGCCGCGGGGCTGGCCGCCGCGCTGAAGCCCTGCTGGAGCAGCAACTGCATGGCCGTCTCCCGCAGCTCGAGGGAATCGGCGACGACGAGCACCAGGCGGGGGGTCGGGCCGGTGCCGATCGACAGTGCGGGCAGGCGCGGGGGGGCCGGTGTAGCGTGGACGGGGGGGACCGCCGCGCGAGCCAGTTGCTCCTCCTCGAACTGGAGGATCTGCCGGCCCATGAACTGCTCGGCGAACTGGATCACGCGCTCGCGGGTGGGCGATTCGATGTCGGCGGCCTCCAGCACCACCAGGGAGTCGCGGGCCGAGTAGAAGCGGTGGATGGCGCGGCGGATGGCGAAGTCCGAGGCCAGGATGCCCTGGACGGCGAAGGAGCCGACGGCGAACTTCAGCGCGTCGAGTGCCTTGAGGTCGCGCGGCTCGAGCACGGCGCAATACAGCTCCTTGCCCCGCAGCACCACGGGCACCGCGCACAGCCGCTCGCACAGCTCCCGGGGCACCAGCTTGAGGACGTCCTCCGGGGGGAGCTCCATTGTCTGGAGTTGGTTGTCGGAGATGAAGACGAGGTGGCCTTGCTCGGCGAGCGCCCGCGTCAGGTCCTCCGGGTCGACGAGGCCCTCGGCGACGAGCACCTGGCCCAGCTTCTGGCCGGGCTGCTTCTTCTGAAGGGCGAGCCCCTCCTCCAGCCGGGAGGCGGAGAGCATCCCGCGCGCCACGAGGATGTCGCCAAGACGCCGCGCGGCGCGTGCGGGGGGCGGGCTGTTGGGGCGGGGCACGGCGACCGGGGTCGCGGGGCGCGAGGGCTCCTCGGGAGGACTCCGGGGCGGCTCGGGGGCCTTGGGCTTGGCGCTGGCGCTGGCGCTGGCGCTCTGGGGTGTCCCGGTCGGGGTGCGCGCCGGCTCCCGGCTCTCCAGCTTGATCTCCCCCAGGTGCTTGCCGCTCTTCAAGTCCTCCAGGGCCGAGGGCCGCTCGGGAAAGAGGCGGGAGAAGAGCTGGGCGATGTCGGAGGTGCCCACCCGGAGCCGGTGCTCGAAGAGGAAGCCCTGGAGGGCATCGGAGAGCTCGCTCGCGGTGTGGATGCGCGAGGCCGGTGAGGCGGCCAGGGCCTTGAGCAGCACCGTCCACAGCGGCGCGGGCACGCCGGGAATGGGCGGGAGGTCGCGCTCGTCGAAGGCGCCAATCTGTTGGACGACCTGGAGGTAGGCGGTGCCCTCGAAGAGCTGACGGCCCGCGAGCAGCTCATAGAGGAGCAGCCCCAGCAGGAAGATGTCGCTGCGCTGGTCCACGACGCGGCCCAGCACCTGCTCGGGCGACAGGTAGTTGACCTTCCCCTTGAGCACCCCTGTCTGCGTCTCCGGGTGGTCATCGGCCACCTTGGCGATGCCGAAGTCGGCGAGCTTGACCTCCCCCGTGCTGGAGATCATCACGTTGGAGGGGTTGATGTCGCGGTGGATGATGTTGAGGGGGGCGCCGGACGGGTCGGTGCGGGCGTGGGCGTAGGCGAGGCCCTCGGCGATCTGCTGGACGATGAAGCAGACCTCGCGAATGCCGAGCGACACCTTGCGCTGGCGGGCCATCTTGAGGAGGGTGCGGAGGTTCTCTCCGTCCACGAACTCCATCACCATGTAGTACTGCTTCTGGCTCGAGCCCAGGTCGAGCACCTGCACCACGTTGGCGTGCTGGAGCGCGACGGTCACCCTGGCTTCGCGCAGGAACAGGTCGATGAAGCGCGAGTCCTGGGCCATGCTCGGGAGGATGCGCTTGACGGCCACGGGCTTCTCGAAGCCCTCGGCTCCCACCATTCTGGCGAGGAAGACCTCGGCCATGCCTCCGGTGGCGATCTTTCTGACAACCCGGTAGGTACCCAAGCGCGACTCCCAGCTGCGGTGAGCCCCCCGGATGAGGGTGGCCAGTCGCCCCACGTTAGCACGCCGCCCAAGGGGACTCGGACGCCTCCTGGGCCGGATGGGGGGAGCCCGCCGTCACTACGACCGATTTGCAGCCTTCAGGGCTGGGCCGTGCCGGCGCTGGTGGAGGCGGGGGCCGGAGCTGGCCTCTTGGGCAGTACCGAGCGGCGCGGACCCCGGATGGCGTAGTTCAGCAGCATGGTCGCGGGGAGGAGCATCCCCAGCCCCTGGGTGAGGTCGGCCGGTGGATGGACGATCGCGCCGAGCGCCATCGCGGTGAAGAGCAGACCACAGACCAGACGGATGAGGAGGGAACTCACGAGGGGGTGTCCTTGGAACGGTGCGCCCCATGATAACCAGCGGTTCGCACCGTGCACGTCGGCCCCTCGCCGAGCCAGGCGATAACTGCTCGGACGGCCTCCTCGCGCCGGCGGGAGGACTCCTTCTCGGCGAGCTGCGAGGTCGTGGCGGTCATGAGGTGGAGCCTCCCCCCTGGGCGGCGCCAGCGGAGGACGGAGCGGGCGGGTCGCCCAGCGCGGTGAGCAGGGACGCCAGCCCCTCACGCGTAACGGTGCGGGGCGCGCCCTCGGGGAGGAGCACCGGCGCGCGGCGGCGCGCCAGCAGGGCGATGAGGGCCGAGGACGTGCTCGGTCCATCGCTGCTCTCCAATCGTCCGCTCAGCGCCTCCGCCTTCGCCCGGAAGCCCGGCTCCTCGCGCAGTCGCGCCACCGCCCGGCGGACGTTCTCCTCGGAGAGCGTCTGGAGTGGCTGGAAGAGTCCGGCCCCGAGGTGCTCGATGCGCCGCGCGTTGTCGTGCTGCTCGCCTCCCACCGGCACGATCAGCAGGGGTTTACCCGCCGCCAGCGTCTCGTTGGTGCTGTTGTTGCCTCCGTGGCCGATGACGAGGTCCACCTTTGGCAACAGGTCCACCTGGGGAACGCGGCGGAAGAGGAGCGCGTTGGAGGGCAGGGGCCCGGAGGCGAGGCGCGGGTAGGCCGCTCCCGCGCTCACGATGGCCTGGATGCCCGGCGTGTCGAGCCCCCGGAGGAGGGTGCGGAACACGTCCGGCTTGTCGTTGAAGACGGTGCCGAGCGACACGTACACCTTGAAGGCGTCCGCGCGCAGCTTGTCGAAGGGGAAGCCCTCCGCATCAGTGCCGCGCCGGGTGGAGAAGCAGGGGCCGACGAAGAAGCAGCTCGGGCCGAGGCCAGTGCGCGGCGCCTCGATGGCCTCATGGCTCATCACCAGGTTGAGCCAGGGCGAGGCGGGAGTCCGCAGCACGTCCTCCGGGCCCGGTCCCAGCCCGAGCGCGCGTCGGACCTTCCCCATCTTGCGAGCCAGATGCGCGAGCAGCTCCGCCTCGGTGGCCTCGGCGCGCTGGAGCTCCGGCCCCTCGGTGCCGATGGGCAGACCGCTGCCCCAGGGCGGCACGCCCTGCCCGCGGAAGGGGAGGCCGCTGTGGTAGACGGCCACCCAGGGCAGTCCCAGCTTCTCGGCGGCGAGGATGGCCGGGTAGAAGGCGAAGTCAGCGACCAGCACATCCGCGGGTTGGCGCTCCAGCCGGCGGAGGATGTCGCGCGTGGTCGCCTCCGCCCCCGAGGTGAACAGCTCCAGGGCGATCCGCGTCTCCTGGTAGCCGGTGCTCCGGGCGAGGCGGATGGCGTGGAAGATGACGCCGAGCGCCGGGCGGAGCCGCTCCAGCGGCAGCCCCGCGCGCTCCACCATCGCAGGCACATCCACGACGTTGTTGAGGATGTCGGGCTTCAGCCGGAACCCGAGCGAGGGGCCGCCCGGGATGAAGAAGCGCGAGCGGTGTCCTTCGGCCCGCATCCGCAGCGCCGTGGAGAGCAGGGTATTGAGGTGGCCCACCGTGGGGTGGCTCAGGAAGGCGATCTCGCTCATGAAGGAATTATGGACGAGCGCACCCTTCCGGGCGAGCGCCACCACCTTGGTATCCACGTCACGCGCTCACCGGCCCTTGGGCTCCAGGCGGAGCGGCAGGGCCAGCGGGCCTCGAGCGATGATCGACTGCGACCAGGAGATGTCCCGCCGCACGAGGGAGAAGTCGCGGATGCGGGAGAAGATCGCCTCCAGTCCGAGGCGGGCCTCCATCCGGGCGAGCATCGCTCCGAGGCAGAAGTGGGGGCCGTGGCCGAAGGAGAGGTTGCTCTGGCTCTCGCGGTCGAGGCTGAACCGATCCGCCTGGGGGAAGCGGCTCTCGTCGCGCATGGCCGCGCCCATCAGGACGACGACGAGGGAGCCGCGGGGCACGGTCACCCCGGAGAGCTGCACGTCCTCGGTCGTCAGCCGGAGGCTGCTCTGCCCTGGCGCCTCGTAGCGGAGGACCTCCTCGATGAGTCGGGGGATGAGCGTCGGGTCCGCGCGCACGCGAGCCGCTTCCTGGGGATGCTCCGCGAGGAGGAACATCGTGTTGGCGAGGAGGTAGACGGTCGTCTCGACTCCGGCCGGCAGCAGCCCGAAGAGGAAGCTGAGGAGCTCCTCGTGCGTGAGCGACTCCACGCGGAGCAGCTCGCTCACGAGATCCTCTCCGGGCCTGGCGCGGCGCTCATCGATGAGCGCATTGAAGCACTGCTCCATCTCCACGAGGCTCTGGCGCACCTCGGCCATGCGCTGGGGCGAGGGCTGGCTGGCGGGGATGCTGACCAGATCATCCGCCCAGCGCTTCAAGGTCGGGACCATGGAGGGATCCAGTCCGAAGAAGAGGTTCAGGACGCGGGCCGGGAGGAGCAGGGCGAACTCGGCGACGAAGTCCACCTCCTGGCGGCGCGCGAGGGACTCGGCGAGCTCCTCGGCGATGGCGCGGATGCTCGACTCCAACCGGACCAACGCCGCGCCACTGAAGGCCCGGTTGACCATGCTGCGCAGCCGCGTATGGTCCGGCGGATCCTTCATGACGAGGGAGCCCGCCGTGGGGTTGCGGTCCAACCAGGGCGGCAGGAAGCTCCGGCCCAGGCCCTCCGACGAGAAGCGCCGGGCATCCTTGAGGACGGCCACCACGTCGTCGTAGCGGCTGATGGCCCACATTCCTCCCGGCTCCACCTGGCACACGGGCCTTCGTCGAAGCTCGGCGTAGAGCGGGTAGGGGTTGGCCCTCACTTCGGGGGCCATCAGGTTCAGGGTCGGAGTCATCGCGGGTATCCTCTCGAGGCAGGGGTTCTGCACGGCAAGAGGGCAAACCCCGGGCCAGCCGATGCGGACCCGTGCGCTCAGAGGGTCCGTGCGACTCGGGACCGCGAGAGGACCCGGGCGGGTCGGTCGAATCGACCGAGAGGGTCGTTCAATCTGGAAGAGGCGCGGAGGGACTCTCGGGGGTGATAGAAGGACGCCTCCCCGCCATGTCCTCCCCGAGCGAGCTGCACCGGCGTCTTCACGAGAACCAGCTGACCATCGCCTCCAGGCATCGGGGTGGCATGGCTCGCCGGCCGGATGGCGTCGAGATCCTCAGCGAGGATGAGGAGCTGCGCTATCTCATCCTCGAAGCGCCACTCGCCGGGCCTCTGCCCGACGGTTGCCACTCCATCCGTGTGATGCCCTGGGCCGGGGATCTCTCCCGGCGGCTCCTCGCGCTCGGCTTCGGACTCCAGGGGGGGCTGCTCTACATGTCGCTCCGACGGGAGCTGCCGCCTCCTCCGGAGCTTCCTGGCTACCGGGTGGAGCGCGCGCTCACCCCGGAGGCGCTCGCCACCTTCACCGAAATCCAGTTCAGCGCCTTTCCCACGCTGGCGGATGCGCACAATCGCCGCTTCAACTTCCTGCTGGCCTCCCAGCTCCGCAACGTGGATGACCCCTCGCACTTCTACCTGCTGGGCCACTTCGGGGGCCGGGCGGTCTCCGCGGGGTTGCTGCTGCGCACCGAGGGGGTGGGCGGCATCTACAGCCTCGCCACCCTGGCGGAGCACCGCGGCCGGGGCATGAGCCGGGTGCTCATCTCGCATCTCGTGGACGAGGCCCGGCGCGGCGGGTGTGACGTCATCGCCTTGCAGGTGAGCTCCGGCTCACCCGCCGAGCGGCTGTACCGGCGCCTCGGGTTCGCGCCGGAGTTCGAGGTGCTGCTGTACGGGCGGCGCTGACCGGGCGCTAGAAGACGCGGACACCGTCTCGACCTGTTTTCGGATGCTGGCTGAAAAACAGGTTTTACGCGTAGTCCATGGAGAGCGAAATGTATTCCTGCACTCCCAGAGAACCCGTCTTCGCGCCGCGTTGATCTGGCTTGGGGCGGTTGGGCTTTGTTGGGAATGAAATCATCCTGCCGAAGACGTTCCCAGAATGGGCTCGGGGTTGGGGCGGGGACGGAGGATGCGACGGGTCCAGCTTCGGATATCCTCCGTCAGACTCCCGTCTCGCATCGGTCGCGAGGGTGGCGAGGCATGTCCCGTTGCCACGGAAGGACCGCATGATCCGGTTGATTCAGTTGAGGAGATCGTGGGGGCTGCCGAACGTCAGCCCGCCGTGCATGAAGCTGGAGACCTGGCTGCGCATGGCGGACATTCCCTACGTGGTGGCGCCGCTGGACATTGGCAACGCTCCCAAGGGGAAGATCCCCTACATCATCGACAAGGACGGGGTGCGGCTGGGCGACTCGACCTTCATCATCGAGCACCTCGCGGCGCAGTTCGGGCGGGATCCGGACTCCGGGCTGACGCCAGGGCAGCGCGCCATCTCCATCGCGTTCCGCCGGATGATGAAGGAGAACTTCTACTGGATCATCATCCAGGCTCGTTACAAGGACGAGCACAACTGGAAGGTCTACCGGCAGCTCCTGATGGACCAGCTGGACGGGGTGCCGCAGGATCATCGGCCCATGGTGGGGGACATGTACCGCCAGCGCATGCTGGGGCAGATGTACGGCCACGGCATGGGTCGCCACACGGCGGAGGAGGTGTACCGCATCGGTATCGCGGACATGCGGGCGGTCTCCGATCAGCTGGGAGACAACCCCTACCTCCTGGGGGAGCGGCCCACTACGGTGGATGCCACCGTGTATGCCTACCTGGCCAACCTGATGCAGACCC
>NZ_DASVSO010000519.1:0-7653 GCF_036388035.1 Archangium sp.
CATGGCGGTGGCCAGGCCGAACTCCCACACGGCGGTGAGGCCGATGAAGCCCATGGACAGGAAGCCCGCGGCGATGACGAGCTCGGTGGCCAGACACGGCCCGGCCGCGTTCGCCATGGCCTCGACGAGGGCACGCGCGTACGGCGTCCCCGAGCGGCGGCGCTCCTCCAGGTCCGACAGCACGTGTACCGTGTCCGTGAGGGACACGATGAGGATGACGATGGGCGCGAACGAGGTGAGCACGCCAAAGGGCACGCCGACCCACCCCATCGCCCCCACCATCCACAGCCACGCCACCACCAGCGTCGCCGCCGTGACCAGCACGGACCAGAGGTCGCGGTAGGCGAAGGCCACCAGCCCGAGGATGACGAGCAGCGCCAGGGGCAGCAGCAGGCCCATGTCCTCCTCGATCATGCGGGCCAGCGTGGCGCGTACCGCCGGCGCGCCCGAGAGCGTCAGCTTCAGCTCCGGCCCCGCGTGGCGGGCGAGCAGCTCCCCGGCCTGGAGGGAGAAGGCGCGCTCGGCGAGAATCCGCTCGACCCCCGCGCCCGACGCGAGCGACACCTGCACCACCGCGAGCTCGCGCGTGGGGTGGACCAGCACGCGGGCCAGCGGCTCCCGCCGGACTCGCGCGAGCGCCTGCCGCAGTCCCTCCACGCTCCCGCGAGACGCCTCGGGGAAGAGGAGCCCGTCGGCACCCGGCGCCGAGGCAGGCCCCACCACGTGCCGCACACGGGGCAGGCCGCGCAGCTCCTCCTCCAGCTTCGCCAGCGAGGCCAGTCCTCCGGGCGTGAAGACGCCCGGGCCCTCGGTGATGACGAATACCTGCGAGTCCTCGCCGGGGAAGGCGCGCCGGTAGCGATCGAAGTCCGTCTTGGCCGCGTCCCCCATGGGGTGCATCCGCTCGATGGAGGGGTCCATCGGCACGCGTGCGGCACCCAGGCCCGCCACCACGCACAGGGCGAGCAGGCCCAGGCCCAGGCGCCCGCGGTGCGCCAGCAGTCGCTCGAAGAGGGCGAGCCAGGTCACGAGCGCTGCCTACGCCCACCCGACAGGAAGTACAGCATCTCCTTGCGGAAGCCGAACGGCTCGCGGGCGTGCGGCGGCAGGCCCACCGGGGCGGAGGAGGTCTCCGGCTCGGGCCAGCGCACCGTGCCGAAGACGACGTCCCACACCGTCAGCGTCCCGCCGTAGTTGCCCTTCCCGTCCCGCCGGTGGTGGTGGCGGTGGAAGGCCGGGCTGATGATGAGCCAGTCCAGCCACCCCAGCGAGTACCCCTGCGCCGAGTGGTGGTACGTCAGCACCACCGAATACAGCGCGAAGTAGAGCTGCACGGACACGGGCGAGAAGCCCAGCGCCGCCAGCAGGGCCACGAGCGCCGAGCCCGACAGCACCACCTCCAGCGCGTGCGTGTGCGTCACCATCCAGACGCTGAAATGCTCCTCGCGGTGGTGCTGGAAGTGGAAGCGCCACAGGAAGGGGTGCTGGTGCTTCACCCAGTGGCTCGTCCAGCTCACCAGCTCGGCCACCAGCATGCAGGCCACGAAGTCCGCCACGGGGGGCAGCGTCCCCGGCCGCATCAGCGTCGGCAGGTGCGCGTGGAACCAGGAGGCCGCGGACTGCACCACCATCGTCGGGAAGAAGCTGGTGACGAAGAAGGCCCAGTTGCGCCGTCGCCTCGGCCCCGCGCCAAAGCTGTCCGCCCGGAACTGCGGATTCCTCAGCTCCAGCAGCACCAGCGTCAGCATCGCCAGGGCCGTCCCGGTGTGAATCATTCCCACGGTGTTCATTCGTGAACGAGACTTGCACGAGCCGGGCCGGGGCGCACCACCCTCCCCCTCTCCTCGGGCCCCAGGTAGGACGCAGGCGCACCCGTGCAGGACGTGACACAGAGCCCGTGCAGAGGGAAGCACGGCCAAGGTCTTCACCAAGGCGTACCCGGCTTGCTACAGCGGCCAGCCGCCCTGGAATGCGGTGGGACCCGCTCTGCCCTATACGGACAACTGACGATGGCCACGCCCATGAGCCACCTGCTCGAAGAGGTCTCCCGCGACCACTTCCCGTGCCCCCCCACCCCCCCCGAGGAGCTCGAGGCGTTCGAGCAGCGCGTAGGATGGAAGCTGGACCCGGACCTGCGTGCCTTCTACCTGCATTGCAACGGGGCGGAGTTGTTCAAGCAGCGGCCAGGTTGCCCTTACCGCATCCTCCCGTTGTCCGAGATCATTCGGGCGCGGGTGGCCATCTACGACGAGGATGACGACACATGGGGTCCTGCCTCCGTGTACGCCCTGTGCTACGTGCAGGACGGCGATTACGTGTTGGTGGATGTGGGCCACCCGGAAAACGGCCGCTATCCCCTCACCGACGGCTGGCATGAGGCCTGGCCGGACCCGAAGCAGTGCGGCCAGATCGCCCGTTCATTCTCGGAGTTCTTGGAGGCTGCACTGCGGAGCAAGGGGCGCCAGTTCTGGTTGAAGCGTGCAGCCGGACGTTGATTGCCCGGCAGTCCTTTGATCCTGTTCTCGCGGACCCCGGGTATCCTCCCCCCATGCTCTCCTCACGCCCTGCCGCAGCTTCCTACGTGCTCATCGACGCCGAGAACGTCGACTGGGCCGTGTCCAATGTCGTGGGACGAAAGCCCGAACCCCAGGATCGGATGCAGTTCGATCGCCTGGTGGCCTTCTGTGAGAACCACTTCCCCGCCCCCGTGCGCTGCATCGTGGTGCTGAACGCCCGGGGCGAGCAGCTGCCCGACGTGATGATCGGCTTCGTGCGTGCCCTGAAGACCGCCGGCTGCGAGGTGGCGCTCCTCTATGGTCGGCCCGACCAGAAGGTGGTGGACCTGGGCATCCTCAAGCTCCTGGAGGCCATCCGCACCCAGCGCCCCAAGGCCGCGGTCGGGCTCGCCAGCCACGACGGGGCCGACTTCGCGGACGCCCTGCGCCCGCTGCTCGAGGAGAAGCGGCAGGTGGCCATCCTCGGGCTGCGCGAGTACGTGAGCCAGCGGTTCCGCGAGCTCGTCCCGGCCGGGCTGGAGATCCTCGACCTCGAGCTGAATGCCAAGGTGTTCCAGCGGCCGCTGCCGCGCCTGCTCCCGGTCCGCGTGGACGAGTTCGACCCCTCGTTCTTCCTGTAGCCCGGCGCCAGGGCCTCACCGCGACGCATCCACTCGTCCAGAACCGCTCGTCTGCCTCCAATTGGCAGACGCCTGCCTGGCCGCTGGCCCCTGAGAGCCACGGCTGGGACGTCGTGTGCGGAGAGTGGCAGCTCCGTCCGTTTCGCCTTGAATGGACGGAGCGCTGCGCGATTGCATGAGTCATGGCCCTCTATGAGTTGACCCCGACTGCCATCACCCCTCTCTCCGAGACCACGTTCGCTGAGTCTGGCGTACTCGAGCGGAGGGATCTCCAGCGCCTCCTCCGGGACGCCATAGAGGTTCTCTCGCCCGAGACGCTCGTCATCACAGAGGAATTTGGGGACTGGGAGGACAGCCACCGCCGGATCGATCTGCTCGGGTTGGACCGCAGCGCCAACCTCGTGGTGATCGAACTCAAGCGAACCGAAGACGGTGGCCACATGGAGCTTCAGGCCCTCCGTTACGCGGCGATGGTATCGGCCATGACCTTCTCCAAACTGGTCGAGGTGCATTCCGACTATCTCGCTCGGATTGGCAGGGCGGGGGAGGATGCCAAGCAGCGAGTCCTCGATTTCCTCGGGTGGGATGAACCGGAGGAGGAGAGCTTCGCCGCGGACGTGAAGGTGCTCCTGGCCTCGGCGGATTTCTCCAAGGAGTTGACCACGACCGTCATGTGGCTGAACGAGAGGGATCTCGACATCCGCTGCGTCCGGCTACGGCCCTATCGGTTCAAGGACAAGCTCCTGCTCGACGTGCAGCAACTCATCCCGCTTCCAGAAGCGGATGCCTATCAAGTGCAGCTTCGCGAGAAGGCGACCGAGCGCCGACAGTCGCGCCGACAAGAGGGTGGGCCGGACTTCACCCGGTATGACCTCTTCTGCGCGGGACAGCGCCATCCCAACCAGTGGAAGAGGAACATGGTGTACGCAGTGGTCCGTGCAGCGATCGAGCGCAAGATCCCGATCGCCGAGCTGCCCGTTCCTCGTGGGAAGTGGCTCGTCGTCTCGGGAAACTGCGCGACGAAGGCCGAGTTCGAAGCAAAGCTCCAAGTGGAGCCCGAGGCGGGGACCCGCGCCTACCACCCCCGCCGCTGGTTCAATGCCGACGATCAGCTCCTGCGGGCGGAGGGAAAGACCTACTGCCTCTCCAATCAGTGGGGTGACACGACGTTCCCGGTGATTGATGGGATCGCCGCCCGCTTTCCAGAGCTTGGAATCCGGTACGAACGCTCGGCGGGACAGGAGGAGTAACGCTCCCCCGCGCCGTCCCTCACCGCGCCACGGGAGCGGGGGTCTGCGCGACGGGGGCCTCGTCCTTCTCGCCCCCGGGCGTGAAGAGGGCCAGCACACAGGTCGTCACGGCGCAGGTGCCCATCACGCCCACCATGGAGAGCATGGTGCCATCGTTGAGGAGCCCGACGAGCGCGGATGCCCCGGCGGACGTGGCGAACTGCGCGGCGCCGAGCACGGCGGACGCCAGCCCCGCCCGGGAGCCGTGCTCCTCCAGGGCCAGTGCCGTCATGTTCGGCCCCACGAAGCCCAGGCTCGAGATGAAGAGGAACAAGGTGGGGGCGAGGGTGAGGACACTCCCCGTCCCGGTCACGGCCAGCCCCACGAGGACGGCGCCCGCCAGGACCATGACACCCGCCGCCGCGAGGGCGATTCGCGCGGGAGAGAACCGGGAGAGCAGCCGCCGGTTGAGCTGCGAGGCGGCGATGAGCCCGAAGGCGTTCATCCCGAAGAGCCAGGCGAAGCGCTCCGGCGAGACGTGGTGGATGCCCATGAACACGAAGGGCGAGCCAGAGATGTAGGCGAACATGCCCGACTGCGAGAAACCACCGGCGAGCGTGGCGATGATGAAGCGCCGGTCGCCGAGGACGGCGCGGAGGTTCGTCCCCAGGGAGCTGGAGCTACCCGAGGGCCCGACGTGGGGCGCCGTCCGCGGAATCACCGCCACCGAGAACACCAGGGCGACGACGCCGATGACGGCGAGCACCGTGAAGATGGCCCGCCACCCGGCGAGGCCGAGGACCCAGCCCCCGAGGAGCGGCGCGAGGATGGGCGCCGCCCCCATGACCAGGATGAGCAGGGAGAGCACACGGGCGACGTCACGGCCCTTGTAGAGGTCACGGACGATGGCACGCGCGATGACCGGTCCACAGGCCCCGCCCACCGCCTGGAGGAACCGGAGCGCGATGAGCCACTCGATGCTCGGCGCGAACGCGCAGGCGGCGGACGCGAGGATGTAGAGCACGACTCCCGCGATGAGGGGGCGTCGGCGTCCGAACCGGTCCGAGAGCGGGCCGTAGGCGAGCTGGCCGAGTCCCAACCCCGCCATGAACGCCGCCAGGGTGAGTTGGACCGCCGTGGCGGACGTCGCCAGCTCTCCCTGGATGGTGGGGAGGCTCGGCAGGTACATGTCGATCGACAGCGGGCCGAACGCCGTCAGCGCGCCCAGTACGAGCGTCAACAGCACATGTCGCGGAGGCGAGGAGGGAGTGCTCATTCCAAGCTCTCTAACGGTCGACGCATGGGTTGACCAACGACCTCCGGGCGAAAACACTGTTTCGCCAGGAGAACAATCATGAGTGCATCCCTGGACGACCTCGTGGCGATGACCGTGTTCGCCCGTGTCGTGGAGGCCAACTCGTTCTCGGGGGCCGCGGCCCGGCTCGGCATCTCCAAGTCGGCGGTGAGCACCCGCGTCACCGCGCTCGAACGTCGGCTCGGCGTCCGGTTGCTCCAGCGCACGACGCGTCGCCTGTCCGTCACCCAGGAAGGCGCCCGGCTCTACGAGCGCTGCGTCCAACTGCTCTCCGTGGCGGACGAAGCCTCCGATCTCCTCGGTAACGTCGGCACCCTCCCGGAGGGCACCGTGCGCGTCGCCGCCCCCGTCGGCATCGCCCTGCACCCCCTCGCCTCCATGCTCCGGGCGCTCGCCGAGCGCTACCCCCGGCTGCAGGTGGAGCTGTCCGTGTCGGACCAGCAGGTGGACATGCTCGCGGAGGGCTTCGACGTGGCGTTCCGGATCCGCCCCCATCCCCAGGATCGTTCACTCATCGAGCGTCGGCTCGGAACCGAGCGGATGGTCATCTGCGGCGCCCCCGAGTACGTCTCCCGGCGTGCGCCGCCCCAGGTTCCGCACGACCTGATGCACCACAACTGCCTGCGCATGAAGGGCAGCAAGTGGACCTTCCGGATGGAGGAGGGTCCTGTCGTCATCCCCGTGTCGGGCACGCTCGTCGTGGACGACATCGCCGTACTGCGCGAGGCGACGCTCGAGGGCGTGGGGCTGGCGCGGCTGCCCTGGTCGCTCGTCGACGTGGACCTGCGGGAGGGACGGCTCCGCACCCTCCTCGAGGCCTACGCGTCCGATGTGCTCGACATCTCGCTGGTCTACCTTCAGCGCAAGCACCTGCCCCACCGGGTGCGCGTGTTCATCGACTTCATGACCGAGCACTTCCGCAAGCTGTTCCGAGGGGGTTGAAGCCCCTCGACGGTCACTGGAAGCGCCAGCCCACGCCCACGTCGAGGACGGGCACGAGCTTCAGGGTCTGCTCGGGCTCCAGTCCGGAGGTGGCGACGAGTCCCAGGCCCAGCTCGAGGAGGGGCCCCGCCGTGTGGACGAATTGGAGGCCGCCATCGAGGTGCACCGTCCTTCCATAGAGCTGCTGGTAGGAATACCCACGGCCCCATACCGGCTCATCGGCGCGAGCGGGCAGTCCCAGGTCCGCGAAGGACAGGTGGCGCCCGAGGCCGAAGAAGAGCTCTCCGTGCAGTTGCTCCCACGGCGAAACCCGGGCGCTGAGGGTGCGCAGGGGGACCTGGAGCCGGAGCCCGACATCGAGTCCGGGCCCTCGCGGGTCGACGCCCAGGTGCACTGCCCAGTGCTCCAGGAAGATGGCCGAGCCCACCACGGCCAGTTCCCCTCGTGAGCCGAGGACATCCAGGCCCAGCCCCAGGCGCAGGAGCCGCCCGGTGCCCTCCTCGGCTCGCGGGGCCTGTGCCTGGGCTCCCCCGCCCTTGGGGACCTCGCGCACCTCGGGTCTCCAGCGCCAGCTCGTGAAGTCCGGATCCTGGGTGAGCGAGGGCTCGGCCGCGAGCGCCGCGCGCAGCACCTCCTGGACCTTCTGGCGATCTCCCACCCGGTCATAGGCCTCGGCGAGACGAAGCAGGGAGCGAACCCGGCCACGCTGGGCGCCCACGTCTCCGGGCCGCTGCGCCAGCAGCTCCTCGAAGAGCCTCAGCGCCATCCCCGCCTCTCCCACCGCCAACAGCCTGAGCGCCTCTCCCCTCCTCCACTCCCGCCTCTCCTCCTCGTCCATCTGCTCCGGGTCTCCCTTGAGCAGTCCCACCGCCAGCGCCTGCGGCTCGTACCTCAGCCCCGCCGCCCCCACGCTCTGTCCCCCCTTCACCGTCACCCTCGCCACCCCCATCCCCTCCCCCTCCACCCTCTTCACCCGGGACGGCCCCGGTGCCAGCCCCACCGCCACCGCCCCCTCCGCCCTCGTCCTCCCC
>NZ_DASVSO010000520.1:0-7021 GCF_036388035.1 Archangium sp.
TGGGCGAGGTGGAGGACATCGGCCATGCCGCCCTGTTCTTCGCCAGCCGCGAGGCCGGCTACATCACCGGGCAGACGCTCATCGTGGATGGTGGCCAGGTCCTCCCTGAATCCCCGGATGCGCTGGCGCAGATGTAGGGCCCGAGCCGCCCGGTCCGCCAGGAGCGTGGGCCGGGCGGTGCTCCCTCCCTGTCAGGGGAGCCAGACTGGGAAGGCGTGCGTCCCGTCCGGGTTCAACGGTACCTTCGTGGCGCCACGCACAGCCGCGAGGGGAAGCGGGCCATAGAGGTGAGGAAAGAGGCCGGGGCGGGAGCCGCTGGCAGCCGGTTCCCAGCGCAGCGCGTCTCCGAGCGTGGCGACGTCTACCTCGACCAGGAACAGGTCCAGCTCTCCGGCGCGGTGCTTCGCGGCGCTGGCGCGTACCTGCGCGGCGGTGGAGAAATGCAGGAAGCCGTCACGCGTGTCGTCGGCGCTGCCGCGGTACTCGCCCACTGCTTCGGCCGCCCGCCAATCCTCGCCACGTACCAGGGTGTAGATGGTGGTGACAGATTCGGGCGGGCTGTCCTGGTCTCTCATGCGGGCATGATGCCACTGGGCTTCAGGAATGCACTAAAACAAACGAAAGCATCGTCCCGCGGGCGCAGTGACAAGACCTTCTCAATCAGGAAGGTTGGCGCCGCTGTGAACGGCTGTATGGCTTTCACGCAAGGTGCCCGGCTGGCAGGCCGGCGCACGGAGGGGGGATCATGCCAGCTCACGTTCTCGAGAGTGACGATCAGTACGTCCTCAACCACTGCACACGACATCTCGCCCGGACCAACACGGACGAGCGACATGGCTTCGACAATGGCATCACCGGACCGCGGGCGAGCATCTGCGAGAGCTGGCGCTTCCCCATCATCGACAGCTACTACGACGCCACGCTGGGCGCCGACGCCAGCGCTACCTACAACGAGGTCATCTTCATCTACTACAACCGGGCCGCGCCTCCCCCGCGGAGCGTCTCGGTCGTCGGGACCTTCGCGCCCCTCTACGAGGGAATCGAGCTGCGCCGCGTGGTCGACACGCCCTACTTCACCGTGTCGCTCCGCATCCCCAAGGGCGAGGTGCACACCTATAAGTACGTCGTCGACGGCCAGCTCGTGCTCGATCCCATCAACCCACAAGAGGTGCGGTTGGACAATGGAGAGACCTGGTCACGCTTCTTCACGCACCAGTGCCAGGTGCCACTCACTTTCGAGTCGTGGGAGCAGGAGCTGCTGCGCCGGCTGACGGACCACCTGCTGCCGTTCCGCACCCGCGCCGCGCGCAACTTCATCGAGCGGCACCTCCAGAGCCTGGATGCCGCCTCCCGCGAGTCCCAGCTTCCCAATGCCCACCGGCTCGACCTGTCCGTCGGGGTGGTCAACTTCATCGACAAGCTGCTGGCCCGTGAGGAGCGCCACAACCGCGATGATTACAAGACGTGCCTCGCGCTGCTCTCGGACATCCTCCGCCAGCGCTACCCCCGCCTTCCGCCAGGGCAGGTGCCTCGGGAAGCCATCGTGGGGCTCTATGCCGAGCTGGCCAGCAACGCGCCGGTGGCCGGCTGGGACTACAGCCAGTACGGGGACCCCGCGTACTTCCTGAAGATGCTGCGCCGCCACACGCTCACGGGAGCCTTCTCACACCCCAAGTATGGCGGCAACGTGGGCGCCTCGGGCTGGGCCTTCCTCGAGGACTACGTCCGCGATCCCAATACCGGCCAGACCCTCTTCGACTGGCGCCGCTCCCTCGAGCGGCCCCTGGGAAACAACGTGGAGTACCGCGGCTGATTGCCTCAAGCGGGAGGGGGGAAGACAGATGAGCACGAAGACACAATTCGACGTGGTGGTCATTGGCAGTGGAGCAGGTGGCGCGCCCATCGCCCAGGAGATGGTGCTGGCGGGCAAGTCCGTGCTGGTGCTGGAGAAGGGACCGCTGCTGCGCTACCAGCACGAGCACCCTCGCGGGCTGAGTGATTTCAAGCGCGATGAGCTCTTCGCCACGGGCGCGGAGAAGCGCCTCCAGCTCGAGGTGTCCAACAAGGGCCGCTCCTACTACTCGAGCCACATCGAGCCGGACCTGAATGACGAGCCGCACATCTACCGCACCTCGGACGGCAAGGACGAGGCCACCATCGAGGGCTACACCGCCCAGGCGGTGGGCGGTGGCACCCACCTGTACGGCGGCGTGTCGCTGCGCTACTCGGAGCAGGACTTCCGGCTGCGCAGCTTCAACGAGGGTCGCGCCGCCAGGTTGCGCAACGACCCCAACGGAGACGTGGTGCGCGAGGCTCGCGACTGGCCCATCTCCTACAGGGACCTCGAGCCCTACTACTGCAAGGCCGAGCGCCTGGTGGGCATCAATGGCACCAGTCAGGGCCAGGCCAAGAAGTTCAGCCAGGACCACTATCAGAAGCCCCTGCCCCCCAACCCCATCAGCCGCTACGTGGAGCAGGGCATGGACGCGCTGGGCATGCGCCGCTACCGCACGCCCCTGGCTGTCATCACCGAGGACCACGCCCCCAGTGGCCGCAAGGCGTATGACCCACGCACCGCCTTCGTCAACCGCTATGGGGACCCGCTCGGGCTCAAATCCAGCACCTGGGCCTGTCTGTTGGGGCCCATCGCCCAGAGGCCCAACTTCGAGCTGCGCGCCAACTGCACCGTCATCCAACTGGAGTGCCAGGGCGACCGCGTCGGTCGCGTGCACTACCTCGACCCGGCCGGCGAGCCACGCACCGTGGAGGGCAAGCTGGTGGTCGTCGCCTGCTCGGCCATCGAGTCCGTGCGCCTGCTGATGCTGTCCGCCGAGCAGGACGCGGAGTTCGGCCGGCGCATCCATGATAGCGGGCTGCTGGGCCGCTACTTCCTCACCCACTGCTTCGGGGGCGCGGAGATCCGATTGGCCGAGGCCGAGGCGCGCTTCGACAAGTCCATCTCGCTCGACAGTGATTGGGCCACGGACTTCTGCGCCAACCCCGAGTTCCTCGATGCCAACGGCCTGTGGGCCGGCGGCGCGCTCTACAACAACACCTCGGACCAGGCCCTGCCCCTGTCCCTGGCCCGCACCCACCGCAGCAGCGACCTGGACACCACCTGGGACGGCTTCATCAACGACTTGAACCTCGTGGGCGAGGGCCTGCTGGACTTCGTCCGCAGGGACCTCGGCAAGCGTCTGTCCATGAGCTACATGGCCAATCAGGTGCCCATGCGCGACAACCGCATCGAGCTGCACCCCTCCGTGCGTGACAAGTGGGGCCGCAAGGTGGCCTACATCCTCAAGGGCTGGCACTCGCATGACTTCGCCGTCATGGAGACGCTCGCCGCCCAGTGCCGCGCCGTGTTCGAGCGCTCCGGCGCGAGTGTCGATCAGATCGAGTCCGGCAGCGCCAGTGGCGTCAACCGCATCGCCAATCACATCCTCGGGGGCGCCCGCTTTGGCACCGACCCGAAGGACTCCGTGCTCGACCCCAACTGCCGTGCCTGGCAGTTCGACAACCTCTACGTGACGGATGGCTCCTTCATGCCCACCTCGGGCGGCGCCAACCCCACGCTCACCATCCAGGCCAATGCCTTCCGCGTCGCGGATCACCTGAACACGAGGTCCTGAACCATGGATGCCCGCTTCGACGACATCGCCACGAGCCCGGAGAACAGCATCTTCCGGGTGGTCTTCTTCCCGGATCGCATCTACCACGCGCAGTACCTCAACGCGACGCGCAGCCCCCGCTACCGCTACAACGTCACCGAGGTGCGCAGCACCGTGGACGTCGCCGTCCTCAAGGGAGAGGTGTACCTGGACGGCCGCTTCCTCTCCAACTTCTTGCGCATCGAGTACCGCGGCTCGCGTCTGGTGGAGCTGACGCGCGAGCGCAACCGCTTCATGTGCCGGGAGCTCATCGGTTGGATGAAGCTGCACCCCAAGGACGCGAGCCTCCAAGCCGAGGCCGAGGTGCGGCTGGAGTACTGCCGCTGGACGGATGCCTATCAGGTGGAGCTCTGGCAGACGCTAGAGGTGCCTCCGGGGGCCCGAGCGCACGATCTGGGTGTGTTGGACCAGATGGGACGCCATGGCACCATCACCCGCGTGCGTGCCTTCGACGCCGCCTTGAACGACCTCAAGGGCCTCAAGGCGCTGGAGTTGGCCTTCCGCGAGGGTCCGCGCGAATGGCCGAGCGGCCACGCCATCTCCCGGCCCGAGTGGGACAACAACTACGTGCGCACCCACCAGGAGCCCCGGGTAGACAGGCCGAGCGCTCCCGAGAACACCGTCCAGGACATGAATTACTACGTGGACTTCCAGCGCGGCTGGGTGCTCCAGACCGAGGACATCAAGCCGGTCCGCTACCTCAACGCGATGATGGATGGGGACAACCCGGACCGGAAGGACGACAACCTCATCGACATGCGCTGGGTGCTGCAGCGCGAGCTGGGGGGCTCGCTCGTCTTCTTCCACGAGGTGACGATTCCGCCCGGCAAGGTGGAGGGCACCCACCAGCACATTGGCACCGAGGAGCTGTACTACGTCGTCGAGGGCGAGGGCATCGCCTACCTGGGTGAAGAGGATGACCCGGCGCAGGCCTCGAAGCCCACGGTGAAGCGCAACGTCTTCGGGCTGGGTGAAAAGGCGTGCAAGGAGATCCCGGTGCGCAAGGGCAGCGTCCTCTACACCAAGAGTGGCGGCGTCCACGGCATCCGCAACGCGCACGCCTCGCAGCCGCTCAAGTTCGTCGCCTTCCTCTACCACACGGCCTGACGTAGGCGCGGGCCCGTCTCTCTTTCCCCTTCTGACAAGGACTTCCATGCAAATCATCCACGCGGATGCGGTCGTCAAGGTCGACCCCGGCAAGACTCCCAACTATGACCAGGACAACTCCCTCGTCGCGCTCCTGCGGCAGATGGAGGGCACGCACCTGGCCGTGGAGCGCGAGCACTACCTCCACGAGAGCCTCCAGTACCTCTTCCCCTTCCAATCGCTGACGCTCTATGGCCCCTCCGCACCCAACACGCAGGTGACGGACCCGACGCAGCAGGACGACAAGGCGGATTTCCAGAAGCAGAACGTGAAGGACTTCCAGACCGCGGACACCACCCTGGTGCGGGGCTGGGTCTCGCTCGACGACTGGACCGGCCCCTTCCTGCGCGTGTCCTATCGGGGCGGGCCAGACTCGGTGCTGTCGCGGCTCACGGGACGCCAGCTTGGGGACTCGGTACAGCTCTGGCTCCAGGTGGGAGATGCCCCGGGTCAGCTCCTCAAGGTGCCCTACAACCCCGACAGCCACCGCTACGAGGTGGAGCTGTGGGGCTACTCCCAGCCGGACCTGCGGCAGAAGCTCGGGCCCAAGGGGCGGGCCGCGTTCGACCGGGGCGAGCTGCTCCCGCGCAACGAGATGGTGCACGGCCAACCGGAGGACTTCTCGCGCGAGCGGCTGGAGGGCCAGCGCGTGCACGAGGTGTCCGTGGACAGCTCCATGCACCCGGTGCTGCCCCTGCGCCTGCAGCTCGCCTGGTCCGACGCGAGCGGCAAGGTGTGGGACTCCCAGGGTGGAACCAACTACCACTACGCCTTCAACATGGTGGTGCGCGGCTGGGACAACCACCTCGCGGTGGGGATGAGCGAGAATCCCCACGGGGGCATCGGGCAACTCGAGTACCGCACCCTGCTCTCCAACTACGGCGCCTTCCGTGGCGAGCTCGGCCGCACACTCGAGCCGTGGAACCTGGATGCTTCTGGCCGCAAGCGCGAGGGCACGCGCCGCGAGGACTTCCTCGCCGTGGACTACATGGACCTGCACATCCTCCAGGGAAAGTCGGGCATCGGCCTGCACCGCCACCGCGACAACTCCGAGGCCTTCCTGATGATGGAGGGCCGCGGCTACATGGCCATCGGGGATTGGTGCAAGCTGCCGGATCGGGAGCGCTGCATCGAAGTGCGCCTGCTGCGTGCCGGCCACCTCGCCCTCCTCAAGGGCGGCCAGCTCCATGGGCTGATGAACCCCACCGACGAGGATCTGCAGCTCTTCATGTTCGGCGGCTACGACTGAGGGGGGACGGCACTGGACGCGCGCCGCCCGGCCCTCCAGGCCCGCATTTCCGCCGCCTGCTCTCCGCCTCCCACGGGTATGGTGGCCCTCCATGAAGCCGTGGAAGGTGATCGATCGAGCGCCCGCTCCGGGCGGAGGCGAGTTGGTGCTGCACCAGCGGGGCGAGGAGTTCGCCATCCGGGCCAACGGCCGCGAGCTCATGTCCAGCCGCCAGCATGGCTCCGAGGAGAAGATGGCCGAGGTGGCATGCACCCAGCTCACCGGGAAGCGGCCTCGCGTGCTCATCGGTGGCCTGGGCTTGGGCTACACCGTCCGGGCCGCGTTGGAGCGGCTCCCCCCGGAGGCCCAGGTGGTGGTCTCGGAGCTGGTGCCAGCGGTCGTCGCGTGGAACCAGGGCGTGCTCGCGCCCCTGGCCGGACGGCCCCTGGAGGACTCGCGCGTGATGGTGGAGGCCCGGGACGTGGGAGTCCTGCTCCGCGAGGCGGAGGGCGAGTACGACGCGGTGCTGCTGGACGTGGACAACGGCCCCGAGGCACTCACCCAGGAGGCGAACCGCTGGCTCTACGGCGAGCGCGGGCTCACCGCCATCCAGCGTGCGCTGAAGTCTCGCGGAGTGCTGGTGGTGTGGTCCGCCTCGTCGGACCCAGCCTTCGCCAACCGGTTGAAGCGGGCGGGCTTCGACACCGAGGTGGTGGAGACACCCGCCCGAGGCAAGGGCGGAGGCCCGATGCACACCCTGTTCATCGGGCGCGTCCGGGCGTCATCCGCCCCGCGGTGAGGCTACTGGCCCCGCCCTGAGTCCCGAGGCTTGCGCCCCATCCACGGGCGGGCCTGCTCCAACTGTGCCGCGAGCCGGAACAGCGTGGCCTCGTCTCCGAAGCGCGCGGCGAACTGCACCCCGATGGGCAGCCCGGCGGCGTTCCAGTAGAGCGGCACCGACATCGCCGGCTGCCCC
>NZ_DASVSO010000521.1:0-6904 GCF_036388035.1 Archangium sp.
GAACGCTGAGCAGGCGGGCTCCGGCCCCCTTCCGGGCACTTACGGGCTTTCCCTGCTATACAGGGGTGTACGACTTCCAGTGTGGGGAAGGCACCCCGCCGGAACTCATCGCCTCCGAGGAAGCACTCGGAGGCCACGGGGGCCCTGTCGGTGATGACGATGCGCTGGAAGGTGGTGCTGTTCGCGGTGGTGGCCATCGCCCTCGTCTTCGGGATGGGGGTGCAGATGTTCCAGGGCACCCGCATGGGCCTGCGCTCCCGCCAGCACCTGAGCCTCATCCAGGACCAGATCGACCTCTACGGGCGGATGCGCAACAGCGCCTCGCCCTTCCTCGACGCACTGAGGCACGCGCAGCGAGAGGGAGGCAACATCACCGGCGTCCTGCGCGAGCAGGACGCGCGCATGGACCAGCACTTCTCCCGGCTCGAGGAGCTCGAGCGCCAGGAGCTGCTGCTGGTGCCGGCGGAGGACAGGCCGGAGCACGAGGAGCGAGGCCACGAGCGGCTCGCCCTGCTCCATGACGCCCAGCACCGCTGGGTGCGGCGAGCCGAGGCCCTCGCGCGCTCGGTGGAGGAGGGGCAACAGCTCTCCCCCGAGACGTGGTGGGACCTGTTCCACGACTTCGAGCGGGACGTGGGCCAGAGCATCGAGGCCGCCATCGCGGACGAGCGCGAGGAGATGGAGCAGCTGCGGCTCAGGTGGGATGAGAACTCGCGGCGCGGCAACACCCTGGCGAAGCTCATCCCCGCCCTGGCGCTCGTGCTCGTGGTGGGACTCGCCCTCGCCATCCTCGAACCGCTCCAGCGCTCCCTGCGCGAGCTGCGCGCGGGCGTGGAGCGCATCGGCCACGGGGACTTCGAGCGCCCGCTGCCCGCTCAGGGCCACGACGAGCTCGCCTCGCTGGCGCGCGCCTTCAACGGCATGGCCCTCGAGCTGCGCGACCTGATGCGCGAGAAGCAGCGCTACAACACCCTGCTGGAGGAGACGGTGCGCACGCGCACCACCGAGCTGGCCACCGCCAACGCCCGGCTGGAGGAGAGCCTCCAGCAGCTCCATGCGACCCAGGACCAGTTCCTCTTCGCGGATCGCCTCGCCACCGTCGGGCGGCTCGCGGCGGGCGTGGGCCATGAGATCAACAACCCGCTCGCGTACATCCTGAGCAACCTCCGCTTCCTCCAGGACGAGCTGGGCCGGCTGGAGGGCGCGCCCTCCGAGGACGAGCGGCGGGAGCTGCTCTCGGCCCTCGCCGAGTCCTACGAGGGCGCCGAGCGGGTCCGCCTCATCGCGCAGGACCTCAAGGTGCTCTCGCGTCCGGATGACGCGGCCCTCGGACGGGTGGAGCTGGGGATGGTGGTGCACAGCGCCGCCAAGATGGCCGCCCATGAGATCCGCCACCGCGCGCGCTTCGTCGAGGACTGCGCGGGCGTGCCGCCGGTGCGCGGCAACGGGTCGCGGCTCATCCAGGTGCTCCTCAACCTGCTCATCAACGCCGCGCATGCCATCGAGCCGGGCCGGACGGAGGAGAATGAGATCCGCGTGGTGGCGCGGCAGAGCGCTCCCGGCCGCGTCACGGTGGAGGTGAGCGACACCGGGTGCGGCATCCCTCCGGAGAACCTCTCGCGCATCTTCGAGCCGTTCTTCACCACCAAGGCGGTCGGCGTGGGGACGGGGCTGGGGCTGCCGGTGTGCCAGGGCATCATCACCTCGCTCGGAGGAGAGCTCACCGTCGAGAGCACGCCGGGCCAGGGCACCACCTTCCGCATCACCCTGCCCGTCGCCCAGGACGCCGAGTCCTGGGGCCGGGCGGCCTGAGCCGCGAAGGCCTAGCCCACCAGCAGCGCGGACAGCAGCCGGCGCACCTCGGTGGGGCCCTGCACCCGGTAGCCGGCGCGCGTGTCCTTGCCTCCCGCGTGGATGGAGATGCCGTCCTCCGGCAGCGCGGCGAAGAGATCCTCGTCGGTGCGGTCATCACCGATGGCCACCACCAGCGTCCCGGGAGCCATGTCCTGGGTGACGACGCCCACCACGCGGCCCTTGTCCACCCCGCGCGCGCGCACCTCCACCACCTTGTCGCCGGGCAGCACCTCCAGCGGGCCCTGCGCGAATACCTCCCCGAGGTGCAGGCGCAGCTCGCGCGCCTGGGTCGCACCGAACACCGGATCCACCTGCCGGTAGTGCCAGGCGAGCGACGCCGACTTCTCCTCCACGAAGGCCCCGGGCACGCGCGCGGCGAAGGACTCCAGCACCGGGCGCACCAGGCCCTTCCACTCCGTGTTCACCCCCTCCAGGGACGTCCACGGCGCACCCGGCGCGGGGCGCGACCAGAGCCCATGCTCGGCGTGCAGACCCATGGGCAGGCCGCCCACCCACGCCTCCAGCGTCTCCTTCGGCCGCCCGCTGACGATGTGGAGGCGGGTGTTGGGGCGCGTGGCGAGCCGCTGCAGCAAATCCAACAGCTCCGCATCCGGGCTGGCCAGCTCCGGCTTCGGGGCGAAGGGGACGAGCGTGCCGTCGTAGTCGAGCAGGAGCAGCAGGTTTCCGGCCCGCCGCATGCCCTCGAGCGCCGCCTCCATGCCGGCCGGCTCCCTGCGAGGAGGCGGCGTGGGCACGGCCTCGAGCGTGTCCAGGAAGGAGCGCACCCACCAGTGGATGTCGTACTCCTTCACCCGGGCCCGCATGTTGCGCATGCGCGTGCGCCGCTCCTCCAGCGGCATCTCCAGCGCGGCCTGCAGCGCGTCCGCCATGCCCTCCACGTCATAGGGGTTCACCAGCAGGGCATCGCCCAGCTCATCCGACGCGCCGGCCAGCTCGCTGAGCACCAGCACACCATCCTCGTCCGGGCGCGCGGCGCAGAACTCCTTGGCCACCAGGTTCATCCCGTCGCGGATGGGGGTGACGAGCATCACGTCCGCGGCGCGGTAGAGGGCCGCGAGCTGCCGCTCGTTGAAGGAGCGGTAGAGGTAGTGGACGGGGACGGTGTGGACGCCGCCGTAGAGGCCGTTGATGCGGCCCACCAGCTCGTCCACCTCGTCGCGGTAGGCGGCGTAGTCCGCCACCGCGGTGCGGCTGGGCACGGCGATCTGCACGAAGCGCAGCTTGCCGCGCCACTCGGGCTCGCGCTCCAGCAGCCGCTGCACCGCCAGCAGCCGTCGGGGAATCCCCTTGGTGTAGTCCAACCGGTCCACCCCCAGCACCAGCCGCTGCTCCGAGCTCTTCTCCCGGTGCTGGCGCACGTCCTCGAGCACCGTCGGCTCGTTGGCGAGGTTCTCGAAGGCCTGGGCGTCGATGCCCATGGGGAAGCCGCCCAGCCGCACCTCGCGCCCGTTGTAGTCGACGCGGTCCACCACCGTCTCCAGCCCCAGCAGCCGCATGAGGGTGCTGGCGAAGTGGCGCGCGTACGCCAGCGTGTGGAAGCCGATGAGGTCCGCCCCCAGCAGGCCCCGCAGCAGGTCGGTGCGGTGCGGCAGGGTGCGGAAGATCTCACTCGACGGGAAGGGAATATGGTGGAAGTAGCCGATGCGCGCCTGCGGCAGCCGCGCGCGCAGCAGGGCCGGCACCAGCATGAGCTGGTAGTCGTGCACCCAGATGGTGTCCCCGGGCTGGTAGTGGCGCACCGCCAGGTCGGCGAAGCGCTCGTTCACCTTGCGGTAGACGTCCCAGTCGCGGTCCTGCCGGGGCATGCGATCGATGAGGTAGTGGCACAGCGGCCAGAGCACCCGGTTGGAGTAGCCCTCGTAGTAGCGGCTGACCTCGCTGGCGCTGAGCTGGATGGGCACGCAGCGCAGCTCGGCGAGCTGGGCGTTGACGGAGGCCCGCTGCGCTTCCGTCAGGCGCGACACCTCCCCGGGCCACCCCACCCAGAGCCCTCCCGAGCGCTCGTGTGGACCGCGCAGGCCCGTGGCGAGCCCTCCGGCACTGCGAACCACGGAGACACCGTCCTTGTCCGCCTTGACGGTGACGGGGAGTCGATTGGAAACGAGCAGGAGTCGGGACATACGTCCCAGACGCTTACTCACCCGCGTTGGGGATGGCCACTGCGGAGATGGGGCTCGTGCTACCTGGAGAACCTTCACCCGCGCCGCGTGTCCACCCGAGTCGTTTCAGCAGCGCCGGCTCGCGGCTCGGCTTCCAGATGAAGGCATCCAACAGGTAGTGCGTGGCCTGGGGCAGCGCGAGCAGCGGCACCACGAGGGCCATGACGTCCGCGGGCACCTCCAGCACGCTCTCGCCGAAGAGCCGGGGGCGCTCGTGCCAGACGAGCCAGTCCCAGAGCAGCTCCTCCCCGAAGGCGAGCGCGACCAGCACCGCCAGGAGGCCGGGCGCTCCCGCGCGCACCACGGGCCCGAGCCAGCCATAGCCGCCCTCGGCGAGCCGGCCCCGCGCGTAGCGGAAGAGGAGCGCGAAGTAGGGCACGCCGTGCAGGACGACATTGGTCACCGTGAAGGTGAAGTCGTCCTGGGCGAGCACGATGCCCCCGAACCACGTCACCCAGGTGGCGAGCACGAGCAGCACCTTGCCCACCTGGAGGCCCTCGCCCCGCACGAGGCGCGACACCTGGAAGCCGCCCCACGCGGCGAGCACGAGCCCGTGGACGACGAGCGCCCCCGTCCCCACCCATGCGGGCAGCCCGGAGACGAAGTCGTTGTCCACGAACCACCAGAAGGCGCGGGGGAGGTTCGCATGCCACCAGAGAACGGGCCCCACGGTGGCGGCGTAGATGGCGGCGGCATCGAGGCGTCGCTCGGTGCCGGAGACGCGGGCCTTGCGGCCATAGAGGGCCACCCAGCCGTACTGCTGGCGGATGAAGTGGAAGAGCGCGGTGTACGCGAAGAGGCGCCAGAAGGCCCCGGGGGCGACGAGGTACGCGAGGACGCCCAGCAGGTACGCGACGAGCGGCGCGGCGAGGTAGAGGCCGGGCCGACGGCGCACCTCCTCCCCATCGAAGTAGGTCCGGTAGAGGGTGGACCAGACGTGGGCCACGTCCACGCAGACGACGAGCAGCACCCAGGCCCACAGGGGCGTCTCCCCCGCGAGGCCCAGCAGGGGCGCGGCGAGCGCGAGCCCCACCGAGACGAGCGCGCTGCCCGCGAAGACGGTGAGGTCCACACCTCGGCCGAAGAGCCAGGCTTGGGAGGGGGCGAGGAGACGAGACATCCTCCCCGGAGGCTACCAGTCCCGAACGTCGGATGGAGGGCATACCCACCCCCGACAAGGCCCTCCCCTCGGCCCGAGGCGGGCTGAGCAACACGCTCCCAGGGCAGACAAGGAGGCGTGCCCCGCTCGGCGTGACATCGTTCCCCCCTGTCCTCCAACCCTATGTTTGGAGCGCCATGCCCACTGCCTCTTCCATCCGCATCGATGACTCACTGTGGCCCCTCCGGGTGGTGAGGTTCGTGGGGGCCACCACACCCGAGCAGTTCGACCACTACCTGGAGGGGGCGGCCGCCTGCCTGCGGCGCGGGGAGAAGTTCATCAGCATCCTCGACCTCACCCGGGGCGTCCCCACCCCCGAGCTGCGCCAGCGGCAGGCCGAGTGGATCCAGAAGCACGACGCCCTCCTGCGCGAGTGCCAGCTCGGAGTGGCGTTCGTCATCATCTCGCCCCTCATGCGGCTGGCCTTGAGCGCCATCTTCTATTTCAAGGCCATGCCCGTCCCCTATGTCGTCACCGCCCAGCTGTCGGAGGCGGCGCTCTGGGCCATCTCGCGCCTCGAGGCGGAGGGACTCGTCCGGGAGGCCGAGCGCCTCCGGCACCACTTCGGACTGACGACGCCCCTGTCCGTCGACCAGGACCCCGCGCCTCACGCCTGAGGCCACCCGGAGGGTGCCCTGCGCACCGGCGGCGAGTAGAACCGCCTCGCCGATGCCTCCCGACCTGCTCCTGCCTCCCGCACGCTTCCGCCGCCGGCTCCTCGCCGTGATGCTCGTCACGGGGCTGGTGCCCCTCATGCTGCTCGGCTTCATCGCCCGGCAGGCCCTCCAGGAGCTGCTCTCCGTCTCCCTCGCCCCCGTGGAGCAGGTGCTCGACGACGTCTCCACCGAGCTGGCTCGCGAGGGACGCGCCCCGGCCGCGCTCGACGAGGCCCGGCTCAACCTCGCCCAGGCGGAGCTCGTCCGACGCGCGCTCGTGCGCCGCACGCCCCTGCTCCTCGCCGCCCTGCTGCTCGTCTCGGCCGCCGTGCTCACCGTGGCCGCCGTGCTGCTCGGGCGCACCCTCACCCGCCCCGTCTCCACTCTCACCCAGGGCATGTGGGCCTATGCCCGGGGAGACCTCTCCGTCCAGCTCCCCGCGCCCGACGCCCCGCGCGACGAGGTGCAATTCCTCCTCGTTCAATTCAACCGCATGGGCCGCGAGCTCGCCGCCCAGCGCGAGCACCTCAAGGCCGCCGAGCAGATCGCCGCGTGGCAGGACGTGGCCCGCGCGCTCGCCCACGAGCTGCGAAACCCCCTCACCGCCATGAAGCTCGCGCTGGCGCGGCTGTCGCGCCCGGACGCACCGCCGGACGCCACCCGCCTCGCCGAGTCCGTCGCCCTCCTGCAGGAAGAGGTGGAGCTGCTCATGCGCATGACGCGGAGCTTCTCCGACTTCGCCCGCCTGCCCGCGCCGCGCTTCCAGCCCGTCGCCCTGCGCCCCCTGCTCACCGAGGTGTGCGCCCTCTACCAGGGCACCTCTCCCGTCCCCGTGGAGCTGCAACCCGGCCCCGAGCCCTCCCTCTCCGCGGACCCCGACGGGCTGCGCCGGCTCTTCGGCAACCTCCTCAAGAACGCCACCGAGGCCTCTCCACCCGGCGCCGCCCCGGTGCGCATCTCCGTCGACGCGCTGCCCGCCTCCATCCGCGTCGCCATCCGCGATGGGGGCAGTGGCATCCCCGGCGTGCTCGAGGGACCCGCCCTCACCCGAGGCC
>NZ_DASVSO010000522.1:0-4559 GCF_036388035.1 Archangium sp.
GCCATCGGTCACTTGCCCGACAGCATCTTCAGCCAGGTGCGAACGGCTTTTCCCACCAGGGGAAGCGCATGGTGGAAATGGGATCCGGCGCCTTCCACCACGTGCAGGGTGCCGCCGGCCTGGTCCACCGCCTCGGCCAGCTCCGCCCGGGACAGGGTGGAGTCCAGCTCGCCCACCACCACCAGCAGTCCCCGCCCGAGCCCCGCCAGCTCCCGGGCCGTCACCGCGCGAGGGCTCACCAGACACACGGCGGCCACCTCGGGGTGGCGCGCCCGGAGCTCGAGGGCGACCCGGGCACTCCCGTGGAGCGCGGCCACCGCCGCCGCAGGGTGATGGACGTTCTCCAGCACCACGCCCAGCGCGGCCTCGGCCTCCTGCACCAGCGCCTCGCCCGAGCCCCGCTCTCCCTGGCTCCCGCCCACGCCCCGGTAGTTGAAGCGCAGCGTGGGGTGGCCCGCCGAGGCCGCGGCGAATGCCAGCTCGGCACCAATGACGTGGTCCATGCCACCCCCGTCCTCGGGCCGGGGTGGGAGGACGAGCAGCGGGGGCCGCTCGTCGCCCCGGTGCGCCACGCCTTCCATGACGTCGCCGCCCACGGGGATGAGCGTGGAGCGCTCGAGGAACTGACCTTTGAGGACCATAGACGGGGGGAGATTAACGCGGAGCGTGTCCGCGCGCTTCACTCCTGGAGAACTTCTTCTCGGGCAGTGAACGCCAGTCGGGTCTCACAGGCCAGGGCACTGCCCCCCGCGCACGAGGCACAGCGCGACGCGAGCTCCACCACCCCCTTGGAGAGGGTGTCCCGGTCCTCGAAGAGGACGCGGATGGCCGTGGACTCCAGCACCTGGCCCTCGGTCGTCACCACCACCCGCTCGGCCGAGAAGGACTCTCCGTTTCCCACGATGGCCCCCGAGAGCGCCACGGGCGGGGTGTCACCGAGCCGCCAGCCTCCGTCGGGCGCTGCCAGCTCCAGGTAGGCCCGACCGCCGCTGCCGGCCTCCCAGACGGTCCACTCGAAGTCCCGGAAGAGGTTACGATCCTCCACCCGTTGGGACGGGGGCGTGCCGCCGCGGTAGCAGGAGCCCGGGAGCGCCGACAGGGGCGCGGGGTCCACCACCACGCGGTAGCGACGGATCTCCTCGCCGCCACAGCCAGCGAGCACGGTGAGTACCGCGGCCATTCCCAGGTAGCGCATGTCAGGTCGCTCCAGCCAGTTCCGCTGCGTGCTCCTGGCGGACCCAGGAGTAGAGCCGGGTGGTCTCCTCGGGGGTGTGGAAGAGGATGGTGAGCGCCCGGTGCTTGTCGTCCCAGAACTGCCACCTCAGCCCCGAGAGACGATGCCGCAGCTCCCATTGCTCGGCAGCGGGCACATCGAAGACCTCCAGCGCCCAATCCCGTCCAGGAAAATCTCCCCGCGAGGTCCGCTCATCCGTCCACCGTACCGGCCGACCCCCCGCGAGCCGCATCACCTGTCGGCGAAGTTCCTCACGCTCGTTCACCATATCGGTTCCTCCCCGAGCAGATGCCGCACGAAGGCCGCGGCCAACTCCACCGCCGTCCTCACCTGCTCGACCGTCAACTCGTCCTCAAGGTAGTCCGCGGTCACACGCATGTCGGCCAGCCCGGTCAGCACATCGCTGGCTGACGTATCGAGAATCCCGGCCCTGTAGGCCTCGTGGGGCAGCGGCTCATGCAGGAAGTAATATACACCGGGCCTGACTTCTGGAGTAGGGATGCCCACTGCGTTCATTGCATGCCAGCACGCATGGTAGGCCGCGTAGTAGGCCCGCGAGGCCGCCGCGTTGGGGCACGGGTCCTCATCGTCCAGAAGCACACGCGCCGCCGCCAGGTTCTCCCACGTCTTCCGCTCCATCGCCCTCCCCCTCCCCGCCGTCCCGCCTCCTTTCTACCCCTCACCCCTGACATGGGGCCGTCCGACCCCACCCGCGCGGTCACCCCATGAGCCGCAGGGCCCCTCGCACCGGCCATGAGCACACGAGGAGCCGCATTCCTCGCGACGCCGGGCGGGCTGCTGCTAACGTCTCTCCGGAAGAAATCAACGCCTCCTGGAGGCGGAGGACCCATGACCCGCGACGAAGCGCAGCGCCTGGTGCAGGTGTTCATGATGTCCGTCGGACAGCCGAGCGAAGGTCTCAACCCGCAGGGGTTCGGGGGCGCGGTGCTCGGACAGGCCCAGCTCTACTTCGAGTACCGCTCGGACAAGCAGGCGCTGGAGGCGAGCGCCCTCATCTACAAGTTCCGGGATGCGCCCAAGCCCGGCGTGCTCGAGGGCTTCCGCGCCGAGGAGAAGGCCGGCACGAACACCGGTGGTGGCGCGGTGGACTACGAGCCCGAGAACAAGAGCCTCTTCCTAAGTCGCCTCTACGCCACGCCGCCGACGGACGCGGCCTTCCGCGAGGACATGAATCGTCTCACCCAGGCCAGCCTCGTGTGGGCCGATGAGGTGATGGACCGCGTGGCCTCGAGCGTGTTCAAGCGCTGAGCTACACCGACGCCAGCACGTAGAACTTCAGGTACTTGCCCTCGGGGAACTGGAGCCGGATCGGATGATCCGGCGGCTGGTAGCGCTCCTCCACCATGGCGAGGTCCACGCCCGCCTTGAAGGCCGCCTCCTTCACCGCGCCCAGGAAGTCATTGGGGCCCACGCGAGCCGAGCACGACGCCGTCGCCAGCAGGCCCCCGGGCCGCAGCAGCCCCAGCGCCTGACGGTTCAACGAGGCGTACCCGTCGATCGCCGCCTGCACCGCCCGCTGGCTCTTCGCGAACGCCGGCGGGTCCAGGATGATCAAGTCGAACGTCCTCCCCTCCTCGCGGAAGGAGGCCAGCAGCTTGAACACGTCCGCCGCCAGGAAGTCGTACTTCTCCGCCGGCAGCCCGTTGCGCGTGAAGTTCTCGCGCGCCAGGGCAATCGCGTCCGGATCCAGGTCCACCGAGAACACGCTCTTGGCCCCGCCCAGCGCCGCGTTCACCGAGAACCCGCCGCTGAAGCAGAAGCAGTTGAGCACGTCGCGCCCCGGCGCCAGCCGCCGGATGAGGTAGCGGTTCTCCCGCTGGTCCAGGAAGAAGCCCGTCTTCTGCCCGCGCCACGCGTCCACCCCGAACTTCGCGCCCCGCTCGAGGATCTCCAGCACCTCCGGCGCCTGCTGGCCCCACAGCATCTTCCCCGAGCCCCGGCCCTCGTCCTCCTCGGCGTCGTCCCGGCCCACCTCGTCCCGGCCGAGGATACCCTGGAGCTGCGGCACCGCCGCCTTCAGCGCCTCGACGATGAGCCCGCGGTAGGGCGTGAGCCCCGCCGAGTACAGCTTCATCACCGCGTACCGGCCATAGAGGTCCACCACCACGCCCGGCAACCCGTCGCCCTCGCCGTGAATCAGCCGGAAGCTGTCCGTGTCCGTCAGGTCGATGAGCGAGCGCCGCTCGGCCAGCGCCTGCCGCACCCGCTGCGCGAAGAAGGCCGCGTCGATGTTCTGCCGCGGGTTGCGCGTGAGCACGCGCACCGCGATGGCCGAGTGCGGATCGAAGTACCCGCGCGCCACGAACTTCCCGTTCTCGGCCAGGTCCACCACGCTGCCGGGGGGAATCTTCGGCACCCTGTCCAGCGCCTTGCGGAAGACCCACGGGTGCCCCGCGCGCAGGTGACGGCCCAACCCCGGAGCCAGCTCCAGCTTCACGACATTCACGGTCTGACTCCTCGTGGGGCCCTGCGGCCCCGCTGGGCGAGAAGGGCGCGAGCGAGCTCCTCGAAGCCCCGCCCCTCCTCCGCCCGGGTGATGAAGGCCGGCGGCGTGTCGATGCGATCCAGCACCCGCCGCACGTTGGCCACCCCGATACTCAGGGCGAACTCTCCAAACATCGGAGCATCGTTGAAACTATCCCCGACATACACGAAGCGCGGCTCCCCCGGCTCCGGCCGCAGGCCCCAGGCGAGCTTCAGGAAACGGCGCACCGCGGAGCGCTTGTCGAAGCGGCCGAGCCAGCAGTTGACGTGCACCGAGGAGCGCACCGCCGTCACCCCGCGCGCCCGCAGCAGCGCCTCGATGCGCCCGGCCCCCTCCTCGCCCAGCCGCGCCTCCTCGTTGTAGTCCACGGCCAGGTCCACCTCGGTGTAGGCGCTGTCCATGGACAGGCGCGCTCCCGGCACCTGCCGCAGCACGTCCGTCACCTCGGCCACCAGGCGCCGCCGGTTCAACTCCCGAACGCGGGGGGACTCCGAATACACCTTCCGCAGCTTGCCGCCGGGCCCTCGCAGGAAGAGCAGGCCGCCGTTCTCCACCACGACCCCATCCACTGGCAGCGTGCGAGCCCACGCCTCTCCCCAACCCGCCGGGCGGCCAGTCACCAGCACCAGCTTGAGGCCGGCGTCCGCCAGACGTTCGAGCGCCCGCACGGTGGTGGAGCGCAGGCGGTGAGACGTGGTGAGCGTACCGTCGACGTCGGTGAAGACCCCCTCCACCTGGGAGAGGTCCGCGTCGCGCAAGGGGCGGGGGGCAGCCATACGGGCAGCGGCCTACACCCTTCCGGGCCTCACGGGAAGGCCC
>NZ_DASVSO010000523.1:0-3678 GCF_036388035.1 Archangium sp.
TGTTGGAGGAGGGCGAGGGCCTTCTCCCACTGCCAGCGCTCGTGAAGTGTCCTGTCTTGCCGCATGGGGAGCCCCCTGCCTTCACCCAGTACCTCTTGGAAACTCGTGACTCGGGCGCAATGTGACAATCCCGCCCAGACGTTCCGCCACCAGGCGCATGGCAAGGGCCTGAGCCCAAGCCAGCCCACTCCTCCGTCCGCCAGACAGTGCGGGCAAGCGGCGGGCCTCGAAGGTTGCCGAGGTGAAACTCCCCGCCGGGAGCGCTTGTCCCTGGCGCACGGACTGGCCCAGCCTCGGCTCCATGAACACAGACCTCACCCGAGTCCCCCTGCGCGGCAAGGGCGGCGCCTTCCACGTCGTCGTCGAGTCCCCCCAGGGCTCCTCGGTGAAGCTCAAGTACGAGCCCGAGCTCGGCGCCTTCACCGTCTCCAAGCCCCTGGTGCACGGGCTGATCTACCCCTTCGACTGGGGCTTCGTGCCCAGCACCCTGGCCCCGGATGGAGACCCGCTCGACGCGCTGGTGTACTGGGACCAGTCCACCTACCCCGGCGTGGTGCTGCCCTGCCGCGCGCTCGGCGTGCTGAAGGTGGACGAGAAGAAGAAACGCGGGGGCGGGCGGCAGCGCAATGACCGGCTGCTCGTCGTCCCCACCATCGCGGCGCGCGCGGAGAACCTGGGAGACCTCAAGGACCTGTCCAGCCGGGAGCGCGCGGAGCTGGCGCACTTCTTCACCGCCGCCGTCGCCTTCGCGGACAAGGACGTGCGCATCCTCGGCTGGGAGGGGTCCGCCGTCGCCGAGCGCATGGTGGAGGAGGCCGCCGCCGAGTTCGAGAAGAAGAACCCGCGCTAGGAAGCCGCCATGCCTCAGCCCACGCCCATTCGCGGGCTCGGCCCGGAGAGCCGGCTGGCCGAGGCCGCCCGCCGCATTCTCACCAGCCGCCTCGCGGATGTGCGGCACGAGGAGGACGCGCTCGGCGAGGTGCGCGACACCCACGTGCAGGGGGCCTGGTTGAAGCAGGCGGCCCGCGGGGAGAAGGCTACAGCTCCTGCACCGACTGCATCACCTTGTCGTCGAAGTTCTCCCGGATGCGCAGCAGCGCGTAGCGGCCGGTGCGACGGTCCGGGAAGCACTCCCACTCGGAGGCGGTGGGCGGAGTCACGTCGAGGGGCGCATCCTCCTCGAAGTCGAACACGACCACCCCCGGCTTGCTCTCCGTCTGGGGAGTCGAGACCTTCGGCTCCGAGCCCGGAACGGGCACCTGGGGGACGAGGGTGAGCTGAAGCACGGCCAGCAGCGTCTTCATGGAGCGACCTCCGCGTGATGACCCACGCAGCATGCCGCACTCGGGGCGCGAAACCCAACCGGCCGCACCGTGCGCCGTGGACCCGGTGACCTCTAGTCAAACCTCTCCGGAGCGGGCCTCACGGGGCCCGTCACCTCCAGCATGATGGCCATGGGCTGACCTTGCACGTCCCGGTACAGGGCGCGAATCTTGTCGCCCTCCTGGATGTCGCCCACGTGGGCCATCTGCCCGTTCACCACCACGATGGTCCGCGGCTTCATGTTCAGCTGGACATCGGGCGCACCGCGCACGGCCACGCGCACCCCTTCCGGGGTTGCCCGCTTCACGGCTCCCGAAACCTCTCCAGGCGTGCTCTCCGCCGACGCCGCTGGCCCGCCCGCCTGGGGTGTGTCCTCCGCCTCCGCCGACGCCCGCGCCGCTCCCATGAGCAACACGGCCATTCCCGCCAGCAACCCGCTCGTGCTGATTCGCATGCCATCCCCCGTCCTCTCCTGGACACCTTCAAAGATGGATGCACCGCGTCCCGGGTGCGCCACCCCGGTGGCACGCGTCCGGGGCCCGTCTGCCTGGGTGCCCTCCGACGTCCTCGAGGTGAAGGACGACGCGCACGAGCCTGGGAGACGCCGCTGTCGCCGGGGGAGAATGTCTTCGCCTCCTCGGAACCCAGACGGGGAGGGAGGGGCTTCTGACATCCCTCCCCCCGCTTCTGTGACTCGGCGCTACCCATGGGCACCTTTTGCGCGTAGAGGTGCGCCCCCCATGCTCGCCTGCGGACTCGACTTCGGAACCAGCAACACCGCGATCGCGCTGCCGGACGGGACGGTGCTGCCCGTCGCCCCCGGCTACACCGACCCCCGGCTCTACCGCTCCGTCATCTTCTTCCCCGAGGACGAGCGCGAGGTGTACACGGGCGTCCAGGCCATCAACCGCTACCTCGAGGACAACTCCGGCCGCTTCATCCAGTCGGTGAAGTCCTTCCTCCACAGCGCCTCGTTCCGCGCCACGCAGATTCGCGGCCGCACCTGGCTCATCGAGGATCTCGTCGCGCTGCTGCTGCGCCGGGTGCGCGAGGCCGCCGCCCCTCACGCGGGCGGCCTCCCCGAGAAGGTGGTGCTCGGCCGCCCCGCCGTCTTCACCCCCGAGCCCGAGGCCGATGCGCTCGCCGAGCAGCGCCTGCGCCGCGCCGCCGAGATCGCCGGCTTCACCCACATCGAGTTCCTCATCGAGCCCATCGCCGCCGCGCTCTCGTACGAGGCGCAGCTCACCCAGGACGAGCTGGTGCTGGTGGCCGACTTCGGCGCCGGCACCACGGACCTCACGCTGATGAGGCTGGGGCCCTCGCGGCGCGGCAACCCGGACCGCCGCGCGGACGTGGTGGGCTCCACGGGCGTGCGCATCGGCGGAGACCGCTTCGACGCCGAGATCATGCGCCACAAGCTGCTGCCCCGCTTCGGCGCCGGCTCCACCTATAAGGTGCGGGGCTTCAGCGACAAGCGGCTGCCCGTGCCCCAGCACGTGATGGCCAAGCTGCTGTCCTGGCACGAGATGTCCTTCATCCGCGAGAAGGCCACCCAGGAGCTGCTGGAGCTGATGCTGGACTCGAGCGACAAGCCCGCCGAGGCCGAGGCCCTGTATGACCTGGTGATGGACAACCTCGGCTACCGGCTCTTCCGCGCCATCGAGGCGGTCAAGGTGCAGCTCTCCTCGCAGGAGGAGACCACCCTGGAGTTCGAGGAGGCCCGCATCCACCTGCACGAGCGCATCACCCGCGCCGAGTTCGAGGCCGCCTCCGAGTCCCTCCTCACCCAGCTGAGCGAGGTAACGGAGGGGCTGTTGCGGCGCTGCGAGGGCGCGGGTGAGGTGGATGCCGTCTTCCTCACCGGAGGCTCCTCGCAGATTCCCGCCGTGCGCCGGCTCTACGCCGAGCGCTTCGGCGAGGGACGCATGCGCACCAAGGACGCCTTCACCTCCGTGGCCGAGGGCCTCGGGCGGGCGGCGGCGTCCCTCTGACGCGCCTCAGTGGCGCTGCACCCAGTCCAGGATGGGCGCCCACACATCCTTCGGGGCATTTTCGGCCAGCAACAAGTCCGCGTGGCCGTAGTCGAAGGCGCGGGCCGTGTCCGGCAGCCGCTGCACCACGTACCGGGTGACGTCCTTGCTCCCGAGCTGCGTGAGGGAGTGGAAGCCATAGCGGCCGACGCCCCCGGCGGCGCCCACGTACAGCACCGGCACGCGCACCTCGCTCAGGAAGTCGTCATACGGGACGTCCAGCGCACCGCACCACATGGCGAACGTCTCCACCTGCTCGCCGATGCTCTGGAAGGGCGAGGCCTGCGTCAGTCCCTCGAGGAAGAAGCGCTCGTGCGTCCACTGC
>NZ_DASVSO010000524.1:0-4683 GCF_036388035.1 Archangium sp.
AACCTCTATGACTCGTTCCAGCTCCGCTCGCTGATGGACACGGCGTACAACAAGGCGCTGGACGACCTGAACATGACCGACGTGCCCCGGCTGCCCGTGTTCGAGCGGGGCGAGGTCCTCTACGACGTGAGCCGGCTCATCCTGGAGCTGGGGCCCACGCAGCGGGACCTGAAGGTGCTCGAGCGGGTGCGCGCCCAGGACCGAGATCTGCACCAGGACTGACGGCCTCCGCCTCTCCCCATGGGAGAGGTCAGGCGGGCGTGTCAGCCCGGTCTGGTAGGGTGGCTGACGCTGGAGGTACGGCGTCTGGGCCCTACCTCCGGTATTCCATTGGCGCGGCGTTGGCGTGCATCACAAAGGAGAGCCCGAGATGTCCATCGACAGGCCCGAATCCTCGAATCCCCCCCGACTCCTGTTCTCCGTGGATGGGACCCGCTACGAAGTCATTCGTAAGTTGGGACGGCGGAGCAATGGCGAGGTGATGCTCGCCAGGCGTCGCTACGCCCAGGGGCCCGCGGGCTCCGTCCTCATCAAGCGGCTGTCGCGGCCCGTCAGCGAACAGCAGAAGCAGCGGCTGAAGGAGGAGGTCCAGCTCGCGTACCGGCTGGACCATCCAGGCATCGCCAAGGTGTACCAGTTGGTGCTGCACGGGGGGCTGCCGTACGTGGTGATGGAGCACGTGGAGGGGCGCTCCCTGGAGACGGTGTTGAGCGTCGCGGCCATGCGGCAGCGGCCCATGTCCGAGGCTTTCGTCTGCCACGTGGTGTCCGAGGTCGCGGACGCGCTTCACCATGCGCACACGCTGGCGGACGAGCGCGGGCGGCCCCTGGGCATCGTCCACCGGGACGTCAATCCGGAGAACATCCGCGTGGGGAGCAGCGGTGAGGTGAAGCTGGTGGACTTCGGCGTGGCGTATTCGATGCTGCCCGGGCGGGAGTCCACCACGGCCTCCGTGCTGCGCGGGGACATCGCCTATGCGTCCCCGGAGCGCATGCGTCTGGAGAAGGTGGATCACCGCTCGGATCTGTTCTCCCTAGGGCTGGTGCTGCTGGAACTGCTCACGGGCCGGCACCTGTTCGATCTGGAAGACGTGGAGCTGGGAGCGCGGGAGGCCGGGCCGGTGTCCGCCGCGCTGACGGAGGTGCAGTGCGAGGAGCCGAGCTGGGTGCCTGTCGCGGAGATGGCGGCGCGCATCGCGCGTTTTGGTCCCGAAGACGTGGAGCGGGCGGTCCAGGGCATTTCGGAGCCGCTGCGGGCCGTGGTGCACCGGGCGCTCCGGCGGGAACCGGCCGAGCGCTACCAGTCCGGATTGGAGATGCGGGACGCGCTCCGGGAGTTCCTGGTGGTTCAGGGGCGCTCGTATGGGCGGCCGGAGGCGGCGCGGGAGGTGCTCGTGGCCGTGAAGGAGGCCGAATTGCTGCGCGAGTCCGCGGACGTGATCGAGCCGGATGTGTTCCCGGAGGCGCCGCCTCGGAGGAGCCCGCACTGAGCGGAAGCGCCGCGCCAGGGGGCTGGACCCGTGGGGCTTCGGGGTCTGGCCCAGTCGCGGAGCTCTGGGGATGCCAGGGACTCAGCGTCGGCGCTGTTTTTGTTTCTTCGCGGGCGGCGCCGGCTTTTCCTTTTCACCGGAGACCTGGAAGGGAATCCGGAGATCGGGCAGCTCGCGGCCCTGCGAGTCGGTCATCGACGTGCCGGTCTGCGCGTCGATGACCAGGGTGTACTTGTGGCCGGTCTTGAGGGGCGTGGGCAGGGAGATGCGGTACAGCAGCCCAGTCGCGGATTCCTCGGCGGCGTCATCCGAGACCATGGCGCGTTCGACCTCGTCGAACAATCGGACGCGGTAGTTCCGGAGGGCCAGGGTGCTGCGCAGCTCGAGCCTCGACGTGGGCTCGATGAGCGGCCGGCCTTCGTCCGGGCCCACCAGGGGGATGGCGTCCATCCCGGCATCCGCGAGTACATACTGGAGGGTGAACGACGCGGGGCCCGGTTCCGCGATGGCGCCCGAGTCCGTTTCAGGGCCAGGCTCGGTGGCGGTGGTGCCGGCGTCTTCGCCAGGGGTGGAGGGCTTGGGACATCCAGCCACGAGGAGCGCGGCCACGCAGACCGCGAAGCTCAAACGAGGGAGTCGCATAGGGCGCGGAGACCCTATGTCCCAACGTGCGGGGCGAGAAGCGCGAAAGCCGGGGATCGAGCGCCAAGCGACGCCACGGGAGGCCCGAATGGGGAGGTCCCAGGGGGTCGGAAAACGGGTCCTGGAATGGGCCCACGCTACTCCGTCTCCCTCTGACGATGGGTCTGATAAGATGCGTTATGTAAACTCAGCATGGGGCCTTCCAAGGGACCCTGGGACCGCGGTTCCGGGCGCTGGTTTTCGGCTCCTCCCCGCTGCCCGCTGGGCCTTCTTCAGCGAACCGCTCCGACGAGCTGCGTCATCCCGCTCCTTCGTGGGGGCTGCGTCCAATCATGCGGTCGCTCGGAAATCAAAGCTCCGCTCATGGGTTCAGGGGCCGGGATTTTTGTCCCTATTTCTCCCCCGCTTGACCGAGACCGGCCGTTCCCGGGACAACCCGTGGCATCTCCGGTTCCCGGAAAGGACTCCCGTCATGAAGCGTCTCTTCATCCTCGCTTCCCTGATCGGCGCGGCCCCCGCGCTCGCCGATGAGGGCATGTGGACGTACAACAACTTCCCCGCCGCCAAGGTGAAGGAGAAGTACGGCTTCGAGCCCACCCAGGAGTGGCTCGACAAGGTGCGTCTGGCCTCGGCCAAGTTCGGCAACGGCTGCTCGTCGAGCTTCGTCTCCCAGGACGGCCTGGTGATGACGAACCACCACTGTGCCCGTGGCTGCATCCAGCAGCTCTCCACGGCCAAGAAGGACTTCATCGCCAACGGCTTCTACGCCAAGACCCAGGCCGAGGAGCTCCAGTGCCCGGCCCTGGAGGTCAGCCAGCTCGTCGAGATCACCGACGTCACCGAGCAGCTCAACGCCGCCACCCAGGGCCTCACCGGCAAGCCGTACGCCGACACCCTCAAGGCCGAGATGGCCAAGCTCGAGAAGACCTGCACCACGGGCGCCGACGTGCGCTGTGACGTGGTGACGCTCTACCAGGGCGGCAAGTACAACCTCTACAAGTACCAGCGCTTCCAGGACGTGCGGCTCGCGTTCGCCCCCGAGCACGCCATCGCCTTCTTCGGCGGTGACCCGGACAACTTCGAGTTCCCCCGGTACGACCTGGATGTGACCTTCGTGCGCGTCTACAAGGACGGCAAGCCCGCGAAGACCCCCAACTACTTCAAGTGGTCCGACAAGGGCGCCAAGGAAGGCGAGCTCACCTTCGTCCCTGGCCACCCGGGCCGCACCTCGCGCGGCCTCACCGTGGCACAGCTCGAGTACCTGCGCGACGTGGGGCTGCCCAAGCAGCTCTTCAGGATGTCCGAAGTCCGCGGGATGATCACCGAGTTCCAGAACCGCGGCGCCGAGCAGAAGCGCATCTCCAGCAACCTGCTCTTCGGCGTGGAGAACGGCCTGAAGTCCACCAAGGGCAAGCACGAGCAGCTCGTCGACAAGAACTTCTTCGCCCAGAAGGTCGCCGCCGAGCAGGAGCTGCGCAGGAAGGTCGACGCGGATCCCAAGATGAAGGCCAGGTACGGCGCCGCCTGGGATGAGATCGCCCGCGCCCAGGACACCTTCCGCAACATCCGCAAGGACTACGAGTACATCGAGGGGGGCTTCGGCTCGCAGCTCTCCGGCGTGGCGAAGACGCTCGTGCGCGCCTCCGAGGAGCTCACCAAGCCGGACACCGAGCGGCTGCGCGGGTTCAACGAGGCGAACCTGCCCGCCCTCAAGAACCAGCTGCTGAGCAAGGCCCCCATCTACCCGGAGCTGGAGATCGCCCAGCTCACGTTCTCGCTCACCAAGATGCGTGAGGAGCTGGGGCCGGATCACCCGTTCGTGAAGAAGGTGCTCGGCAAGGAGTCCCCGGCCGCGCTGGCCACCCGCGTGGTCAAGGGCTCCAAGCTGGCCGACCTCAAGGTCCGCGAGCAGCTCCTCTCCGGTGGCAAGAAGGCCATCGAGGCCTCCAAGGATCCGATGATCCAGCTGGCGACCCTGGTGGACGCGGACGCCCGCGCCATCCGCAAGACGTACGAGGAGCAGGTCGAGGCCGTCATCCGCAAGAACAGCGAGCTGGTCGCCCAGGCGAAGTTCGAGGTCTACGGCACCGGCATCTACCCGGACGCCACGGGCACCCTGCGGCTCTCCTTCGGCTCGGTGAAGGGCTACATGGAGGATGGCAAGCAGGTGGCTCCCATCACCGCCATGGGCGACACCTTCGCCCGCCACACCGGTGAGGATCCGTTCGCCCTGCCCAAGAGCTGGCTCGCCGCCCAGAAGGACCTGACGGCCAGCACCGCGATGAACTTCGTCACCACCAACGACATCATCGGCGGCAACTCCGGCTCGCCCGTCATCAACAAGGACCTGGAGATCACCGGTCTCGTGTTCGACGGCAACATCCAGTCGCTCGGCGGTGACTACGGCTTCGACGAGAGCGTCAACCGCACCGTCGCCGTCCACAGCGAGGCCCTCATCGAGGCGCTCAAGAAGGTCTACAAGGCCGACCGCGTCCTCGAGGAGCTGCGTCCCGGCTCCACGCCTTCCGTCAAGGCCAGCCCGGGGCTGTAGT
>NZ_DASVSO010000525.1:0-19195 GCF_036388035.1 Archangium sp.
CATCCCGTCTGGCGTGTGCAACAACTGCAAACTCACCGTGACGGTTCAAGACGGCCGCACGGGGGTGGCCACCGGCTCGATCAACCTCTGCGTGGCCGCCGCCACCACCGAGCGCTTCGCCCCCACCTTCACCAACTTCTATCAGTCCGCCACCACCACCTCCCCGGGACAGACGGTGACCTTCGACGTCACCGCCATGGACGCGCAGTCCAGCGCCATGACGTTCTCCTGGGTGGCCACTACCGGCTCGCTGGCCGCGGCGCAGAGCAACGCCACCACCAGCCATGTCGTGTGGACGGCGTCTTCCTGCGCGGTGACGGGGGTGACCACCTCCGTCAGGGCGGTCGTCACCAATGCCTACGGCGTCTCGTCCTCCAAGGCTTTCACCCTGACCGGCCTGCCGACGTGCGCGACCGGCTGGTCCTCCGCTGGCCCCCTGGCCACGGGCCGCGGTTACCACACCGCCACCCTGCTCAACTCCGGCAAGGTGCTCATCACGGGGGGCTACGGTAGCAGCAGCGGCTACCTCAACTCCGCGGAGGTGTATGACCCGGCCACCAACGCCTGGTCCTCCGCTGGCACCCTGGCCACGGGCCGCCAGTACCACACCGCCACCCTGCTCAACTCCGGCAAGGTGCTCATCACGGGGGGCTACGGTAGCAGCGGCTACCTCAACTCCGCGGAGGTGTATGACCCGGCCACCAACGCCTGGTCCTCCGCTGTCACCCTGGCCACGGGCCGCTACCTCCACACCGCCACCCTGCTCAACTCCGGCAAGGTGCTCGTCACGGGGGGCAACGATGGCAGCGGTTACCTCAACTCCGTGGCGATCTACACGCCCTGAGAGCACCGCCTCTGTGTAGACCTGCCGTCTGAAACGCCCTCATCTTCCGTCCACAGCACGGGAAGCGCGTAGGAGGGATGGGGCACACGCCGGCCCAAGTGGGCCCCCCAGAGGAAGCACCAGGGGTGTGGTGCGCTTCCATCCCCTGGACGGAAGAGACACTCCCTGAGACACCCCGTCACTGGCCCAGCACGGGCGTGAGCCCCTTGCTCACTCCCGGGAGGGCGCCTCCCGTGCCGTTGCCCAGCTCGCCGAAGAGGTTCTCGGTCCCACCGCAGTAGGCGAGTCCCTCGACGGTGAGGCCGCAGAAGAAACGGTTCTCCGGCAACCCGGAGGAGAGCGAGCGCCAGCGCAGCTCGGGCGCCACGGGGGTGGCCAGCAGCCCCTCCGTGCTCGTGCAGTACGCCTTCCCCTCGGCGGTGAGGCCGCACCCCTCCTCCAGGGAGACGAAGGGGGGAAGCCCTCCATCCGGGTGGGGGTCGGGCCCAGCTCCTGGCCCCAGCAATACAGCTCGCCCGAGGAGGTGAGCCCGCAGGTCCCGCCGCTGGAGGCGTCGATGTCCTGGAAGGCGAGCCCGCCCTGGACCTCGTGGGGCGAGGTCCTGCAAGGCACTCCGTCCCGGCAGCCCTGCGTGGACACACTGCCGCCACCGAGCTGCCCGGAGGCGTCCGCGCCCCAGCACCACGCCCGGCCGGCCGCATCCAGCGCGCAGGAGTGCTCGGAGCCGCTGTCGACACGGGTGAAGCGCAGGTTCCCGGCGACGGGAGCAGGTCGCTGGTTGTCGCCGCAGCCAGGCCCGGGGCAGAAGTCATTGACGCCGAGCTGGCCCAGGCTGTTGTTGCCCCAGCACCAGGCCTGGCCCGTGCTCGTGAGACCACAGGAGTGGCGTGCCCCCGCCGAGAGCTGACTCAACGGGTCGGTGGGAAGCAGGGCAGGCGGCGCGTTCGAAGACGCGTCCCAGCAGAGCACCTGGCCCGAGTCCGTCAGGCCACATCGATTGGCGAGCTGCGTGAACCGCACCCCCTCGGCCACCGGTTGGGGAAAGGTCTGGCACGCGAACACGAGGGGCGGGCGGACCAGGTGCCCCACCACGCACTGCATCGCCGGGCTGACACCGGCCACCGCCTGCCCCCAACAAGAGAGGCGCCCCTCCAGGTCCAGGGCACACGCGCTGTGCCCGGGCAGTCCCGGGGCCACCCGCACGGTGGAGAACCGCAGGGGCGTCGGCCGCACCTCGACCGCCGTGCTCGAGCTCACGGTCCAACTCCCATCACACCCCTGGCGAGGAGGGAGGGTGGCCGCGATGAGGGCGTGTCCCGGCCCCCGTGCCGACACCCTGCCCTGCCCGTCCACGGTGGCGACCGCGGCGTCGGTGGTACTCCAGACCACGGGCTCGGCCACGGTGGTGGGAAACTGGAGCTGGAGGGAGAACGTCTCGCCTGGAGTCAGCAGGTAGCCCGACGGCTGCGCGAGGAGCTCCTGGTCATACCGGATGGTGGCCCGCGAGGTGGCACTCACCCTGCCAGTGGGCGAGTCCGCCTCGGCCGTGAGGAGGGCACAGCCGTTCGCGTGGGCCTGGAACCGGGCACGGCCCCGCTCGTCCGTATCCACGAAGCTGGCGACCGACGGAGCCGAGCTCGACCAGGAGAACGAAGCGCCGGGCACCGGGTTTCCATCCGGATCCTCGAGGACAGCCTCCACCCACAGCTGAGGGAGGCCCGGGTTCTTGGTGCCAGGCGTATGGGTCACCGTCTCGGGAGTGACGCGAACCCGGTACGGAGCGGGAGGAGGAGACGTGCTGGGACAGCCCAGGCCCAGGACCACGAGCAGCAGAACGGCGGCGGACCGGTACGGCGGAGCGGAGAGCGGCTTCACGCGATACTTCCCTTGCTGGCCGGCCCCGAGCAACCCCAATAACACAGGCGAGCCGGCCAGCGCTGCCTCATTCTCCGCTGAGCAGCTCCCTCTCCATTTCCATCATCTCCTGCATGTAATCCGGGTGTGACGTGTCGACCTGGAAGCGGAACACCCCTGGTAACCGTTTACCAGCTCAGGCGGTAAGGGCGAGCTGAGGTAGGGGTGTGGTGGGGAGGAGCGAAGGCCCGCGCAGGCCGCGGCGGTGCGCGGCGAGGGTGTCGGACAGGAAGGCGAGCACGTCACGGCCCTGCAGCTTGAGGGTGGTGGTGGCGGTGAAGATGCGCTCCACGAAGCGGCTACCCTCCTCGCTCTGCGTGCCGAAGGACGTCTTCCTGTACATGACGGCGTGCCGGATGCAGCGCTCGCCGAAGTTGTTGGTGGGCTCCAGGCCCGGCACATCGACAAACGTCCAGAGGCACTGCTCCCGCTGGAGGATTTCCCGGGCCATGCCGGCCGTCTTCTTCTCCGCTCGCCGTGCCGCCTTGCGCAGCAGTTGGCCGACTCTGCGCTCCACGCCACGCATGCGTATTTCGAAATGCTCGCGTGTCAGGGTGCCGTCGCGCACGCGGTGGTACCACGTGAAGAAGCGGTTGCGCTCGCGCATGAGCTCTCGGCCTATGTGCCCGCCCCGGCCGCCCCTATCAATGAAGCCCTGGAAGTCGCGTGTGAGGTGTGCCCAGCACAGCTGCCGCAGCCCTGCGTCCACCCACTCGTAGGCGCTCCACCTGTCGGTGGTGAGGAAGCCCGCGAAGTCCGCGCCGAGCAGATGGCGGGCCACCTTGCCGCTGCGGTTTCTGGCGATGTGGAACACCACCACCAGTGCATTGGCCACTACCCACAGCCAGGCGCGAGCGGCCCGGCCGCCCTCTCGTCCCTGCGCAAACCCCGTCTCATCGGCGTTGACAGCTTCCGAGGCCTGCACGGAGGCAAGGGCTTCGGCCGTCGCTGGCGCGAGCGCGTCCGACACCTCGCCCTCCAGGTTGCTGATGCTGCCCAACGACACCTCGACGCCCAGCATGTCTGACAAAGCGTCCTTCACCAGCCGCTTGGACAGGCGGTATTTGCCTACCAACAACGAGGCGAGCGCCGCGAGCCTGTCACCGAAGACGCTGCGCGCGTGCGTGGGCACTTCCCCGCGCGTTACCACCCCGCAGCCAGGGCACTTGAGTGCATGGCAGCGGTACTCGGTGACAATGGCCGACAGGGGCGGCACCTCCACCACCTGGTGACGCCGGGGCGCGCTGTCCTGCCCTTGCAACCGTCGCTTGCAACCCCTGCACTCCCCGGGCACCAACTCCACCACGTGCTGCACCTCCTCGGGCGGCAGCAGCGCGCGCTCGTGCTTCTTGTGGCCGGGCTGTCCACCGGGCCTGCGGCCCGTGGGCTTCTTGGGCTGGCGCGGGGTGCCGGGTGCGTCCGAGGAGGGCGGCTTGGAAGAGTTGCTTGAGTTGAGCCCCAGCCGCTCCTTGAGCTGCCGATTCTCCTCGCGCAACCTTGCATTTTCCGCCTCCAATTGCGCGATACGCTCCAGCGCTGCTTCCAGCCTCTTTTCCAGCTGCGCTATCCGCGCGTCTCGGGCATCCACCTCCGCCATGCCCTGGCTACGCCACGTCAGACGTCCTCTTGTCCAGCACCACGTTTCCGGTCACGTCGTGCTCGGCTCCTCTTCAACCAACCCAATGCGGTGAACGGTTACCGGAGGTTTACCTCGCCCAATTCCGAGATCGGCTCTAGCTCACGTCACGACGGGGTACGGCGAGCTCTTACGAAGAAGGACGGCACGCTCAAGCGCATCCACAACACGCTGCGCAGAAAGGTGCGCAAAAAGGCCGGCCACAAGCAAGAGCCGACAGCGAGCATCCTGGACAGTCAGAGTGTGAAGACGACGGAGGAAGCAGAGACGAAGGGTTACGACGCGGGCAAGAAGGTGAAGGGCCGCAAGCGCCACCTGCTGGTGGACACGCTGGGCCTGGTGCTGCTGGTGTGGATGTCGACGGCGGATGTGCAGGACAGGGATGCGGCCCAGGCGGTGTTGCCCCTGGCTGCACACGATTACCCCACGCTGCGCAAGACGTGGGCGGATGGGGCCTACCAGGGACAGCAAGTGGAAAAGGTGGCCAGTGAGAGCGGCATCACCCTCGAGGTGGTGAAACGCTCGGACAAGGACAAGGGCTTCGTCCTCCAGGCGAAGCGCTGGATTGTCGAGCGCACCTTTGGCTGGCTCAATCGAGAGCGGCGCCTGTCCAAGGACTACGAACGCAAGGAGGAGTCCTCCGAAGCCTTCATCCACCTGGGCATGATTCGCCTCATGCTCCGCCGCCTCGCTTGATTGCTCCTGTTCAACACCCTCTTAGCGGCGCGAACGTCGGGCAGAGATGGAGGGCGCCAGAACGCGGCGCCATTCCGACGCCAGTGGAGCGGCAGCCACGACGCGAACCATGGGCCGGTGGAACGCATCAGCGGCGCAGCGCGGCGCGCTCCTTGGGCGCGGTGGCAGACAGGCGGCACAAGGGCGCGAAGCTCGGACCACGGAAGCCCAGCAGGGCGCGAAGGCAGACACGGCGCAAACCTCGGCCCAAGGAGGGCATCAGCAGCGCGGTAGCCGAAGCTCGGGCGCGTGGATCGCATCAGGGACGCAGCCGAAGCTCGGGCGCAGTGGACGACCACCAATGCACGGCAGCCGAGCCTCGGGCGCGTGGAGCGCACCAGGGCGTGGCAGCCGAAGCTCAGGCGCGGTGGCGGCTACCAGGGCAGGCAGCCAAGCCTCGGGCCCGTGGAAGCCAACAGCGGCGCGGTGGAGGCCACCAGAGCATGGCGGCCCAAGCTCGGGCGCGGTGGAAGGCACCAGGGCGCGGCAGCCGAGCCTCGGGCCCGTGGAGTGCCCTCCATCGTGGGAAGTCCCATTTTTATGTAATTAACAGCACGGGATGTGTGTCCCCTTTCATGTAGCGCTTTTCCTTGGTTCTTCAGTAAAACACTTCCATGCCCGGAAAGATTGACGAAAAACTGCAAGAACAGACTGCGGCTACCGCTTTCCAACTCGTTTGGAGTGGCATCAAAGGAGCGGGTAGCCTCGTTGTCGACAAGAATGCTGTCCAACGTGGAATGATGGCATACGCCAGGAAGTTTCTTGAGCGGTTTGGGAACGTCAAAATCCTTAATATGGACCAACCCGTTCCGTTGAGCGAAATTTACGTGGCGGCTCAGGTGCTCTCTCCACGGGTGGCGAAGAGGTACCGTTCAGTAGACGAACTGCACGAACTGTTCCTCCAGAGAGGTCAACGCTATTTGTTTTTGGGTGACCACGCAGAGGAAAGGCAAGACTGCCTAGAGTTAGCAAATCAGGAGAAGCTTCTTAATGTCCTTGGCTCTCCTGGGGCGGGCAAGTCCACGTTCCTGTGTCGGCTCGGTTTGGAAGCACTCAGACCACGACGCGCATGGAGCGACTCTATACTCAAATCCCTAGGCCTCAAGGCCGGTCTGAATGTGGGTGATTACAGTCGATACAACCACGAATGCCTTCCTGTCTTGCTAGAACTCCGCCGCTTTCGCACTGATGAGATTGACGTTATCCGGCTCATTCAGAATGAATTGGAGATTTGCGGCTTACCTGAGTCCAACAAGCTCATAAAGAACTTACTGGACGGCGGGCGGTTCCTTCTCCTCCTTGATGGAGTTGACGAGGTGCCAGGCGACAAACTCGACAAGGCGATCATGCATATGCGAGATTTTATGGATCGTTACAGCGGAAATCGCTTCGTTGTTTCCTGTCGAACTGCATTCTACAAGGACTACTTCTCGCGATTTCGGGACGTGCTTCTGGCAGACTTCGACGATCAGCAAGTCGCAAGCTTTGTACATAATTGGTTTCGTTCGGCTCAAGATCGCCAGCAAGGGATTGCTGATGAATTCTTGAGCATCCTTGAGGATCCCACCAATGCCTCCGCAAAGGAATTGGCCAGCACTCCCTTGTTGTTGACCTTCCTTTGTCTGACGTACGACGACCGCCAGCGCCTGCCACCTAATCGGAGTGAGCTCTACCGACAAGCTTTGGAGATACTAATGGAGCGGTGGGCGGCATCCAAAAGAGTCCACAACGAACCCATTTATCGTGAGTTTCATGCTCGATTAGAAGTGCAGATGCTCGCGGAGATTGCTGCGTCCAATTTTCGCGATAACCGCTATTTCTTTACCCGCCGCGAATTAAATAAACGAATCTCAGATTTCCTTCGCGACGAACTTCATGCGCCAAAGCATTTGGATAGCGATCAAGTGTTGAACGCCATTGAGGTTCAACAGGGGCTTATTGTTCAGCGTGCGCAGGACGCATGGTCGTTCTCGCATCTTACACTCCAGGAATACCTCACAGCGGTTTGGTACGAAAGCAAACAGCACTTTGATGAGCTTATTGCTCAACATTTGCTCAATGTGCGCTGGCGAGAGGTTTTTATTCTATTGGCAGGAACTGTTGACAAAGCTGACATTTTGCTGAACCGAATGCTGGTATTTGCTGAAAAACTGCTCGCCGGTTTTCCTCGTGCTATTCAGCTTCTGAAGTGGGCCAACGAAAGAGTTGTTGCTACGAAAGACTCGGAGCAAGAGTTGGCTCGGCGTTCCATTGCACTTACCCTCTCGCTCGATCTTGATCGAACCATCTATTACGCTCTTGCCCATCACCCTAGCATCAACGACACGCACATATCCGTGCTAGAACGCACTATTCGGCGGGCTCATGTTTCCGCCGCAGAGCGCAGCATGGTCCGCAGTCTCGATCATCGCCACGAACTCACTCGCGTCATTCTTTCAGTTAATTCTCTTTCTTTTAATCTTGCGCAGGCGCTTGGAAATATTATCAATCGTACTTTTCATCAAGAGCGCGTCTACAGCTTGTTTGAGGGATATGCTCGGAGTCTGTCGAATGTGCTGGCGGAGCTTGAGGCATCTCAATGTCTCGTGGGTGCATGGCATAACGCGGCTCAACAAGTGGATGCAGTGCGTTTTGGGCTCATTCAGGAGCCCTTGCTTGAGGAGAATCTTGAGGGGTGGGGTCAATGTGTAAGTATCTTCTCTGATGCACTGTGCCTGCCCTTGGAGCTTCGTGATTTGAATGAAGAGTGGAGAGCGTTGGAAGCATACATCAATGCATGCTCGTTGATAATAGATTGCAAGAATGCGGCGACACTCATCAGTCGCCCAGCTTGGGACAGCATCTGCAAACGCATGCTTAAACCACCAGAAAAAGCAGCCTCTGGCAACGAACAGGGGAAGCGCAATCGAAAGGCTCAGCGCACGTAATCCCCCAAACAGCCAAATGAGGCGCTGAGAGACTGCTGAGAGGCTGTTGAACTGGGTGACTTATTGATTCGAGCCAGGGCCATCGCTCGCTATCAGGAGCACGGAGCACATGCGCCTCTGTTCTGTCGCTGCCGCCATGTCCTCTGCCGTACCACCTCCTGGCTAGAGCCGATCTCGGAATTGGGCGAGGTAAACCTCCGAAGTCAGGCCGTTTTTCCGCCCCCGCTCGACATCTGGCCGCAGGTGTGGTCCTACTTTAAAAGTGGACCTGACCGACGTGCAGTGGAACCTCATTCAGCCCTTGCTCCCCGTACGCAAACCGAAGCGAGAGGACCGACCCGGGCGGCCTCCCACAGAGGCGCGTCCGCTCTGGAACGGCATCCTGTGGATACTGCGCACCGGGGCGCAGTGGAGCGAACTGCCTCGCCGCTACCCGCCGTACCAGACGTGCCACCGTTGGTTTCAGGGTTGGGTGCAGGACGGCACCTTCCGCAAGGTGCTGCGCGAGCTGGCCAGGGACTTGAAGGAGCGAGGAGGCTTCGACTTGGCGGAGGGCTTCGTGGACGCGTCCTTCTCGGGCGCGAAAAAAGGGGGTCCGCAGTCAGGAAAACGAAGCGTGGAAAGGGGACCAAGGTCGTGGCAGCTGTCGACGGCGGTGGTCTTCCTCTCGCCGTTGGCATTGCGAGCGCTTCACCCCACGAGGTCAAAGTCCTCGAGGCCACGCTCGATGACAGTCTCCTGGACGAACTGCCCGAGCGGCTCATCGGAGACAAGGCGTACGACAGCGACAAGCTCGACGAGCGGCTGTGGGACGAGCGCGGCGTGAAGCTCATTGCCCCACACCGTCGGGGTCGCAAACGGCCTGCCTCCCAGGACGGACGAGAGCTGCGGCGCTACAAGCGGCGCTGGAAGGTGGAGCGCGTCTTTGCTTGGCTCCACTTCTCCCGTCGGCTTGTCACCCGCTACGAAGTGAAGGCCGAGAACTTCCTGGGCTTCCTTCACCTCGCCTGTGTCCTCATCCTCATGCGCCAATTCTGAGATCGGCTCTAGTGGAGGCGGCGGGAATCGAACCCGCCGCCTTGTCATGTTTACACGGTCAGGTCGCCCTTCTCCGAGGGCTTGCAGCCCACGCGGGTGCTTCCGCGACTTGGTCAGCACGTGCTTGAGGTAGCGTCCGGTGTGGCTGTCCTTCACCTCGGCCACCTGCTCCGGAGTCCCCGTTACCAGCAATTGGCCTCCGCCGGCGCCCCCTCGGGTCCCAGGTCAATCACCCAGCCCGCGCTCTTGGTGACTCCTACCCCACCGGGGGCCGTCACGGACGCCAGCACCCGCCTGGGGTCTCCACCGTGGGCTCAGGCCATGACATCCAGCGCGAATGTCCGGCGCAACCCGGACCCATTCACTCGCGGCGTGCGCTCCTTCTCAGGCTCCACCCTCACCGCCGCCTGTGCTGGCCCGCTCGCATCTTCCGGCTTCGGCTCCGCCCTCACTTGGGCCCTGGGTGCCTTCCCCATCGGGACAGCAGGCTTCATGCGCTGCTCTTCAAGCAGACGCAGCTTTCCCAGGTGTGTCTACTTGCCAAACGGGCATGCGACAGCCCTAGCTTTGACAAGAGCCCGCTGAGAATCAGAAGAAATGGGGCGCATTCATAAGCACACCATTTCTCAGGGATCCATGCTGTCTGACAAAACTCTCGGAATCGTAAGACTGTTGCTGCTCGCAACAACATTCATCGCCTGCGGAGGACCCCTTGAGGAACAGTCCCGCAGCGAAGGGGAACAGCAATCGCAAGACCTGGAGGCAATAACCGCGGCCTCCTGGAAAGAGGTGGAATGGGTCCCCCGCTCCCAGGTGCTCGGAGATGGCTCCGGTGTCCATACCCACCCGCTTCTCACCGGTGATGTCAACGGAGATGGTCTAACGGACCTGCTCTTCATCGGCCAGGACTGGAGCGGGCCGGGGCTCAATATCCGGGTGAAACTTTCCAACGGCGATGGCACCTGGACCTCACGCTCCCAGGTGCTGGGTGATGGCTCGGGCGTGCACACCTATCCCGCTCGCGTGGGAGATGTGAACGGAGACGGCCTGACCGACCTCATCTTCGTAGGCCAGGGCTGGAACGGGCCGGGGCTCAATGTCCGGGTGAAGCTCTCCAACGGCGATGGCACCTGGACCTCACGCTCCCAGGTGCTCGGAGATGGCTCTGGGGTGCACGAAAACTCCAGCCACGCCGCTGACGTCAACGGAGATGGCCGTACGGACATCATCTTCGTGGGCCAGGGCTGGAGCGGCACCGGGTTGAATGTGCGAACCAAGCTGTCACAGGTCCCAGCAACCGCCTGCGCGCTCAATGGACGCGTGTATGACATTCCCGTGGACACGCAACAGTTCCCGCGCCTGAGTGAACAGAAGCCCGTGCAGGTCCTCTCCTTGCCGCAGCTAGATGTCTCCGCGCGGCCTTACACCGACGGCTTCCCCGGTGTGCCGAATAGGACGGAGTGGTTCGCCATCCGATTCATAGGCTCGTTCTCGATTCCCACAGCGGGGAGTTATCGGTTTCGGCTGCACTCGGACGATGGCTCACGGCTGTACATCGATGACCAGCTCGTCGTGGACAATGATGGCCTGCACTCGCCGCGAAGCGCCCTAGGTACCGTCTCGCTCGCTGCAGGCACGCACCACCTTCGGGTGGACTACTACCAGGGGCCGCGCGAGGAGATCGCGCTCCAGCTCTTCTGGACTCCACCCGGAGGCCAGGAGACGTACTGGGCCCCCTGCGACTCCTGAATTTAAACCTGCATCCCATTGGTCCTGAACCAATGGGTTCGCTCCGCTTCTGCCCTCCCACGGTGCACGCCTCAGGTGGGTCCTTGGCGTACGTGAATGCACCCGGTGGGGTGGGAGCCAGGGTGGAGCACCTGGGACTGCCCACGTCGAAGGCGAGAGTGGATCTAGCGCACGGGCGCCCCAGCGCGCGTAGTGTTGAGCCCCAAGCCGTCACGCATCCCCAGAATCCCACGCCCCTTGCCGCCCACCTGCTGGGTGGGCCGCTTGGGCCGGCGTGTGCCTGAAGAGGGCTGCACCCCCTCTCCACTGGCCCAGCCCACGGCCCTGGCGGCACCCGTCAGCGGCCTTCCTCGCCCCATTCGCCCCCCCTCAACCTCAACACGGCCCCCATCCCGCCTATACGCCAACGGATTTGGTCCAAATTTGGTCCGACAAGAACCGGTTTGGTCCCCAAGGCGAGCCGCGCCTCCTCGTTAGGAGTGGGTTCGACTCAGGGCGGCGGGCAACTTCTATTGGAGGCGGCGGGAATCGAACCCGCCGCCCTCCGGTGGACGTGGGGCCCTCGCCTGTGCGATCTCCCCCCTCCCCCGCCATGAAATACGTCGTCACCGCCTGGTTCTGGCTCGTCTTCCTCCTCACCGCCCCGGTGCTCTTCACGCTCGGGCTGGTGCTCTTCCTCGTCGCGTACCCGGTGGATCCCGACCGGCGCTGGCTGCACTCCCTGGTGTGCCGCTGGTGCTTCGGGCTGTGGCTGCACCTGTCCCCGGGCTGGCGCACGCGCGTGGAGGGGCGGGAGTTGCTGCCAGCCGGCCCCTGCGTGCTGGTGGCCAACCACCAGTCCGTCGCGGACATCCTCGCCGCCATGGGCCTGTTCCACCCCTACAAGTTCGTCGCCAAGTCCTCCCTCTTCTCCATCCCCATCGTGGGCTGGATGATGAGCCTGCTGGGCTACGTGGCCGTCACTCGCGGCCAGTCCTCCTCCATGCTCCAGCTGCTCGACCCGTGCCGCCACTGGCTGCGCCGGGGCATGCCCGTCCTCATCTTCCCCGAGGGCACCTACTCGCAAGGCGAGCTGCTGCGCTTCAAGCGCGGGGCCTTCCAGCTCGCCCTGGAGGAGCACGTGCCCGTGGTGCCCATCCTCATCGAGGGCACCCCCCAGCTCGTCGAGGGCGACGGTCCCTGGATGAGCCCGCGCGCCTCCATCCGCGTGCGCGTGCTGCCCCCGCTCCCGCCCGAGTCGTTCGGCCCGGATGCGGTGGCGCTCGCCGATCGGGTGAGGGCGCTGTACCTGGACGCGCTCGCCACCTCCCGCTGAACCCGATGACCCGCTTCTGCGCCACGAACCGCGGTCGGCTCGCCTACACGGACTCGGGAGCGGGGCACCCCACCCTGCTGCTGATGCACGGGCTGCCGACGTCGAAGGCGCTCTTCTCCCCGGTGCTCCCGCACCTGGACCCGCGCTTCCGCGTCATCTCGTTCGACCTGCACGACTACGGCGAGTCCGACAAGCTCACCGGCCCCATGCTCCACACCGAGCGAGCCGAGGCCCTCGACGCGCTGCGCGCGCACCTCGGACTGGAGCGCTTCTGCCTCGTGGCGCATGACCTGGGCGCCTCCGTGGCCATGGACTACCTGGGCCGCTACGGCGCGCACGTGGAGCGGCTCGTGCTGCTCAGCCCTCCCGTGTACCCGGACTTCCGCGAGCCGGCCATCGTGCGGCTGGTCCGCCGCGAGGCCCTCGGGCCCCTGCTGCTCTTCCTGCTGAAGGATCTGATGCTGACGCTCAGCGTCCGCCGGGGCATGCAGCACCCCGAGCGCTACACGCCGGAGCTCCAGCGCGCCATCGGCGGCGCCTTCGACGGGCCCGAGGGACGCGGGGCCCTGCTGCGAAACCTGCGGTGGGGCACTCCCCGCGTCACCTACGCCCGCTACCCCGAGTACATCCGGGCCATCCGCGTGCCCACGCTCCTCCTGCAGGGCGCGAGAGATCCCTACATCCCCCGGTCCCAGGCCGAGCGGCTCGCCCGCGACATTCCCGGCGCGAGGCTCGTGCTCATCGAGGACGGCTCGCACTTCCTGCCCATGGACACGCCGGAGCGGGTGGCCGAGGAGCTCAACCGTTTCCTGTCTCCGGAGGCTTGCGCAGCAGCTCCACGCTGAGCATGACCTGCATCAGGTCCACCAGGCCCGGCCACGCCTCGGCCGACAGCCACACGCCCTCCGCACCGTGCTCGGCGTTCACCGCCAGCGAAGAGGACTCGAAGAGCCGCGCCGACACCGCGCCCTCCTTCGGCAGGGCCCCGGCCACCGTCAAGCGCTGCCCGTCCCAGCCCAGTCCCTCCGGCAGCACCTGCTCCAGCATCGTGCGCAGCGCCGCCCTGCCCCCGCCCACCCGCATCACGCCCTGCACCAGCGCGGAGGCCATCCTGGACTCCTCCAGGTCCACCCGGCCCGGGGTGCGCAGCGTCAGGTGGTAGCGACCCGCGGCGAGCTCCAGCCGCTCGACGGCCACCTCCACGCGCAGCTTCCAGCCGGACACCGCCAGCCGCACGTCATAGGCCTGCGGCAGGTGGGTCCACTCCCCCACCGTGAGTCCCTTCACGTCCCGCAGCGCCCTCCGGGCGAGCGCCTCCACCCGCGCGTGCGACAGGCGCAGCCGCTTGCGCCCCACGTCCACCGAGACCTCACGGGAGAGCCCCGAAGGCAACTTCCCCACCCACTCCCTCGCGCTCTCCCACCACCGCGACGCACCGGACATCACGACATCCTCCTGACACTTCCTCCCCCTATCTGCCCCGGGGTCCCCCCCGTTTCAAGGCGCTCCGCGCCCAGGCGCCCTCCTCGGAGCCCTCACGCTGAACACCTGGGCGGGGTGTGTACCCCGGCCCCGTGTGATTAGATGGTCCCAGGCATGACGACCGGTTCCCCAGAAGGTCCCTCCTCCCAGTGGCTAGAGGTCCACCGGGCGGTGCTCTCCACACTCGATGCGCTGGCCTCGTCCACCGGGTGGATCGCCACCGCGGCCAACGTGGGCATCGAACCGATCTTCGAGCGGGTGCTCCAGCAGGTCTGCGAGCCCCGGGGCGTGACCCCCGAGGCCTATATCGACCTCATCTCCAAGGACGCCACGCTCCGCCGGGAGGTGCAGGGCCGCCTCTCGCGCCTGCTGGAGAACCCAGGGCTGGTGAGCATGCGCCGCGAGGCCCAGCGCCGCGAGGCCGAGCACCAGCTCCACACCCTGCGCTACGTCATGTCCGGCGATGAGCCCCCCGAGTGGGTGTGGGGCTCGCTCGACGAGGAGCAGCAGTTCCAGCTCCGGGACGCCGCGGAGTCCGGCGAGGAGAGAGACCCCGTGCTCCTCCCCCGGATAGACCGGGCCCTGGAGAAGCTGGCCGCGGGCGGCGCCACCTATGGGCAGTGCGAGGACTGTGGCACCCCCATCCTCCTGGAGCGCCTGCAGATCGTCCCCTGGGCCGAGTGCTGTGCCTCCTGCCAGCGCAAGCGCGAGGGCACCCCGGAGGCGGAGCCGGAGCCCCAGATTCCCGTCACCTATTTCTGAGCGGGCCACGTCCCCGCTTCCACCACCCGCCGGGCGATGGCCCGGCTGATGGGGTGGCCCAGCTTCAGCTCGACATCCAGGTAGATGGGCGAGCTGTTGAGCTCCAGGAACACCCAGTCGTCCCCCTCGTGCTTGATGTCGATGCCCGCGAAGGTGAGGCCGCATGCGCGCGCCGCCTCCCGGCAGAAGCGCTGCACGGGCTCGGGGAGCCGCACCTCCCGGTAGGTGGCCTCGCCCCCGCTGTAGACGGGGTCCGCCCGGAAGTCGAGGTGCTGCGCGGGCGTCTCGATGGCCACCGACGAGACGAGCTCGTCCCCCACCAGCATGATGCGCAGATCCTCTCCGCCCACGCGCTCCTGGAAGATGACGGGAGAGGCGGTGACGTCCTCGAGCCGCCCGAGCGCCTCCTCATCCAGCGTCCGGGTGATGGCCCCCCCCATGATGGGCTTGAAGATGACGTCCTTCACCTCGGCGTGGAAGGCGCGGATGGCGACCGGATCATTGGAGATGAGCGTGCGCGGCACCCGCGCCCCGAGGCCGCGCAGCGCGTGGAGCTGGAAGGGCTTGTACTGCATGACGCTCGCCGCATGCGGGCCGTTGACCAGCGTGGCGCCCCGGTGGGCGAGCTGGAGCAGCCACGCGATGAAGTACGTCGCCCGCTCGCGCGAGTGCATGAAGGTGGTGAACCAGTCCTCATAGAGGACGAGCGCCCCATCGCGCTCCACCGCCGGGGCATAGGGGGCGGGAACGTGGCGGAGGTAGAAGCCCCGGAGGTCATCCACCTGCTCGCCCCGGTAGAAGGTCCGGCCGTCGAGCATGGACAGCGGCAGGCCCCGCTCGAGCGCATTGGCCTCGAGGAACAGCGTGTCCGCGCCCAGCGCCGCGGCCTCGCGGGCCACCGCCGCGCACTGCGGCTCCGTCGCTTCGCCAAAAATACCGATTCGCATGGCTCGCCCCCCGAACAGACAACACCCGAGCCTGGCCCAGGCCTTGCGGATTGCGCTCCGCAGCCGAATAACGAAGCGCAGATGGCTGAACACTCGCGGGGGGAGTTGTCGTGACGAAGACGCGCAAGGGCCTGCCCTTCATCAAGTTCGAGCTTCCCAAGCTCAAGAAGCCCGGGAGCAAGCCACCAGACAAGCCCGAGAAGCCTCGGCCCACCGACAGGCTGACGACCCAGATGGTGGGCGAGGAAGGCGCGCAGGGCGGCTCCTGACCCTCGGCGGCGTTTCACCTCAGGTACTGGTGCGCAGCGTCTTGAGGGCCTCGCGGAAGAGGGCCTGGAAGGCGGCCTCGGCGCCGAGCCGCTCGCTGGCGGACTCCGCGGCCTTCTCCGCCTGGGGCTGCTTGTAGCCGAGGTTGATGAGGGCCGAGACGAGGTCCGCCGTGTTCCCCGAGGTGGGCGTCGCCGGCTTCGCCTGCGCGGCCACCTGCTCCAGGTGCAGCGTCTTCACCTTGTCCTTGAGCTCCAGCACCAGCCGCTCGGCCGTCTTCTTCCCCACCCCGTGAATCTTGGTGAGGCGCGCCACCTCGCCCCGGCCCAGCGCCGCCACCAGCTCCGGCAGCTCCATGCCGGAGAGCACCGCCAGCGCGAGCCTCGGCCCCACGTGGCTCACCGAGTTGAGCAGCAGGAAGAGCTCCTCCTCCGGGCGCGAGAGGAAGCCGAACAGCTCGAAGGCGTCCTCGCGCACCACCGTGCGCACCCGCACCTGCACGGGCTCGCCCTCGGGGGGCAGCCGCCCCAGCGTCAGGGCGGAGAAGAACACCCGGTACCCCACTCCCCCCACGTCGATGATGGCCTCGTCCAGGCTCTTCTCCTGCACGGTGCCACGCAGTCCCGCGATCATCCCGCCTCCGGACGCCGGTAGGCCGGCGTCAGCCTGTCCGTGAGCTGTGACTGCGCCGACTTGCGGCGCGACTTCGAGACCTTGCCCATCGCCACCGGCACGGCGGCACGGCCATGGTTGAGGTGGCACAGGGCCACCGCGAGCGCGTCACTGGCGTCGGCGCGCTCGACCTCCTCCAACCCGAGGAAGGTGCACACCATCCGCCCCACCGCGTCCTTGTCGGCCGCCCCACCGGCGCCCACCGCGCGCTTCACCCGGGCGGGCGGGTACTCGTGCACGGTGAGCCCCACCTGGGCCGCCGCCAGCAGCGCCACCCCGCGCGCGTGCCCGAGGATGAGCGCGCTGCGCGCGTTGCGGAAGGTGAAGACGCCCTCCACCGCCACCGCCTGGGGCTTGTAGAGCCGCAGGGCCGTCAGCAGCGCGTCGTGCAGCTCCTTGAGCCGCAGCTCCAGGGCGGCGTCCGGATCCACCTTGATGACGCCATGCCCTACATGGACCAGCCGGCCGCGCCGCTCCTCCACCACGCCATACCCCATGAAGCGACTGCCGGGGTCGATGCCTAGGACGCGCAAGTGCCTCTCCGGGGACAACGGAACAGGGGTTCAGCCCGCCCTATAACGCGCCCGCCGCCCCCGTGTCGATGCCCGCTCGCCCCACTACGCCGAGAGCGACTCCATCAGGGCGTCATCCATCTCGAAGTTGGCGTGGACATGCTGCACGTCGTCGTTGTCCTCCAGCAGGTTCATCAGCTTGAGCATCTTCTTGGCGTTGTCGCCCTCGAGCCGGACGGTGTTCTGCGGGATGTACGTCCACTTCTGCTCGCCCAGCTTCAGGCCGGCCGCCTCCAGGCTGGAGGCCACGGCGTGCAGGTCCACCGGGGCGGTGCGCACCTCGAAGCCCTCCTCCCCATGGTTGAGGATGTCCTCGGCGCCCGCCTCGAGCGCCTTCTCCATCACCTGCTCCTCCGAGGGACCCGGCTTGACGGTGATGACGCCCTTCTTGTGGAACATCCAGTTCACCGAGCCTTCGGCGCCCAGGTTGCCCCCCTCCTTGGAGAACATGGAGCGCACGTCGGCCGCGCTGCGGTTGCGGTTGTCCGTGAGGCACTCCACCAGCACCGCCACGCCCCCGGGGCCATAGCCCTCGTAGACGATCTCCTCGTACGTCTCGCCCTCGAGCTCCCCGGTGCCCTTCTTGATGGCACGCTGGATGTTGTCGTTGGGCATGTTGGCCTCGCGCGCCGCGCCGATGGCCACGCGCAGCCGGGCGTTGGCGTCCGGGTTGCCCCCACCCAACCGGGCCGCGACCGTGAGCTCCTTGATGAGCTTGGAGTAGAGCTTGCCCTTGCTCGCGCCCTGCACGGCCTTGTAGCGCTTGAGCTTCGACCAGCGGTTGTGACCGGACATGCGAAGTAACGCTCCTGGGCTCAGGCCGCCTGGGAGGGACCCGCGTCGAAGGCCTCGGCGAAGGGCTCCTCCGCCTCTTCCTCCGCGGCGAGCACCGGCTCGAAGAAGGAGGGGATGACCTGCGGCGGCGGCTCGCGCTCGGCGATGAGGTTGGCCGGCACCAGCACGCCCTGCGCGTACAGGCACGTCACCGCCTCCAGCGTCGTCACCTCGGGCAGGGTGCACTCCAGGAGCGCGATGTGCACCGTGCGCTGGCCGTCGAAGAGCCGGATGATGCGGCTCACGTCGTCGGGCAGGGACTTGAGCACGTCCGCCAGCCGCTTGAAGTCCACCATCAGCCGGGCGGACAGCGGAATGCCCCGGGCACACAGGGCCGAGAAGCGCTCGGCGGCCGGTAGTATGAGCGAGGCGTAGATCTTCTGGTTGAGCAGGGGCTTGCCCTCGACGAGCACCTCCCCGAAGGACACGGCGTAGGCGCCCGAGCCGAAGAAGAGGATGCGGCGCACGGCGGTGAGGCCGCGCTCGCCCTCGAAGGAGGCGTCCACCACGTGGCCCTGGCGGAAGGAGAGCCAGCCCTCGTTGTCGCGCAGCTCGACGCGGCCCTCCCGGGTGCCGCACAGCAGCGCGTGGACGATCTGCGCGAGCGGCAGGCGGACGGAGTGGGCCTCGTAGGCGGGGGCGGAGAAGCTGCGGCCGGCCTTCAGGCGGGCCAGCGACACCACCACCTCGGGCGGCACGGGCTGGAGGAGGTAGTCGTCGGCGCGGACGGCCTCGGCGCGCTGGCGGTGCTCGGGCTGCTCCTGGCGCGCGAGCAGGTAGACGGGGAGGTGCTCGGTGCGGGCGTCGGAGCGGAGCAGCTCGCAGAAGGAGAAGCCGTCCAGGCCGTCGTCGCCATAGGGCTCCACGTTGGTGATGACGAGGTGGGGCAGCGGGCATCCCGGGGTGAGCTCTCCGAACACGTCCTCGATGGAGGGGGCGGCGAGCACCTCGAAGCCGGCGCTGACGAGGCCCAGGGCCAGCGAGGAGCGCGCGTCCTTGTCCGACTCGACGAGCAGCACGCGCGGGCGGAACCGGGTGGAGCGCCGCCGGGGGCTGACATCCGCCGAGGCGCACGAGGCCGCGGGCTCGAGGACAGTGGCACGGGGGAGGCTGTCGGCCATGGCGAGACTCCTGGAGCGACGGGTGGGGGGGAGACCCCAGACTCCACTTCCGGTGAAAAAGTACAACAATCCGAGAAAGAAGACTACCACGAATCAAGAGAGACCCAGGCTATACCGGAGAGGAGTGTAGCACTGGAACCCAAGGGCTTGAAATCGTTGGATATCCGTCATCCGGGAGGGTGATGAAACGCTCGACGGCCCCGGGGGCGAGGCGGCAGAGTGGGCGGCCTATGACGCGACTGATGCTGGTGTGGGTGCTCGCGCCGCTGGTGGCGGTGGCGCAGGAGACGCGGGGCGGGGCGACGGAAGCGGCGGCGCTGGAGACGAAGCGGCAGAACTTCGGGGCGGTGGTGGCGCCGGCGGCGCTGCCGGACGGGGCG
>NZ_DASVSO010000526.1:0-11422 GCF_036388035.1 Archangium sp.
CTCGGCGCCCTCGCCCTCCATCACCCACGGGCGCTCGCGCACCGCGTCCTTGATCCACGTGATGTGCCGCTCCTCGTCCCGGCGGTTCTTCTCGATGAGGGTGCGCACCTCGGCGCTCCACTCGAAGTTCAGCGCCAGCTCATAGGCCCGGTTGGTGAACTCCTCGTTGCCGAGCATCGCCACCAGCGCGGCCTCCGTGCCCATCATGCTCGACATCGCCGTCAGGCTCTTCATCGCCGCGCCCTTCAGGTCCGGCCGCAGCTCCACCGGCTCCCCACCAAACCGGCGGATGAAGGCGTTGAGATCCTGCACGTGGCGCACATGGTCGATCCGGAACTCGTTCAGCCGCTCGCGCACCAGCGGCTCCTTCACCCGGGCGATGGCCGCGTCGTAGGCCCCCACCGCATCCACGTCCAGCTGAGCCAGGCTGCGCAGCTTCTCCACCTCGGACTTGCGTCCCATCAGTCCTCCCCCGCCCTTCCGGCAAAAGTCCCCGCCAATCTGAGCGGCCCCCCCCGTACGGCCAACCCCGACGCCTCCGCGCCCGCCTGGACAGCAGGCAGGGCAGCTCCCCCCCGCCGTCCCCGTACGCCTCCCCGTGCGCACCTTTGCCCCACCTCTTCACCAGTTGGAGGCAGACATGAAGAACGAAGACACCATCACCACCAATGTCGAAATGCAGACGCGGCGCATTCCGTCCATCGGCTTCCTCGGCGTCGCCATCGGGTGCATGGCCGCCAGCGCCCTGCTGATGATCTCCGGCCGCAAGACCTGGGCGAACTTCGTCGGCCAGTGGGTACCGACCATCCTCATCCTCGGCACCTACAACAAGATCGCCAAGACGTTCTCCCCCCCCGTCAACGAGGAGCAGCGCGTGCGGCACGGTGACCATGCCTCCATGCTGAAGTCGCCGGAGGAGCTCACCCGCCAGATGTCCCCGCAGCCGGTGAGCTGAAGAAGACGCTCGGGCCCCCCTCTCACTCTCCAGGAGTGCGTGGGGGGCCTCGGGGTCCAGAGGGGAACTTCGAGCTGGGGTGCGTCAGGCCCTCGCGGGGCTCGCCCCGGCGGGGGCCATGTCACGTCGCGGGGTACGCCGCTCCGCTCGCCGGTGCTTCATCACGATGACGATCCCCACCAGCGCGCTCACCAGCATCAGCGCGTTCGTCACCACGAAGACCCAGTTGTCCACCATCACGCTGTAGATGGTGAAGCCCGTGGAGGCGGTGATCTGCCCCACGAAGAGCCACTTCGACACACCCTTGCTCGTGCCCGTCTTCCACTGCTTGTAGACCTGATTTCCGATGGTCAGCACCAGCACGCACGAGCTGAACCACCCAATGGCTTCGCTTCCCATGCGCTCAACGTGTGCATGCCCTCGGAGGCAGGTTGGACCTCCTCCCTGGAGGGCGGGCGGCCGGACATGCGAAGGGGGCGCGGAATTCGCGGCACCCGGGCCCGAGGAGACACACCCTCCCTTGCGGAGAAGCAACCCACAGCCAAGAGGTGCGTCCCATGAAGATTCGTGACGTGATGACTCCGGACGCCGTTGCCGCACACCCGGAGACGACGTTGATGGCCGCCGCCGAGATGATGCGCCTGCTCAACGTGGGCTCCCTGCCCGTCATCGAGGGCGAGCGCGTCATCGGCATCGTCACCGACCGGGACATCGTCGTGCGAGGCCTCGCCCTGGGCTTCAACCCCCGGAGCGCCTCCGTCGCCGATGTGATGACCCGCAACGTGGTGACGTGCTCGGCGGACGACGACGTCGAGGAAGTCGCCCAGCAGATGCGCGACCTCCAGGTGCGCCGCCTCCTCGTCGTGGACGAGCGGGAGCGGCTCCTCGGCATCGTGTCGCTGGGGGACCTGGCCATGGGGATGGAGGACCAGGCCCTCGCCGGACGGGTGCTCGAGGGCATCTCCGAGCCCCCCGTGCCGATGACGCACTGAGCGCGGCTAGAAGCTGAGGGGTACCAGGAAGGCCGAGCCGTTCTGCGTCCCCGTGCGGTAGCTGAGGGGCGCGCCAATGACGAGCGTCGGCGGGGTGCCTCCGCTCCCCGCCACCAGCGCCAGGTCCTGACCGAAGCCCGCGCGCTCCGTCACGTCTCCCGTCAGCGTGAGCAGCGGCGTGAGCGCTCCGGTGGTGCCGGGTCCTCCGGCGTAGATGAACACCGCGCCTCCACCGTCCGAGGCCACCGACGCGCCCGGCGCGCTCACCACCAGCTCCGGCACGCCGTCGCCAGTCAGGTCCACCCCGCCCGCCAGCGCCGCCCCGAAGCCCACCGCGCGCGAGCGGTGCACCAGCACCTTGGGCAGCAACGCGCTCTCCAGCGCGCCCACCAGCGCCTCGCCCGAGGCCGGCCGGCGCCTGGCCAGCTCCGCCGTGTCAAACAGCAACACCGCCGGCTGCGTCACGCCCTCGAAGGGGACGCTCGCCGCGCTCACCGCCAGGTAGTCCGCGCCCGTCTTGCCCAGCACGCGGCCCACGCGCGCCGTCGCCACGCCCAGCCCGAGGAAGTTGATGCCCACCTCCGGGTCCGCCGCCAGCCGCACCGTCGCCGGTACCGTGTGCGTGGAGCCACACCGCCCCCCGCTCGCGTCGTAGCCAAACAGCACGACGATGCCCGCCTTCGCGCCGTCCGCGTAGCGCCACGCCACCTCGTCACAGCCATCCCCGTCCAGGTCCCCCAGCGCCGCCGGCACCGACGTCTGCTGGGCCGAGTAGGGCGCCGTGTAGACGGGGTCGCACCCCATCGTCAGCTTCGCCAGCGAGGCGTCATCCGGAGCGCGCCCCAGGAGGACTTCGAAGCCGTTGTTGCGCAGCACCCCGAGGTCCTGCTTGCCATCTCCGTTGAAGTCGAAGCCGCCCACCACCCCGCGCCCGAGGCTCCGGCGCTGGCAGGTGGTGCCCGCGGGCGTACACCCCGCGATGTCCCCCGGCGCCCACAGCCGGTACGCGGGCTTGAAGCTCCCATCCGCCTGGCCCAGCGACACCAGCACGCCACCGGCCGTCAGATTCGCGGCCGGAATGCACTCGGCGCGCTCCTGCGCGTACACCGGGGTGATCTCCGTGGAACGAGAGGAAGCCCCGGGCAGGGTGAAGGACGGCGCGCCCAGCACCAGGTCCGCGCGCCCATCTCCGTTGAAGTCCGTGAAGGCCACGTCCGTGCCCACGTTGCGCCCGCGAGACAGCGGCGCGGAGGCCCCCTCGGCCACGAGCGCGCCCGCGCCCCCCGCCGTGCCGTACGCCCAGGCCCGGCCCGCCCCGAGGTCATTGCCGTCCCCGTTCACCCCGGGGCCCGCCCAGCCCGGCGCGCCCACCAGCGCCACCACTCCGCCCGCGCCCTTCGCCACCGCCACCGCCTCACCGAAGCGCTCCACGCTCGGCCGCGCGGGCACCATCACGCTCGTGCGCGTCCACTGCGCGAGCGACTCGCCCGCCTTCACGAAGCCATCCACCCGCCCGGTGAAGGTGAGCCCGGGCACCGAGGCCCGCCCGGCGAAGACCACCAGCCCCGAGCTGCCCGGCAGCGGCCACGCCGCGAGCCCCGCCCCGAAGGTGTCCGACTTCGCCAGCCCCATCAGACTCGTCGTCGGCTTGATGAGCACGGCGCCGCGGCTCAGCTCCGACAGCGAGTACACCAGCACCCGACCTCCGTAGCGCAGCGAGCCGCCCGTCACGGGGACGCTCGCGTACGGAGCGCCCAGCAGCAGCTCCGAGCCGGGCTTCCCGTCCACGTCCGCCACCGCCCAGCTCCGTCCCGCGCGGATGCTGGCCACGTCGCCGTACAACCGGGCCCAGGCCTCCTCACGCTTCACCTGCACGGGCGTCGTCGAGGGCTCTCCCGTGGGCTTGAGCGCGCTCAGGTCGAAGAGCAGCGTCCCGCCCGCGTCCGACATGATGTTCGGGCCGCCATTGGCGCGCAGGTCCGGCGAGTCCGCCTGGTCCGCCGTCACCAGCAGCAGCGGCGGCCGTGCGCCCTCCGCCGGGATGGCGTCCAGCCGCCAGGTGCCCTCGGTACCATCCGAGAAGTTCATGGGCAGCACGTATGCGTCCGGCGTGGCGCGGAAGCGCGGGCCCTCGGCGCGCGCGAAGAACACGGCCACCGCCCACTGCACCACGCCCGCCGAGGTGCCATCCGCGTTGAAGCGCGACACCTTGGTCAGCGCCGCCAGGTCCCCCCGCCCGTCCGCGTTCAGGTCGGCCACCGTCAGCATGCGGCCCAGCTCGGTGTTGTTGACCCGGGAGTCGACCGTGCCCGTCTTGCCCAGGTCGCTCCCGCCCAGGCGCAGGGTGGGCAGCTCCGGCACGGGCTGGCCCGGGGTGAGCAGGAAGAGGTCCACCACGCCCCGGCGCGCCGTCGAGGACGCCAGGTCTCCCGTCGGCGAGCCCACCACCAGGTCCAGGTCCCCGTCCCCATCCGCGTCCGCGAGCTTCAGGCCCGCGCCGAAGGAGCCGCGCCCCAGCCCCGTGAGGGGCGCCCGGAGACGCTCCGGTCCATTCGCGCCGAAGCGGAACAGGTACACCGCGCCCGAGTCCCCAATGGTGAAGTCCGCGCCGGGCGAGGACACCGCCAGCTCCGCCTTCCCGTCCTTGTCCAGGTCTCCGGCCGACAGCACGTCGCCGAAGCGGGCCGTGTCCGTCTCGCCGGTGAGCACCCACGTGGGCTGCGCGGGCAGTCCCGCCGTGCTCCCCTTGAAGATGAGCACCACGCCGCCCTGGGGCTTCGCGAGGTCGCTCTCCGGCCGCCCCACCGCCACGTCCGCCACCCCGTCCCCGTCGAAGTCCGCCGTCACCACCGAGGCCGTGTCCGTGAGCTGCCCGTGCGCCTGCGTCTCGCGCGTCAGCTCGTCCAGCACGCGCACCGGCACGAGCGCCTTCTGCCCGGTGAAGGGGTCCGCCGCCTCCAGCACCGCCGCGCCCGTCGCGCCGGGCTCGAAGGAGAAGCGCCCGCCTTCCACCGTCCCGGGGCCGGACAGCTTCGTCCAGCGCACCCGATCACTGCCTCCGGTCGCCGCCAGCGGCAGCGACGAGCCCGCGGGCAGCGCCAGCCACTCTGGGTCCCCGCGCAGCACCGCGTCCGCGCGCACCTCGAACTGGAGGAGGGCCTCGTCCCCCGTGCGGCCGTCCCGCACCCGCACCAGGTCCGTCCCCCGCCCCGTCCCCGCCGTGTAGCGGCCCGAGGGCGTCAGCGTGCTGCCCACGCCGCCGGACTCCAGCGTGAAGACGGGCTCGCCCAGCTGCCCCGTCACCTCCACCTGGAAGGACGTGCCCGGCTTCACCATGGCGCGCGAGGGGGCCACGTCGAAGGCCGCCACCACGCTCACCCGCGCCCGAGCGTCTCCCGGGCAGCGCACGTCCTCCACCACCAGCGTGTCCGCCGCGGGCGTGAGCCCGGCGATGAAGCGCGAGCCGCGCATCTCGCCCGAGGAGCCACCCGGCTCGGCGCGGTAGCGGTAGTAGCCGCTGCCGCCCGTGGCCGTGAGGGAGACGGGGTTGCTCACGCGCACCCGCTCGGGGCTCGCGGAGAGGGAGAGTGGCGGCAACCCCGCGCAGGGGTCCACCGCGAGCTGCTCGGGAGGCGACTCCTCCGGGGTGCAGCCCGCCGACAGGAGCGCGAGCACCAGCGAGGTGCGGAAGACTCGGGACATGGAGAGAGGCCTCAGGGGTTCGCGCCGGTGGCAACCCAGCGCTGGATGAGGGAGATGAGTTGCGGATCCAACGGGCCGTCCGCCGGCATGCGCTGCTCACGCACCGCCGCGACGATGAGCGGCGCGTTCTCCTTCCACAGCGCGTACGAGGACAGCGGCCGGGCCGGCCCCGACACGTGGCACTTGGCGCACCGCGCCTCGTGGATGGGGCGGATGTCCTTGTCCCAGCCGAGCGCCACCGTGGAGAGGGGCTGGTACTCGAAGGAGACGGAGCGTCGGGCCTCGGTGCCGTCGCCATAGCGCGCCACCGCGCTGAGCGTGTGCGGCCCGGGCTCCAGGCCCACGAAGGAGTAGGGCCGGAAGGAGCCATCCGCCTCCACCCCCCCGAGGCTGTACGCGGGCCCGCGCACCGGCACCTCCACCCCCGCCACCTCGAAGGTGACGCTCAGCGGCTCCGTGCCCGGCACCACGCGCGCGCGCACCACCAGCGCGTCCTCCACCACCTGCATGCCCTCGTGCACGCCCAGCACCCGAGGCACCGGGCCCCGGGTGAGCGCCACCGTCTCGGCGCCGAGCTGCACCCAGGCACAGCCACTCTCATCCGCGGCCAGGAAGAGGAACTCGCGAGTGTCCACGCCCGAGGCCTCGCTCCACGTGCCCGCGTCCGCGTCATGGGAGAGGAGCGTGTCGCCCGCCTTCACCCACAGGAAGCGCCCCGCGGCCAGCACCTGCGTCGGCTTCTGCGCCAGCGCCACCTGCCGCCACCCATCCGCCGCCCGCCGCAGCAGTCGCTCCGACGTCAGCAGCCACACCTCCGCCTTGCCCTTCTCCGAGGCCCCCAGCCCCACCAGCGTCATGGGCCGCTCGCCCTCCAGCAGCGACACCTCGGCCGCGCTCACGCGCCAGGCCCCGGTGGCCGTGCGCACCGCGAGCCACAGCGCGTCCTGGCGGACAAACCACAGGCCCGGCGCCCCATTGTCCGTCGGCGCCGCCGCCAGCGAGGTGATGCCCTCCAGCGGCTTGCCGTCCACCTTGAGCGCGGACAGCACCCCGTCCTTCAACAGGTAGAGGCCCGAGGCATGCCCCAGCCACGCCGCGCCTTCCTGGGTCGGCGCCGTGGCCGTCAGCCCCGCGCCCAGCGCGTCCCGCCAGGAGGGAGCGATGAGCCAGCCCGCCTGCGCCAGGAAGAGGCCGTTGTCCGCCTCCACCAGCGCCGAGCCCGGCCCCATCCGGAAGACGGCGCGGGCCCGCCCCGGAGTCACCGGGTTGCCCGGGTGGCTCTCCAGCGGGGAGCGCGTCCCATCCAGCCGCAGCCGGAGGGTTTCTCCCACCGCCGTGGCGAAGACGCCGCCTCCCGTCTGGTCCGCGAAGCCCGGCGCCGACGCCACGTCCGCCTGGGCTCGCAGCAGCATCGGCTGGAAGGGCTGGGGGCTCGGGTGATCCAACGGGAGGGAGGGGGCGCTGTCGCCGCACGCGGCCAGCAGGCCCGTGAGCAACAGCGGGTAGACACGGGACGAGGCTCGAGTGTTCATCACGCCAGCAGGGAGCGGAGAGGGTCGACACGCGTGATGCTGTAGTCCAGACCGGCGGACGCCAGCACCGTCGCGATGATGTGCTCGGGGAGGATGTTGCTGCCGTTGTTCGAATCCTTCGCGCCCGTCTTCAGGTCCACCAGTCCCGGCGCCATGCCGATGTCACCGCTGTGTCCGAACACCATGTTGTGCTTCAAGCCCGCGCCGATCAGCAGGCAACTGTTCGTCAGGTGGTGATCCCTGCCGCCCGTGGCGTTGATGAGCGGAGTGCGCGCGAACTCGGAGAACACCAGGATGGTGGTGTGGTCCATGAAGGTGCCACCGGACGGGTGGAGGCTGTTGCGCAGGTCCTTCACCAGCAGGGCGAGCGCGTCGAAGCCCGTGCGCAGGTTGGTCGCGTGCGTCGTCTGCGTGCCGAAGTGCGTGTCCAGGCCATTCACCAGGTTGATGGACACGCACTGGCTGATGCCCAGCTTCAGCGCCGTGGCCACCAGCGCCGCGCGTCCCGCCGGGCTGTCGTAGGGCCCCGAGGCCGGCAGCTCATAGGTGGTGCGGATGGTCGCGTTCTTCGCCAGCCCGAAGTCGAAGGCCTCGTTGAGCTGGCTCGACAGCACCTGCCGCACCTGCTCGCGGCTCGTCTCGTACGTGGTGCCCACCCCGCCCGCGCCCAGGGACGCCTCGTCGCAGGTGATGGGCTGGCCGCCCAGGGCCACGAGCTCCTGCTCAATCTGACTGTCGAGCCGCTTCTTGCTCGGCGACAGCGAGTCGACCAGGTCCTTGGCCCGGCTCACCCTCAGCGCGTTGGCGCCGCCCGGGTACCGGTCGTTGTACGACTCGACCCCGTACGCGATGGAGGGGATGGGGACGGAGGGCACCATCTGGCCGACGATCTCCGTCGCCGTGGACGAGCCACGCGCCGCGGCTCCAATGGGGCGCTTGCCGGTGATGAAGTAGCGCATCCCCTCCTCGTGCGCGAGCGTGGTCATGTTGATGCCACGCACCACCGTCATGAGGTCGTAGTGCTCGGCCAGATCGCTCACGGCCGGGCCGAAGGCGATGTTGGAGGGGCCCACGCCCGCCTTCTCGGCCGGCACGATGGGCCGGGTGGGGAAGGTACTGTCGGTGAAGAGGTTGTAGCCGGGGAGGATGCGCGTCTCCGCCACGCGCTCGGGCGTGAAGTCGTCCGGGTTCCTCGGGTCGAAGGCCAGGAGCTGGTCCCACCCTCCCGAGAAGTAGACGAAGACGAAGCAGCGGTCCGCGGGCTTGAGCGCGGCCGCCTGCGCGAAGGCGCGGAAGGGCAGGCCCCCCAGCAGGCTGGTGCCCATGAAGCCAGCGGCGGCCTTCAGGAAGGTCCGGCGGGAGGAAGGAGTCGGAGGGTTCTTCTTCATGGATGCATCTCCCCGGGCCATCAGTAGGTGAGGAACCGCGAGTCCGTCATCAACGCGATACACACCGCGGCCAGGGCCTGGTCGCGGCCACCGGAGATGGCCTCCGCGCGCGCCGCCGCCTTCTTGAAGAAGCCCGCCCAGCGCGTCAGCTCGTCGCCCTGAAGCGGCGAGCCCCAGAAGCGCACGGACAGGTACACGAGCAGCTCGTTCACCTGGGCGTCGGAGAGCTTGCGCAGATCCCCGAGCGGCCCGGGAATCGTGCGGCTGAGCACGCGCGCCTCCGGAGAGGCCAGGGCCTTCTCGGCGGCCGCCTGCTCCAGGCACACCACGCGCGCCCCGTCCTCGAGGAACTTGGCGAAGACGAGGTTGGGCTCGGTGCTCTCCTGGTTGACGAGCGCGAAGTCGGCCCGGCCCAGGGTGGTGCCCAGGCCGCTGCCGCTGTCGAGCTCCGTCCACTTGCGGCCCACCGCCACCTCGATGGAGCGGGCGAGCTGGTCCACGGTGAGCCGGCGGGGAGAGCGCCCCACCCGGCCGTTCTGCAGCTCCGGATCCGGCAGCGGCGTCATGTCCCCGTGCGGGTTGGCCACGGGCTCGAGCTGGCCGTCCACCGGGGGCGGAACAACGGGGGTCTTCTCGCACGCGGAGGCACCGAGCGCGAGCAGTGCGAAGAGGAGCAGGCGGCGCATCAGTCGATCCTCCGGTAGGCGTCCGACATCACCACGCGCTCGATGAGCGCCTTGAAGCGGTGGCCGTCTCGCGCGAAGTCGTCGGCGAGCGGCTGGAGATAGAGGCGCTGCTCCTCCGCCGACATGGGCCGGCCGAGGAACTCCTGCCAGACACGCCGCACCGCGCAGCGCTCCAGGTCTCCCGTCTGCAGCATGCGCTGCACCAGCAGCGCGGGGCCGCTCTCGATGTTCTGCTCCTCGTCCGCGGTGCGGTAGAGGTACGTCTTGAGCAGGCCCAGCGAGTTGGCGCCATCGCCGTCATAGGCCTGCATCACGTACTGGCCGCACTCGCCCCCGCACGAGGTGTTGCCCGAGAGCGCGCAGTCCCGGCACTTGGGGTCATAGCGGGGGAACTGCTCCGGGTGGAGGAAGAGCGCGGAGCGCTCGGCGTAGCGGCCCCAGTGGGCGCCGGTGGGCTCGATGGTGGCGTGGCAGTAGTTGCAGCCACAGCGTTTGGCCAGGTTGTTCTCCCGGTTGCACGCGTCCTCGGCCGACGGCAGGCGGGCGTTGTCCGGCGGGGTGAAGGCCTTGCAGAGGAAGGCCGAGTAGAAGTGGTTGACGCGCGCGCGCTGGGTGGGGAAGCGGTGGAGGAACGAGGCCGTGGTGAGCACGCCCGAGTGCTCGCTGTCGCGCACGTACTCCTTCCAGGTGTCCGCCTGCGCGAAGGGGACGTCGGGCAGCACCGCGGGGTCCGCCGGAGGCGTGGCGCTGAAGACGCCCACGCCCTGCTGCGAATCCCGGTACAGCGCGGACAACGGGCCGTTGAGGAAGGAGCGGCGCGTGGTGAGGAGGTTGAAGTAGGGCTCGTCGCGGCGCACCACCGACTCGGCGATGAGTTCGGGCTCGGCGTTGATGGCCAGCACGCGGGCGGTGTGCGTGGTGCCACCGGGGGCCTCGCAGCGGCGCATGCCCTCGCCACAACCGCAGCTGCGGTCTCCGTTGAAGCGCGCGGTGGTGCAGGGCTCCAGCGTCCACGGGTTGGCCGCGTTCGTCTGGGCCTCGATGGCGCACACGTTCACGTCCGCGCCTCCGGCGTTCCAGAAGGGCGCGGGCCGCTTCACGAAGCCCTCACGGTGGATGCAGCCCGTCTGCGGCACGTAGGAGCCCTTGATCTCCACGCCATTGGTGACCTTCTGCTTGAGCGCCAGCGAGCAGCGATCGAGCCTCGAGGGCGAGATGGGGAGCGTGAAGGCCACCACCCGGTCCACGCCCGACGCGTCCTTCTCCAGCACCTCCGTCACGCTCGGGTACTTGGTGGAGTTGGGCAGGCACAGGTGCGGCGCCAGCGTGCCCGCCTGGGCGCCACTCGTCAGGCGCTGCATGTCGCAGAAGTAGAGGTACTTGGGAACGATGAGCCCCTGCGCCACCGCGGCCTCGCACAGGTTCGTCTTCGCGGGGTCGGCGGGCGCCGTCGGGGACACCCGGGTGCAGCGGTAGAAGTTGGAGTCGTAGTCCCAGCTCACCGCGTTGGGCACCTCGCGCGCGTCACGGCACACCTTGGCCGTCACGGGCTTGCCGGTGACCGCGTCCAGAACCTCCGTGTGCTTGTCCTGCCAGGAGTCGTTGCACGAGTCCTGGGGGATGAAGCTGTCACAGCCCTGGTTGTTGGCGCCACGCAGCGGGCGGCTGCTGTTGCCGCGCAGCGACAGCGCGTCCGTGGCCGTGCCCGCGCCCGTCAGGCGCGAGTTGCCGTTGTTGTTGATGCTGGTGCTGATGTTGCTCCACAGGAGCGCGCGGTGGTAGCCGCGGATGCGCGCGTAGAACTCGTCCTTCTGCATCAGCGCGCGGATGTCCTCGGCCGTCACCTCCCCCTTGGCACGGGCGGCCTGGTACTCCTCATGGGTGGGCGGACGGCCGAGCAGGTCCAGGGTGAGCTGGCGCAGGTGACGCTCGAGGGGAACCTTCGACACCGGAGCGCACACCGGGGCTTCCGCGAGAGCGGGAGCGGCGGCCAGCAGCACGGTGGCAATCAAAGTGGCGAGGCAGCGACGTGCGGGGAGCACGGGACCTCCGGGGGGACGCAGCGGGGGAACTGCATCTCCACTTATGCCAGCAATTCCTGTTATTGACCAGACGCTTGCCAATCGAGCAGAGAAGCGAGCTCGAGCAGGTGCAATCGGGTTGCGCA
>NZ_DASVSO010000527.1:0-15279 GCF_036388035.1 Archangium sp.
ATTGAGGAGGTGCGGGCGCCGGCCCACCCAGTACGTCCGCGCCACCTGCCCCCGCCACGCGGCCTGTCCGCGGAAGGCCATCTCGCCGAGGCCCGCGGGCGCGAGCAGCTCGCGCGAGCAGAAGGCGTCCAGCGGCTCGCCCACCACGCGCCGCACCACCTCCGCGAGGATCCACCCGAACTCGTTGGGGTGGTAGGCCAGCGTCCCTCTCGGGTGGGTCGGGACGGCCTCCACCAGGGCGCGGAGCACCGCCTCCGGGTCCGCCCACCGCTCGGGCGAGGCGATGAGCCCCGGGAGGAGGACGCCGCCCCGGTGCGTCAGCACGTCCAGGAGCGTGATGGCGCCCTTGCCGTTCGCCGCGAACTCCGGGACGTAGCGCGCCACGGGCGCGTCCAGCGCCACCGCGCCCGCCTCCTCGAGCCGGGCGATGCACAGCCCCACCAGCGGCTTGCTCGCCGAGTGCATGTTGAAGCGCGTGGTGGCCGTGACGGGCACCGGCGCCTCCTCCCCCCGAGCCCCGCGCGCGAGCCCCACCACGACGCTCGCCACCAGGTGCCCCCGCCGACGCACCGCGAGCTGGCCCCCGGGGAAGAGGCCCCGCGCCTGCTGCGCGCGGAAGAGGTCCACCGCCCGCGCGAGCCGCTCCGCGTCCACCCCGACGGAGGCCGGCGGGACAGGAGCGTCGTAGGGGAAGGACGGCAGCGGCGCAGGGGGCGTGTGTATCGCGCTCATGGGGCGCGGCTTAGCAGAACGGAGGGTTGCGCCACAGTTGGGCCAGGAGCCACCGCGAACAGGAGCCCCCCCTGCGACGGGGAGTGCTAGTTTCGTCCGACACCGAGGAGCGCGGCTTCGGGGGGATGCCCGCTCCTCCTCTAGACAGGAGGCACTCCGTTGATGACGTCGAGCAGGTTCGAAAGCATTCCCCAAGCCGTGTGGCAGCGGGCCCTGGTGCTGTGCATGTCCCTCCCCCTCCTGCTCGTCCCCGGACAGGCGGCATGGGCCCAGGAGCCGGCCGCGCCGGTGCAGGAGCAGGGACAGGGCGGGACGGTGCAGGGGCAGGTCACCGCGGCCTATGGAGACCCACTGTGGGGTGTCACCGTGGCGGTGAGGGGCACGAAGCAGAGTGTCCAGACCGACATCAAGGGCAACTACACCCTCACGGGCCTGACTCCGGGTGAGCGCACCCTGGAGGTGCGGGGTGAGGGCTTCATGAGCCAGAGCCGGAAGGTGACGGTGAGCGCGGATGCCCCCGCCCAGGCCAACTTCGCGCTCGAGCTGGATCTCCTGGCGGTGGAGGAGATCGTCGTGACGGCGCAGACGCCGGACCGGAAGATCCGCTCCAGCACGGCCGTCTCGACCCTCAATGAGGAGGAGATCAAGGCCCGCATGCCGCGCAACACCGCGGACCTGATGCGGATCGTCCCCGGCTTCTACGTGGAGAGCTCGGGCGGTGAGGTCGGCGGCAACCTGTTCGTCCGCGGCCTGCCGGCGGATGGCTCCTACCGCTACGTGGCGCTGATGGAGGACGGAATGCCCGTCTTCGACTCGACGGAGCTCTTCTTCGTCAACAACGACATCTTCCTGCGCGTGGACGAGAACATCGAGCGCATGGAGGCGGTGCGCGGCGGCACCTCGGCCCTGTACGGCAGCAACGCGCCCGGCGGCGTCGTCAACTTCATCAACAAGACGGGAGGCGACAAGCTGGCCGGGACGCTCCGGGCCTCCACGGCCACCGCGGGGCTCTACCGCCTCGACGCCAACCTCAACGGCCCCATGGGAGATGACTGGCGCTTCTCCGTCGGCGGCTTCTACCGCTTCGACAATGGCCTGCGGAACCCGGGCTTCCCGGCGTCCACCGGCGGCCAGTTCAAGGGCAGCCTCCTGCGCTCCTTCAATACGGACAAGCTGAACGGGCACGCGCGCGTGACGTTCAAGTACCTCAACGACCGCAACACCTTCTACCTCCCGCTGCCCCTCCGGGGCCGGTTTGGTGGGAACGGCCGGCTGACGGACTACGACTTCGTGGAGGGCTTCCCGGTGGATGGCACGCTGACCTCGCCCGAGGGCGTGAACGCCCAGGTGCCACTGCCTCGCGGGGCGGGCCTGCTCAACCTCCCGCTGGACAACGGCCAGCAGCAGATTGGCGGCTCCGCCATGGCCGAGCTCCGCGTCTACTTCCCCGAGGGACGGTGGGAGGTGCAGAACAACCTCCGGGCGATGCAGATGGATCACAGCTGGAACGCGATGCTGCCGTTCGAGCTGCGGGATGCGGATGCGTGGGCCCGGTCCATCGTGGGCGACGACACGCCCTACCGGCTCACCTGCTCCAACGTGCCCGATGCCCCGGAGTTCGGCACCCCCGGGTGCGCCACGCAGAACAACCTCGTGAACCTGGGCGGCCAGTGGCTGGTGAACAAGCCCATGAGCAACGTGTCCAACCAGCTTCGGTTCATCAAGTACGGCTCGCTGGGCCCCACCGAGCACACGCTCTCCGGTGGCCTCTACCTCGGCTACTACACGGCGGACAACCGCTGGTACTTCAACGACATCGTCACCGACGTGCGCAACCGCCCGCGCTTCCTGGATCTCCAGGTGCTCGATAACGAAGGCAACGTGGTGCGCGGCGTCACCCAGAATGGCTTCCGCCGCTATCTGAGCAACTACACCAACGGCTCGGGCGACGCGACCCTCGCGGCGGCCTTCCTGGGGGATGAGGTCAAGCTCGGCGAGAAGCTCCGCATCGACCTGGCCGGCCGCGTCGAGCGCAACACGTACCAGCAGATCGTGGAGCGGACGGCGGCGTTCAACCTGGGAGACCCCACCACCGGCGCGGATGACGCCGCGTTTTTCGGGACGGGCAGGTTCCAGCGCGTGAACGTGTCGCTCACCGACTGGGCGCTCTCGGGCGGCGTGAACTACGCCCTCTCGGACGCGGCCTCGGCCTATGCCCGCAGCAGCCGCGGCTACAAGATGCCGCTGCTCGACCAGTACCTCACCGCCACGAATCCGAATGACGAGACGTTCCCGCGGACGCCGGAGACGCTGTGGCAGAACGAGGCGGGCCTCAAGCTGGGCGGGCCCTGGTACGCCCTGGCGGCCGTGGCCTACTGGATGCAGATCGAGAACTTCCCCAGCCAGGACGCCCGGGTGGATCCGGAGACGGGGGCCACGAGCTTCGTCACCGCGTACGCGGGCAAGGCGCGGACGCTGGGCCTGGAGCTGGAGGCCGCGGTGCAGCCGGTCCGGTTCTTCCGCGCGCAGGGCATGCTGACGGTGCAGGATCCGCGCTACACGGAGTTCATCGAGGGCGAGGAGGACTTCTCCGGCAACCGCATCCGCCGGATCCCCCAGGTCATCGGCGATCTGACGGGCACCTTCATGTTCGGCAACGCCACCGTCGGCCTCAACTGGAGCTACGTGGGGCACCGGTTCTCGAACAACGCCAACACGGTGGACCTGCTCGGCTTCAGTCAGTTCAACGCCCGGGCCGGGTACACGTATGAGAACTTCACCCTGGACCTGCAGCTCTTCAACGCGCTCAACAGCATTGGCCTCACCGAGGGCAACCCGCGCGTGGACGAGTCGCTCGGAGCCGTGCCGGACATCTTCCTGGCCCGTCCGGTGCTCCCGCGGCGCCTCATGCTGTCGCTGACCGCGCGGCTGTAACGGCGGCGAGCAGCACCCGGTGAACGACGAGCCCGGCGATCCTCATGGGGTCGCCGGGCTTGCTTCATCTCGGGCCTCGGTGGTTGTTCGGCGGCGGCCCAGGTGCTGGTGCGCATGCGATTGAAGAAACCGCGGGTTGTGTGGCTCAGGCGGCGGGGCAACTGATGGGCTTATCTTTGTCGTCAAGCACCAATGCCCCAGGACTGCATTCCGTGGCGCTTCCATCCTGCGTGGTCCAGTTGGTGCCGGTCGGCTTCCAATGCACGCGCAGGCACTCATGGTTGCGAGAACGAAGATCTTGGACGGCGGTGGCCAGGTCGCCCGCTTCCTCGCTGCGAAAGCCCTTGCCGATGTTTGGGTGGAAGCCATAGACCGAGTACTGCCCGTTCCACAGCTCCTTCGCTCGGCCTTCCAGACTTTCTTCGATTTTACCACGCGAAAGGTCCAGAAGGACTCGCGCGCACGCCGTCGAAGACTCGCCGTTTTTTCGACACCCATCGTAGAAGGAGGTCATGCAGTTGGTGGCGTTGCCTTTGATCGTCAGGTAGACGCCTCCCGTACCCGCTGCGAGCCTATGGTAAGGCCCATCGATAGCCTCCCTCACCTTCTGGAGCTTGCCGCATCCCGCCAGCAGTGCGAAGGATGCAAGCGCGAGTACAGCTGTTGGTGCGATTCGACCGTGCTTCCTGATGTTCCAGTTCATGTTGATTTGCTCGGTGGACTGATGCCCGGTGTGGCTGTGTTGGCCTTGGCTTTCAGGAACTTCATCAGTGTGTGTTTCCTTGGTGTGTAGCTCCTTTCGCCCCTTCGGGTGCCCTCTCCGCGCGGGCCGTCGGGCGGTCACCCGTTGCGCACCGTGACAACGATGGGCGGGCTCTTGACGACCGTGCGGGTCGTGCCCTCCACCATGACGACATGGGCTCGGATCTCGTACGGGCCATCAGCCACGGCGGTCGAGTTCCAGACGACGGCGTACCCGAACCCTCGGTTGCCCGTCGAGCCCACGTTTGTCGTCGTCGTGGAGCCGACCCGGTTGAGGTGGTACTCGACACGGGTCACCCTCGCTGGGTCCGGCACGCTGGTGGCCAGGACCGCTTCCGGGCCACTGACCGTCGACCCGTAGGCCGGTACTCGCAGTTGCAGCGTCGGCCACGCCAACGCGCCCCGGTCGACGGGGGCCGGGGCGGCGGGCACGCCGACAGCGGCGGCCACAGCGGCCGGCAGCGGGTCCCCGCTTGCCCGGGCCGGGCTACTGGCCAGCAAGGAGAAGTCGCCGGCCGCCGCGTTGACGAAGAAGGGGTCCGCCACCTGCTCGAATGCCAGGCCGTGATCTTCGGTCGCGGTGAAAGCCTGCACCGACGCCAGGCTGGTGTGGTCGACGTGGAAGGGGCCACCCTGGGCCGCCACGCGGGGGTGCAGCCATCCGGCGAACGTTGCCGGCGTGGGCGGGCCGCCGACGGTCGACCGGTGGTAGCCGTTGTGATCCATGGCGGTGATGAAGGTGTCTGCGGGCACCCGAGCTGCCAGGTCCGCGACGCCCGTGGAGGAGTTGAACAGCCGCCTCGAACCCGCACCGCCGATGAGGTTGTTTTTGATCACCACGCCGCGGGTCCGCCACCGCTCGACGCACCCCGTCTGGGTGCAACGTTGCAGATCGAATACGACCAACTCGGCGCCGAACAGCTCACCGGCTCGGGTGTCGGCGTTGCCGTACAACGTGTTGTTGTAGATCTGCACCCCGTCCGCCCCGCCGATGGACAATCCGGCTTCGGTGTTGCCGGTCAGCACGTTGGAGGCGATGATCGCCCGCTGCGAGACCTCGTAGAAGATGCCGTTCCCGGTGTTGTTGCGACTGACGTTGCGGGTGATGGTGGCGTCGGCACAATCCAGGTCACACCAGAAACCGCTGCCGTCGTTGTGGTCGAAGATGTTGTCGCGAACGGTCAACGGCGAAGTGGAGGTGACCTTGACCCCGGCGGCGTTCTCGGCCTCGCCACCGGTCAGGGTGTCGTGCAGCCCCTCGGTGTTGTTACGAAAGACGCGGTTGCCCTCGAAGGTCAGCCCGCCAGCGGTACCGGTGATGTTGGCGCCGACAAAGCCGTTCTCCGCGAGCACGTTGTCGCGGATCACCGCGCCGGTGGCCTTCACCGCGGTGAGGGCGGTGGAAGCGGATTGCGTGAGGGTATTGTTCTCCACCCGCGTGTTCGACACGTTGTCGAGCAGCACGACACCTCCCTTCGGAGGGCGCTCCGTCGACTGCTTCGCCGTCTGCTCCTCGGAGGCGTAGTGCTTGAACCCGAGCCCCTGGATGACGGTTCCGCTACCGCCGGTCCCCGGACCAAAGCCCGAGACGTGCAGGGCCAGGTCGCGATTCGAGGCGTCGATCCTGGCACCGGTCGGCGAGTCACCGATGTAGAGGTGTCCGAGCTCGGTGTCGACGAAGAACCGACCGGGGCCCACCTCGGCGAGGGTCGCCACCTGGCGCAGCGGTTGATCATTGCGGAACACCATGTCCTGGGCACCGGCCATGGGGTAGGTCGGGTTGTTCAGTGACGGGTGCTTGCAGAACTTGTCGCCACGGCCGTCGGTCGGTCGCTGGCAGAAGCGGGTGGTCCACCCGGTGCGGCGCCAGCGGTTGGTCCCGACCGAGGACCAGCCCGTGACCCTGACACTGCCCTTCAGCCAGACCTTCTCGCGGCCATGGGGCTGAATCGTGACGGGGAAGTTGATGGTGTAGGGGCCGGTCGAGCCCGCGGCCTCGGCCCCTTCTTCGTAGGTACCGCCCCGCAGGACGACGGTGGCCGGTCGGGGGCCCTCCTTGGCCACGATCAGCGCTCGGCCCAGGGTCTTGAACGGCGTGTTGATTGAACGCCCGTCGGCGGCGTCGTTACCGTTACCGGTGGGCGAGCTCGAGACGAAGTACACCGACCCGACCGTGGGCACCGGGTAGTCGACGTTCTTGGGGTTGGGTTGGAGGGTGGGCGCCTGAGCCATGGCCGGGTCGAAGGGCGCGGCGTGGGCGGCTGGACTGGCGACCACGGCACCGAGCAGGCTGACGCCCAGTGCGGCGGCGCTCGCCTTGGTTCTCAGGAGCTTCATCATGGATATTTCTCTTTCGGAGCTTCGTTTTCCTTCACTTGGATTGACGAGGCCCGAGAGAAATGTGACGGCCGGTGATACAGACTTGACGTGTCACGTCAGTCATTGGACTTGGAGACAGGGACATGACGCAGCCGGCCAGAGATGTTTATGTATTCTCGCAGGTGGAGGTCACCATGCCCAACCGCTACGAGGGCGCCAGCATCATCAAGCACGGCGACTATTATTACCTGCTCGGCTCCGCCACCCACTGCTGCAACGGCCCAATCAGCGGCTACAGCGTGTTCGCTGGGCGCTCCCAATGATCGCCGGACGGCGGAGGGATCCGGGGGCAGCGGGGCTCGGCGCACTGCTGCTGGGTCTGCTGGCCACGCCGTGGATCTATGCGACGTTGTTCGGCGCGCTCTCCGCGTTTCCGTCGCCCTTCGCCGCTGTGGTGACGCCCCTGCTGCTCGGAGCGACGCTCGATCTCGCGCTGGAAGCGTTCGCTCGTCTCCGAGGCTTCGGACGGATACGGCTGATCGGGGCGACGATTTCTGCGGTGGTCGTGCTCACGAGCCTCGGGGTGTTGTCGAAATTCACCTTGCTCAACCAGGCGGAGCGGCTGGGTTTATTCGCGACCGTCTGGTTCGGGGCCTCACTGGTCTGGCTCGTCGTCTCGCTGCCGCTGGGGGAAGTCGGGCCGGAAGCGCTCCTGCGCTCGCGCCTGACCTCGTCGGCGCGACAGCGGGCCGCGCTGGTGGTAACGGCGCTCATCCTGTTCGGAGTGCTGTCCGCCTTCTCCTGGCGCTACCTGACGACGCCGGCGGGTTTCATCGGGGGCCCGCCCTCGCCGGATCCTATCGGGTGATACGAGTCGTCTGATACGAGTCGTCTGGATTTGGCCCAAATACGCTCCAACAAGACCCGAGTTGGGGGTGGGCTCGGCTCAGAGCGGCGGAAATCGAACCTGCCGCCTCCAGGCGCACTCCCTGCAGCGGCGGCTGCGCTGGACGGAGGTGGACGTGCGGCCCCCTCCCCGAAAGCAGCCCCGATGCGCCTTCCTGGAGGGCTTCTCCCTGCACGCCAACACGCCTGAAGGGCCTGGTGGACGACTCCCTGCTGCGCGAGGTGATGGCCGCTCCGAGCGCGGCTCCCGACGCGGGGCCGTGAGCCCGGTGTGCCTGCCCTCCTGCCGAGATGCTCGGTGGCATCTCACACAACCCGGCAAGCCCATCAACCCGTCAGCGGAAACGGCGGGTGCTCGAATGCCTCGAGCCCGGCTTTCCGGGAGATTGACATGAAAGAGGCCATCACCCCCCTCAGCCCCAAGAAGCGCCGCGAGGAAGCCGAGGAGATTCGCGAGAAAGCCACCGACATCTCGCAGACCGAGTCCCTGCCCAAGCAGATGACTAATGGCGAGGAGGACGAGTACCTCCAGAAGCTCAAGTTCCCCGTGGCCAACTTCACCAAGGGGTTGCACCACAACGCCACCACGGGCGAGGTGAAGCTCGCGGACTACGAGAAGCTTCGGGACGCGCTCCAGAGCGGCAAGGAGAAGGACTTCGCCCAAATTCCCCTCTCACCGGAGGCGGGCCGCAAGTGGACCGCCCCACAGACGGGGCTGGCTTTCGACCTAGAGGGCCGCGATGCCTGGTCGCACGCCATCGCCCCCGTGCCGAAGCTCGACAGCCGGAAGAACGACGGGGAGATGGTGGAGCTGTACTGGATGGCGCTGCTGCGCGACGTGCCCTTCATCACCTACGACTCGGACCCGGGCGTGAAGGCCGCCACGCTGGAACTCGGGGCGCTCCGCCAGGAGGGGCGCGACAAGGACAAGCAGGACATCTTCGACAGCCCGCGCTTGAAGAGTATCACCCCCGCCACCGTCTTCCGCGGCCTGACCGAGGGCGACCTCCAGGGCCCCTACCTCTCGCAGTTCCTGCTGCACGACACGCCGTTCGGCTCGCAGACCATCGACGCGCGCCAGCGCACCCTGCCGCCGGGGCTCGACTACATGACGAAGTTCGCGGACTGGCTGAAGGTCCAGAACGGCGCCAACACGACCCTGCCGGATGACACGCTCCTCGAGCCGGCGGTGGTGGGCAAGCGCTACATCCGCAGCCTGCGGGACCTGGCGCGCTATGTCCACGTGGACCAGCTCCACCAGGCCTACTTCAACGCGGCGCTCCTGCTGCTGCAGGCGGCCAACCTCCAGTTCGACGACGGCAACCCGTACGTGGGCGACAACATCAGCGCGAAGAACCAGATGGGCTTCGGCGTCTTCGGAGACCCGGCCCTGCTCGTGCTGCTCACCGAGGTGGCCACCCGGGCGCTCAAGGCCGTCTGGTTCCAGAAGTGGTTCGTCCACCGCCGGTTGCGTCCCGAGGAGTGGGGGGGCCGCATCGACGTCGCCCGACGCAAGGTGGTGTCCAACTACCCGGTGAACCAGCGACTGCTGGACTCGCAGGCGCACCAGCGCATCCTGAGCAAGTACGGCTCGTCGCTGTTGCCGCAGGCCTTCCCCGAGGGCAGTCCGATGCACCCGGCGTACGGCACCGGCCACGGCACCGTGGCGGGTGCGTGCGTCACCGTCATCAAGGCCTGGCTCAAGGGCGGCGAGCAGCGCATCAAGGACCTGAAGCGTCGCGATGGCAGCCCGCTCGTCCCCCTCAAGGTGCCCGCGGCGGACGGCATGTCGCTCGTGGACTACACCGGTCCGGACGCGGATGCGCTCACCGTGGACGGCGAGCTCAACAAGCTCGCGGGCAACATCGCCATCGCCCGTAACGGGGCCGGCGTCCACTGGCGCAGCGACTACACCCAGGCCGTCCGCCTCGGTGAGGAGGTGGCGCTCGGCGTCCTGCGCGAGCAGAGCATCCTCTACAACGAGAAGAACCACTTCACCGTGGTCGCCTTCGACGGTCGCCACATCCGCATCGAGGACGGGAAGGTCAAGGTCACCTCCACGCCCAAGGACGTGGCCGACGCGGCCTAGTCACCGGCCCACCGGGGCGGCAGCGCGGACTGCCTTCCACCGACTGGCTCCTGACGCCTTCCCCTCGGGAGGGCTCAAGTTGGCCTCCATGCCCAGGGCGGATTCCAGGGGCCGACGGCACCGCGCGCCCGGGAAGAGATGCCCCGGCTCGGACGTCCTCAGGCTGGTGCCTTTTCTCCGCTTCCTCTCCTGGCTGCTCCTGGGTACCGCCTGCGCGGTGTGGGTGGTGGCAGCCGGTGTCGTGACCCTCTGGCCTCAGCACCCCACCGGTGTGCGTCAGTCGAGGTGGTGGGACGCGGCGGGCCAACCCCTCGTGGCGGCGCCCCAGGGCTGCGGCCGTGACGCGCGCTTTCCCCTGCTGGTCCACGACAGCCGGGTGTGGATCCCCTGCACGGCCACGCCCGACCTTCCGGGAGGCGGCTTCGCCCTGCTCCAGCCAGCGCGAGGAGAGGCCCGCCTGCTGGCCCCCCTGCCCGACCGCCTGTCGCTCGATCGTGTCGAGGGCCTGCTTCCGGGGCCCGGCGGCCTCGTGGGGATCGTGTATCGAGCCAGCACGCGCACGCCGACGCCGGGTGGGGTGGTCGAGGTTCTCGTGGCGGGCGTGGCGGGGACGAAGGGCTGGCAGGAGCCTCCGCAGCGGCTCCCGGGCGGGGCTGGGAGTCGACTGCTGGGCATGGGCTGGTCGGGCAGTCGGCTGGAGGTGGCGCTCGCGCCGGCACGAGGCGAGGACACCCGAGCGGAGGCCGCGGACGCGGTGCTCGTCCAGGTGGGGGACACGGAGCTCCCCCGCACCGTCACCCGCGAGGAGATGTGCCTGCACCGCACCGAATGCGTCGTGCATGCGGCCTTCCGAATGGGCTGGGGGCAGGGCTGGCGCTTCCTCGTGGAGGACGGAGGCGCCCTGCGACAGGTGGAGGAGAGCGGAGTCGGCGAGGCGGAGGGACAGCCCCTCCAGTTGCTGTCCGGGCTCGACCTGCGCGTGGCCGGGCGTCTGAGGCCGCCGCGTACACCGGCCACCCATCGGCTCGAGCCGGACGGCAGCATCCTCCCCGCCGAGCCGCTACCGGTCGGGCTGCGCCTCCTGCCCGCGCCCGTGGTGGCCGATGGCACCCGACTCGTGCCCCTCCCCCGCTTCCTGCCGGAACAGGGCTCGGGCGTGCTCCATGAGTGGCGGGGCCAGCGGTGGCACACGGTCGCCGACACGGAGGGCACGCTGCGGGTGGGTGGAGGCACCGGAGCGCCGGCCGCCGTCGCCCGACTCGAGGGCCGCTGCCCTACCCTGCCCTTGGGCTACCTCGTGCCCTCGCGCCAGGGACTCACGCTGCTCACGCCCGACGGGTGCCACGTGGGCCTCACCCCGTCGGGACAGCGCGAGGATCCGCTGGGACTGCTCGAGCACCTCGAACGCAGCGGCTCCCCCTCCGCCGTGCCCGCGCTGCTCTGGGTCCTGCTCGGACTGCCGCTGCTGCTCGTCCCGGCGGGCCTTCCGGGTTGGCCCCGCACCGCCCAGCGCCGACCGCTCGTCAGGGCACTGCTCGCTTCCAGCTATCTGGGCAGTTCGCTACCGCTCATGCTGTGGCTGCGGCCTCTCCTGTCCTGACACGCGCCTGACCGGACCGTGTTAGAGCGTCGTGCGCGAGGACCCTCATGCAAACCCTCATGCCGCCCGATTTCAATTCGCAGCGCTTCAAGGCCAACCCGTTTCCGTTCTACGCGCGCTTGCGCGAGGAGGCGCCCGTCTTCCGCATCAAGGGCTTCGCCAACGAGACGGGCTGGATGGTGACCCGCTACGACGACGTCAACAGGGTGTTGAAGCACGCGAGCCTCAGCAAGGATCGCATTGGCAACATGACCCCGGAGCAGCGGGCCCGGATGCCCTGGTTCGTGAAGCTCTTCGAGCCGCTCTCGCAGAACATGCTCAGCCGGGATCCTCCGGATCACACCCGGCTCCGAGCGCTCGTGCACAAGGCCTTCACGCCGCGGTTGATCGAACGGCTGCGCTCCCGCGTCCAGACCCTGTCGGACGGGCTGCTGGACAAGGCCCAGCGCAAGGGCTCCATGGACCTCGTCGCGGAGTACGCGCTGGTGGTGCCGGTGACCATCATCGCCGACATGCTGGGCGTCCCCTCGGGCGACTACCGGAAGTTCCAGCGCTGGTCCAACCGGCTCACCTCGAATACGAACATGCGGGACGTGCTGTTCTCCGTCCCGAGCATCGTGATGTTCACCCGCTACCTGCGGAAGCTCGTCGAGCAGCGGCGCTCGTCCCCGGGGGACGATCTGCTCACGGCCCTCATCCAGGCGGAGGAGGCGGGCGACACGCTGACGCCGGACGAGCTGGTCAGCATGGTGTTCCTCCTGCTCGTGGCCGGGCACGAGACCACGGTGAACCTGATCGCCGGCGGCACACTCGCCCTCCTCCAACACCCCGAGCAGTTGGAGCGACTGCGGAAGGACCCCGGCCTCATCGAGCCGGCGGTCGAGGAGCTGCTGCGCTACGCGAGCCCGGTGGAGATCTCCACCGAGCGCTTCGCGCGCGAGGACATCTCCGTGAGTGGGGTGACGATTCCACGCGGGGACCTGGTCTTCGCCGTCCTCGCCTCCGCCAACCGCGACGAGCGCCACTTCGAGGATCCGAACACGCTCGACCTGGGCCGCGAGCCCAACAAACATGTGTCCTTCGGGATGGGGATCCACTATTGCCTGGGGGCGCCGCTCGCGCGACTCGAGGGGCGGATCGCCATCCAGACGCTGGTGAACCGGTTCCCCCAGCTGCGCCTGTCAAAGCCAGCGGAGTCGCTGAAGTGGCGCACGGGCATCCTCATGCGCGGGCCGAAGAAGCTCCCGGTCTCACTCGCCTAGAGACGTCCATGGAGCGAACGGGAGCAAAGTCTTGAGCGAGCGGAGGGGTACCGATGCTTTCTCCTTTCAGCTGATGCTCATCCTCTGCGCGAGCTGGGGCTTGCAGCAGGTGGCGATCAAACTGGCGGCCCCGGACATCGCGCCGATCATGCAGGCCTCCACGCGCTCGGGAATCGCCGCGCTGCTGGTCGCCCTGTTGATGTGCTGGAAAGGCGGCTGGGAGGGACTCCGTCAGGGCACCGTGCCCGCGGGCCTCTTGGCCGGGGCGCTGTTCTCCCTGGAGTTCCTGCTGATCGCCGTGGGTCTGGAGTACACCACGGCCGGGCATATCGCGGTGTTCCTCTACACCTCGCCCATCTTTTCCGCCCTGGGGTTGCACCTGCTGTTGCCGGGCGAGCGCCTGCGCCGTCTGCAATGGCTGGGGATCGGCCTGTGTTTTGTCGGCATCGCGGTGGCTTTCGGTGGCGGCATCTCCCTGGCCGAGATGGATTCGCGAATGCTGCTGGGCGATGCCCTGGGGCTCCTGGCGGGTATGGCCTGGGGTGCCACCACCGTGGTGATACGTGCTTCGAAGCTGTCGGAGGCCCCCGCGAGCCTGACCTTGTTCTACCAGCTCGCGGCCGCCTTCGTGCTGTTGCTGTTGCTCGCTGTCGCGAACGGTCAGGTGCGCCGGGTCGAGCTGACTCCGCTGGCGGTTGGCAGCGTGCTGTTCCAGGGCGTGGTGGTGTCCTTCATCAGCTACCTCGCCTGGTTCTGGCTGCTCCGCCGTTATCTGGCTTCGAACCTGGCGGTGTTTTCCTTCATGACCCCGCTGTTCGGCGTCACCCTGGGGGTGGTGATTCTCGATGAGCCCTTGTCCTGGAACTTCGTCGGGGGCGCCGTGCTGGTGCTGTTGGGGATTACCCTGGTGAGTGGAGAAGCCTGGTTCAGACGATGGCTTCAGCCGTGAGGGTTGCCTTCTGGCCGCGCTGCGCCTACTTCGCCGCGGCCGGCTCCGTGGGCAGCACGAAGCTGGTGACGAGCAGCGCGCCAGACACTCCGGCGAAGACGCCCGAGAGCGCGAACCGGGTGTTGGCGCTGCTCCGGAGCGCCTTCGCCTGCTCGTAGGTCCAGGCGGAGACTCCCGGCACCCGCTCGTCCTGGAGCCGCGAGGCCTGCACCCACCCCAGCACCAGGAAGGTGACGGCGGCCGCCCCGGCCACCCCGGCCCCTACCCGGGTGACGGTCACGGGTACCGGCATGGGCTGGGTGAGCGCGTTCCCGCCGGGAACGGACGAGGGGGACAGCTTCGCCCCGGACGAGGCCCGGGGCGTGTCCGTCAGCTCCTCGAGGCCTGGGACGCCCGTGCCGGCCATCTTGAGCTCCTGGCTGGCGCTCTGGAAGGCCGAGTCCAGCTCCGTGGGCCGCAGGGCGGACACGGTGTAGCTCCGTTTGAAGAGGACACGGCCCTCGCGCGTCTCTATCAGCGAGATGCGCATGGGCAGGTCATCGAAGACCTTGCTCGAGTCGATGGTCACCACCGCCGCCACACCGAGGTGACGTCCCAGCTGCGCGAAGCACTCGGGCTTGCCCTGGCAGTCCTCCGGGGAGCGCTGCGTCCCGAGCTGGGTGATGGCCTCGACCGGGTCCATCGTCACCGGCATCCTCGCGTTTTGCAGGGCCTTGGAGAGCCGATCCGCCAGGGTGACGGCCTCGATGGGCGTGAGGCCCTCGTTGCGGGAGACCATCACCACCAGCCCCTTCACCTCGGTCTCACCCGCCGGGGCGGGGGTCTGCGCGACGAGCAACGCCAACACCAGGGAAAACATGGGGGCGCATGCTGGCATACGCCGCGTCCCGAGGCGAGGACGTCAGTTGCCCAGGTACTGGCGCTCCCAGATGTCGAGGTTGCGCTGCACCTGCTTGCGCTCCTCGGAGGTCGACGCGCTCGCGGCCCTGCCGCGGACCTTCTTCAGCAGATCGCGCGCGCTCTGCTTCTCGTCCGCGGGCAGCGAGCTCGCGCGCAGCTTCCGCTCCAGCCGCTCGATGCGCGCCAGCAGGGGCGACTTGCGCTCGGTGCCGACCCGGGACGGGCCGCTCGCGCTCGGAGGGGCGACATTCTCGATGGGGGTCGCGGCCACCACCGCCTGCGTGACAACCGGTGGGGGGCTGGGGTTGGCGGCGGGCTCGGGGGCCGGAGTCTCGGCCATGGGAACGGCCGCGGAGGCGGCCACCGGCTCCGGGGCCGAACGGCGCAGCATCAACGTCGCCACGCCCGACGTGAGCAGCACCAACCCGGCGGCCACTCCCACCATCCGGACGGTGCGGGCGCGTGACATGCCGGGCGAGCCCGCGCTCACCACCGGTGTCCCCTGCTGAGGCGAGGGCCGCGCCGGTTCCGCGCCAGGCAAGGCGAGGCTGCGCATCTCACGGGAGGGGCCCGCTCCGTTCGACAGCGGGAGCGCGCTGGAGATCTCCTGGAGTTCGGCCCGCACCTGCTCCGCCGAGGGGCGCGCCTGCGGAGCCTTCTCCAGCAGCTTCAGCACGAGTTGCGCGAGCGCGGGGGGCAGCTCTGGCCGCAGCGTGAGGGGCGAGGGCGGCGCGTGCTCCAGGTGGTGGACGAGGTACTCCGCGGCGACCCGGGCCGTGAAGGGGAGCTGCCCGGTGAGCAGCTGGAAGAAGATGATGCCGAACGC
>NZ_DASVSO010000528.1:0-2120 GCF_036388035.1 Archangium sp.
GTGCAACAGAACTACGCCCGGACGCCCCGAGTCCACGAGTCGGTCAACCTGGCGGACCTGGTGGAGGACTCCCTGCGCATCAACGCGGCCGGGCTCACCCGCCATCAGGTGAAGATTCAACGCCACCTGGCGGACCTGCCGCCCATGCTGACGGACAAGAACAAGCTGTTGATGATCCTGGTCAACCTGGTCAGCAACGCCAAGTACGCCATGGATGGCGTACCCGTGGCCGAGCGCATCCTGACGGTGAAGATGGAGCGCCTGCCCACGGACCACGTCCGCATCGCCGTCCAGGACAACGGCATGGGCATCGCACCCGAGTTGCTCACGCGCATCTTCCAGTATGGCTTCACCACTCGTGAAGAGGGACACGGCTTCGGCCTGCACTCCAGCGCCCTGGCGGCCCAGGAGTTGGGTGGCTTGCTGTCCGTCCACAGTGACGGGCCAGGCAAAGGCGCCACCTTCACACTCGAGATTCCCTTCCACCCAGCCCAGGAGACGAAATGAGCCAGGCCAGCACGCAGGCCTCGTCCAAACCCCGAGCCTCCCTGGCCCGCTCGACGCTCCTCACCATGGGCGCGCGCATCGGGGTCATCATCGCGCTGACCACGCTCGTCAGCTACCTCCACATGCTGCACACCTTGCGCACCGAGGCGCTCGCGCAATTGGAGCAGCATGTCTCGGAGCGCATCCAGCGTGAGGAGACCATCTTCCTGCTGGCGGAAGACAACCATGTCGTCCTCAAGAAGGCCCTGGAGGAGAGAATCCGGGCCCTCACCGCGGAGGAGGTCAGCGCTCGCTTCGACAAGCTGTTCGTGCACCTGCCCGACGGCTCGGTCCGCAACCGCCCCGAGGGCTTCGACGGCACGCGGATGCCGGGGGTTTTCGTTCCCAAGGGAGTCCCCGTCGATCTGGACATGCGCCGCCGGCTCCTGGCCTCGTATGACGTGCTCACCCAGTACGCGCCCGCCTTCCATGTCCGTTTCACGGACACCTTCATCACGCTGCCGGAGGGACCGATCATCATCTACTGGCCCGAGCGCCCCACCTGGTGCCAGGACGCCCAGCCCGACTTCTTCGTCACCACCCAGGAGTACTTCCCCACCAGCCTCCCCGAGAACAACCCGGAGCGGAGGACGGTCTGGTCCGACGTCAACACGGATGAAGTCAGTGGCAAGTCGATGTCCTCGTCCACCACGCCTTTGGACGTGGACGGCCGCCATGTCGCGTCCATCAGCCAGGACGTCCTGCTCGAGGAACTCGTGTCCCGCACCGTCAACGACCACCTGCCCGGCGCCTACAACGTGCTCCTGGGCGACAACGGCAAGATCATCGCCCGTCCCGGACTGAGCAGGGCTGGCGCCGCCAACAGCGACATGCAGGGCGACACCGAGGAGCAGCAAGCCCACCTGCGGAACATCGTCGAGCGGGTGAAGAGCCGCTCGCCCGAGCAGCATGTGCTCGAACTGCCAGAGCATGGCGAGTACCTCGCCATCGGGAAGCTACGAGGCCCCGGTTGGAACTTCGTCACCGTGCTGCCCGAGAGCGTGGTGTCCCGGCCCGCCATCCAGGCCGCCCGCTACGTGCTGCTGCTCGGCCTGCTCTCGCTGCTGCTGGAGCTCATCATCATGTACTGGGTGCTCAAGGAGCACATCACCCAACCGCTGCTCGCGTTCTCCCAGGCCACCGACAAGGTGGCGGCTGGGGACTTCAACGTCGAGATTGACACCTCCCGCCGGGACGAGCTGGGACAACTCGCCCAGGCCTTCCGGCTCATGGCCGACAAGGTCCAGCGCCGCGAGGAGGAGCTGCGTCAGGCCAACGAGGGACTGGAGCAGCGCGTCGAGGAGCGCACCCGTGAGCTCAAGGACGTCCACATGCAGCTCGTCAAGACGGCCCGGCAGGCGGGCATGGCGGAGATCGCCACCAACGTGCTGCACAACGTGGGCAACGTGCTCAACAGCGTCTACACCTCCGCCCAGGTCGCCAAGGAGCGCGTGACGGGCATGCGTCTGGAGCACGTGGGCCGCGTGGCCAACATGCTCCAGGAGCGCCAGGGTGACCTGCCCACCTTCCTCTCCCAGGACGAGCGCGGTCGCCACCTCATGCCCTTCCTCAAC
>NZ_DASVSO010000529.1:0-3497 GCF_036388035.1 Archangium sp.
GTTGAGGAAGGGCATGAGGTGGCGACCGCGCTCGTCCTGGGAGAGGAAGGTGGGCAGGTCACCCTGGCGCTCCTGGAGCATGTTGGCCACGCGGCCCACGTGCTCCAGACGCATGCCCGTCACGCGCTCCTTGGCGACCTGAGCGGAGGTGTAGACGCTGTTGAGCACGTTGCCCACGTTGTGCAGCACGTTGGTGGCGATCTCCGCCATGCCGGCCTGCCGGGCCGTCTTGACGAGCTGCCCATGGATGTCCTTGAGCTCGCGGGTGCGCTCCTCGACCCGCTGCTCCAACCCTTCATTGGCCTGTCGCAGGGCCTCCTCGCGCCGATGGACCTCGTCGGCCATGAGCTGGAAGGAGCGGGCCAGTTGCCCCAGCTCGTCCTTGCGTGAGGTGTTCAGCCCGACCTGGAAATCCCCGGCCGCCACCTTGTCGGTGGCCTGGATCAAGGACAGCAGCGGACGGGTGATCTGCTGTCGGAGCACCCAGTACATGATGACCAGCTCCAGCAGCAGCGACAGGATGCCGAGCAACAGGACGTAGCGCGCCGCGAGGAAGGCGGGCTGGGACACCATGCTCTCGGGCAACACCGTGGCGAGGTACCAGCCGGGGCCCCGGAGCCGCGTCACGGCGACGTACTCGCCGTGCTCCGGGAGCGCCAGGATGCCCTGACTGGGCTCGTGGCCCTTCAGCCGCTCGAAGATGCTCCGCAGGTGGGCCGCGTTCTCCTGGGAGCCGAGGAGCCTGGCCGCGACGTCGGGGTGCTCGGCGCCGCGCAGGATGTTGTAGGCCTCGGTGGCGCTCTCCAGCTTCAGCTTGGGATGGGCGATGAGCTGACCATCTTCCCGGAAGAGGATGTTTTCGGCACCGGGCAGGTGGTCGTTGATGGTGCGGGACATCAACTCGTTGAGGTGGACATCGTGGCTGACCGTCGCGATATGGCGGCCGTCCAGGTCCAACGGTGTGGAGACCGAGACCATCCACACCTTGGAGATGGAATCCTCGAAGATGCCGGTCCAGGCGGTCTGCCTGCGCGGGTTGTTCTCGGGCAGGCCGAGTCGGAAGTACTCGGTTTCCGCCAACGCGAAGTCCGGCGCGAGATCCTGGGCCCAGGTGGGGTACTCCGGCCAGTACTCCACGACAGCCCCTTCCGGCGTGCTCACGTAGGTCGCCTGGAAGCGGACATGGAAGGCGGGCCCGTACCAGGTGATCACGTCGTAGAGGGCCAGGATCCGGGTACGGAGCTCGGCATCGAGGTTCACATGCGGAGGGACGAAGACGCCCACCATCTTCGTGCCGTCGAAACCCTCGGGTCGGTTGCGGACCGTGCCATTGGGCGTCCGCACGAAGAGGCTGTCGAAGCGGCCGCTCACATCCTCACGTTGGAGGGCTTGGATCCTCTCCACCACGGCCTTGTTGAAGGCCGCATGGTTGTCTTCCGCCAACACGAAGATGGACTGCTCGCGCTCGCTGCGCTCCGAGACATGCTGCTGCAACTGCGCGAGGGCCTCGGTGCGCAGGGTTTGGAGCATGTGCAGGTAGCTGGCGAGGGTGGACAGGGCAATGATGACCCCGATGCGTACGCCCATCTTGAGGAGCGTCGATCGGGCCAGCGGGGCTCGGGAGCTAGGAGAGGATGGCATGGCGATGGACGGACCGGGTTTCGCTGGTCGTGGGCGATGCAGGTCGGGACTGCCTGCATTGCCGAAGCGCCCCCAGCGGGAGGTCGGTTGTGCCGCCATGAACAAGGCAAGCCACGGGGATTCCTCCAGGGAGCATGCGAGGGACTGCCTGCCCGCAAGGCCCCTGGAGACTCCGCCAGGGAGGGGGTTGAGCCTCTCCCTGACGAGCGCGGTCTTGTCTGTGAAACCTTTGTCTGCGAAGAGCGACGTTTCCTGTCGAATCTTTGTACAGAGAGAGCAACACCCATGATGGCTGGGATTGTCCAGGCTCACCCCACACGCCCGCGCCCCCTCGGTTGAGCGCTCACTCCGTCAGGAGTCGCGGCCCGGCGCCTTGCTGAAGTCGCTCCGAGCACTCCCGCCCTGGCGCAAGAGCCAGCGCATGGCCCCCGGCGCGAGATCGAAGAGGAGGTACATGGAGCCCAGTGAGCGCGGCCTGTCCAGGACGAGCGTCCGGTGCTCGAGGCCCTCGACGAGGGCCTGGGCAAGCTCCTCGGGAGCGAGCGGCGGAACGAAGTCCGCCAGCCGCGGCATGCGCGCGGAAGGTACATGCTTGCCAAAGAAGTCCGTGCCCGCCACCGTCCCGGGACGCACGAGCATGACGTGCACGGGCGTGTGGGCCAGCTCCGCCTGGAGTGTCTGCGTGTACCCGCCCACCGCCGCCTTCATCGCCGAGTACGCGGCGGACGAGCTGCCCGCGAAGACGCGCCCCGCGGAGGAGCCCATGTTGACGATGTGGCCGGACCCGCGCGCCAGCATGGAGGGCAGCACGGCCTTGGTGGTGTAGACGAGGGCGTTGAAGCCCACCGCCATCGTCCGCTCCACGTCCTCCACGGACATGTCCACCACGTCCTGCCACCGCACGAAGGCGGCGTTGTTGACGAGCACGTCGATGCGGCCCGCTTCCTTCAGGATGCCCGCGCACCATGCCTCCACCTGGCCCCGATCCGAGACGTCACAGCGGGTGAAGCGGAAGCGCTCGGGTGTGAGGAGTCGCGCGGCCTGCTCACGCGCCGTCCGCAGGTGCTCCTCGGAGATGTCGCACACGTGGACCGTGCCACCGGCCTCGGCGAGTCGACGCGCCGTCGCCCAGCCGATGCCCTGGGCTCCACCCGTTACCAGGCATACCGCGTCCTTCAAGAAATCCTTCGACATGGAGCGTCCTTTCCTCGCGCGCAGCCTGCCCGGGGGCAGCCCTCCTGCCAGGCGGTCGTCGGGCGGAAGGCCCCTCATTGTACCGCCATGGACCGGTGCGCACCCTGCGGGCGTCGTCTGTGATGTCACGAGGGGGGACACGATGGCCAGGACATGGATGAAGGCGGGCGTGGGGTTGCTGCTCTGGGGCGGTGTCTGCGTGGGTATCGCCGCGCGGGAGGCCACCGCGTTCGAACAGCGGGAAGCGCGAGCACCACAGGAGGAGGCCTCGGCCGAGCGAAGCTCGCAGGCCGATGAGCAGCTCTGTGATCCAACGGAGATCCAAGAACTCGAGGCCGAGGCGCGGGCGCTCGTCAGGACCGACTGTCCGAACGTCAGCCAGTGCCGCACCGCGCCCGTGGGCGTCAGGGCCTGCGGCGGGCCGAGGGACTACGTCGTCTACTGCGCGGCCACGACTCCCGAGCAGGAGCTCCTGAGGGCGCTCGAGCGGCTCGAGAGGCGCGAGGGGCGGTTCAACCGGCAGTGCGGCATCGTCTCCATCTGCGTCTTCATCTCCCCACCGGAGGTCGAGCTGGTGGAGGGCCAGTGCCAGGCGGTGACGCCTTCCCCGGAAACCCTCCCGTAAGAGGGTCCGGGAGCCGTCCAACGGCCCTGGCTCAGAG
>NZ_DASVSO010000530.1:0-2539 GCF_036388035.1 Archangium sp.
ACCATCGGGCCTGATCTCCAGGCCACGCTCGACACCGGCTTCCCTCAGTTCCATGCAGACGGTGAATGTGTCCCCGGTGGGCGTCACCGCCTGGGTGATGAGGCCGTAGACGCGCTTCTCCCCGATGCAGAGCTGGCCGGAGAGACGGGTGCCTCTTGGCAATGCCGTTCGCCCATCCACGTCCCAGTCGGCCTGCAACTCAATCGAGAAGGGGCCTTCCTTCACGGGGACGGGCTTGCGCTCCTCCCAACCAGGGAAGACGGATCTTCCGCCCATGTCCCCGATGGGGATGCCGAGCTGGTCGGTCATGGTCTCGACGGCACCGGCCGGGCATGCCTGGGGCGTGGGCTCCTTGCGGACCTGGGCGCCGGGACAGGCCAGGTTGGCGGCAGCGGCCACGGCGAGCAGCACGTTGGCTCCGGTGGAGCCGCTGCCCTTCTTCTCGCTCTCCGCCTGTGAGCCGGGGGCCTTCTTCTTCATGCGAGTCGTTCCCGAGCTGAGCGTCACGGTGGTGACGGGCGCAGGGGTGTCCGCCCTCGGGGGCGCTGCGCCTGCGTCAGCTTCGGGCGGCTTCCACGGGGGCGCCACTTCATGGACGTGCGTGGCCCAGGGCGTCGGGCCGTCGAGAGAGAATTCCGCAGGTACAGGTGACGCCAACACCGGCTGGACTGGCGCTGGTGGCGGAGTGGGGGCGGGAGGTGTCGGCCGAAGCTGGTCGAGGAACACACCCATGCCCACCACGAGTCCCACCACGGCCACGGCCACGAGGACGGGAATGGCCCGTCTCACTCGGGTGCGAAGCGTCGAGACGGTTGACGCGGTGGGCGGCTCGGGTGGGGCAGGAACTGCAACAGGAGGAGCAGTAGGAGCGGGCGGCCTGCCCCGCTTGGGCTTCTGCCGGATCCACCGGCGCAGCCACGCCTGGGGGTCGTGGCCCACCAACTCCGGCGCGTCCTCGGTGGTGCGTCCGTCCACCGTCCAGCCGTAGCACAACGCCATCTCCCAGCGGCGAGGGTCCGCCTTCGCCTCTTCCAGCAGCTTCTCCAGCGCCACGCACAGGGCCTCGGCGTCCGGAACACGGGCGTTCGCCTTGGCCAGCAGGCGCAGACACAGCTCGCTCAAGGCCCGGGGCACGCGGGAGTTGCGCACGTGTGGGGGCTTGGTTTCTCCCGCGAGAATCTCCCCCAGCAGCTCGTCGTCCGGGCCGTTGAAGGGGTACACGTCGGTGGCGAGCACGTAGAGGATGACGCCCAGCGCGTACAGCTCGTCCTTCACCGAGTAGTCGTAGCTCTCCCCCCGCTTTCGGTTCTCGCGCAGGAAGAAGGCCACGGCCTCGGGGCTGCGGTAACGGAGGTTGGCCGGGGCCAGGGCTCCGGTGACGCGAGGGGCGTTGGGCATGGTGCCCGCGCCGAAGTCCACCAGCATCGGCGCTCCGTCCGCCTCGCGCACCAGCACGTTGTCGCCCTTCAAGTCACGGTGCTTCACCTCCTGGGCGTGGACCTCCTTCAATGCCCGGGAAAGCGGCAGCAGCTTCTCCACCAGCTCGCGGGCGCACGGGTTGTTGTCCCGCGCCCACTGATAGAGCGTCACTCCCGGCACATACTCCATGACGAGCACCAGGTACTCGGGCTTCTCCTCCGGCCACTTGAAATGGCTCAGCAGCTTCACCACGTTGGGGAATTCGTGGCGGAGCATGATGAACAGCTCCCGCCAGCCCCACTCCCCGACGCTCTCCAGGTGGATGAACTTGAGCGCGCACGGGTTGCCGTCACGCCACGCGAGGAACACCTTGCCGAAGCCCCCGGCGCCCAGCTTCCTCTCGATGCGGTAGCCGCTCACCACCATGCCCGGCCGCACCACGTCCTCCAGCGTGGGCTTCATGGTGCCTCTCCAGCGGCACCTGCCAGTAACGGTGGAAGTACGGTCATGCGCTCAACCTCGGGAGTGGGGAGGCTACCAGAACCCGGGGCCTCCCGTGCTCGGGGATGGACCCGGTGGGAGCAGCAACGTGCCCGGCTGGCCGGGGTGGTGGCGGAGCTGCGCCGCACCGGCAACTCCACGGCGAGCGGCGGCATAAGCCGCAGGACGTGGGGCCGTGGGAGCCCTCCGTCCATGCACCCACTGGAGGAACACCGTGAAGAACCTGATCGCCGTGTTGAACACCGCCCGCCGGCCGATGACCCCGGAGGAGACCAAGGGCATCTGCCTCGTGCTGCTGCGGCCCCTGGTCGAGGAGCAGCAGCTCGCGCTCAAGGCCGTCTTCGATGATGAGGACTACCGCACCGCCGCCCGGCACTTCGCCCGGATGCACCTGTACGCCATGAAGGCGGGCCTGACTCGGGACAACCTGCGCATGACCTTCCGCCTGTTCGTGGGCACCAGCGAGGAGCGCGAGGGCATCATCGCCGGATGCCTGGAGGCCACCTTCGAGCTGACGGTGAAGACCCGCGCTGCGAGCTCGCCGGAGGGGGGAGTGGCGACGCTGGAACCCATTGAAGGGAGGGCGCCATGAGCGACAAGAACGCGCGATCCCTCCGCT
>NZ_DASVSO010000531.1:0-14320 GCF_036388035.1 Archangium sp.
GCCACCTGCCTCGCGGACGCCAGCGCCTGCTTCATCCGCGGGCTCTCCGCCACCAGGCTCGGCGTGAGCTGCCGCACCAGCCGCTCGCTCTTCGTCTCCGCCGCGCGCTGCTCGGCCAGCCGCCGCACCCGCAGCCGCACCTCGTCCATCGCGAAGGGCTTGGTGAGGTAGTCCGCCGCCCCCGCCTTCATCGCCGCCACCGCGTTCTCCGCGGTGCCATACGCCGTCATCATCACCACCGCGGGCGGCGTGGGCAGGGCCTGCGCCGCCTTCAGCACCTCGAGCCCGTCCACCTCCGGCATCCGCAGGTCCGTCAGCAGCACGTCGAAGCCACCCCGCGCCAGCTCCACCAGCGCCGCGCGCCCGCCCGCCACCCGCGTCACCGCGTGCCCGTCCAGCTCCAGCGCCTCCGCCACCAGCTTGCCCAGCTTCACCTCGTCGTCCACCACCAGCACCTGCGCCATGCCTCACCTCGCTCGTGTCCGGCCCAGGCCCGGGCGCCTCGACGCTCCTCCGGCCCTCCCCGGGGAGCAACCCCGAGACCCGGCCGCTCCCGTCCCCGGCCACGACCGCTGCGCCACGGCTCCCCCCGCTCCCCACATACTTCCGGGGTTTCCTGTTAAAAACACACCTCCCAGGATTACTGTCTTTTTATAAATTTATGGCATTATTGTGCCCCCGCGCGGGGATAGCCCCCGCGCTCCTGGTGAGGAGTACCCGCACATGAGGAGAATCACCCCCTGGCTGGCCAGCGTCCTGGCGCTCGCGGCGAACACGGCGGTCGCCGAAGAGGCGGTGTACGAGCAACTCGAAGGTGACGTCGTCGAGCAGCCCGCCCGGGAGGCTCATGGCGATGACATCCCGCACCCGCTCGGGGAGCAGCAGCGGGCGCTGCGCGAGAAGGCCCTCCAGGAGAAGCTCGCGGGCAAGGCCACCGGCAAGGTGCACGAGGTGGCCAAGGGCCAGTTCGTGGAGCTGGAGCTGGCGCGCACCGACAAGGTGTTCGTCGTGCTCGCGGAGTTCGGCAACACGGTGACGACCAACTACGGTGGCCAGCCGGGACCGCTCCACAACAAGATCGCCGCGCCCAACCGCGCCGTCGACAACAGCACCATCTGGCAGCCCGACTACTCGCGCGAGCACTACGAGCGGCTGTACTTCTCCACGGAGCCGGGCTTCGACTCGGTGGCCAACTACTACCGCGCCGCGTCCTCGGGCCGCTACACCATCTCGGGCACGGTGACCGAGTGGGTGAAGGTGCCCTACAACGAGGCGCGCTACGGCACCAACGCCTGCGGCAGCACCAACTGCTCCACCGTCTGGTACCTCGTCGCCGACGCCATCAACATCTGGACGGCCAACCAGCTGGCCGCCGGCAAGACGCCCGCGGAGGTGAAGGCCTACCTGGACAGCTTCGACATCTGGGACCGGTACGACTACGACGCGGACGGCAACTTCGACGAGCCGGACGGCTACATCGACCACTTCCAGATCGTCCACGCGGGCGTGGGCGAGGAGACGGGCGGCGGCGCGCAGGGCACCAACGCCATCTGGAGCCACCGCTGGTTCGCCTTCTCCAACAAGACGGCGCCCTCGGGCAAGGGCCCGGCCTACAACCAGCGCGGCGGCACGCGCTTCGGCGCGGTGGACAAGTGGGTGGGTGACTACACCATCCAGCCGGAGAACGGCGGCCTGGGCGTCTTCGCCCACGAGTACGGCCACGACCTCGGCCTGCCGGACCAGTACGACACCACCAACAGGGCCGACAACGCCACGGGCTTCTGGACCATCATGTCCTCCGGCTCCTACCTCAACGACGGCACGGTGGACATCGGCTCGCGCCCCGGTGACTTCTTCGCCTGGGACAAGCTGAAGCTCGGCTGGCTCAACTACGACGTGGCCCAGGCCGGCCAGCGCTCCAGCCACCGGCTCGGCCCCGCGGAGACCAACACCAAGGCGGCGCAGGCGCTGCTGGTGAAGCTGCCCCCCAAGGAGCGCAAGCAGTTCATCGCCGCGCCCTTCGCCGGCGCCCGCGCCTGGCACGGTGGCATCGCCGAGAACCTGGACTCCAGCCTGGTGCGCACCGTGACGCTGCCGGCCGCGGCCTCCATCAAGCTCGACCTGAAGGCCTGGTTCAACATCGAGAAGGACTGGGACTACGCCTACGTGTCCGTCTCGGCCGACGGCACCACCTTCACCAACCTGCCCAGCTCCATCACCACCGCCGCCAACCCCAACAGCCAGAACTTCGGCAACGGCATCACCGGCGCCTCGGCCGGCTGGGTGCCCGCCAGCTTCGACCTGAGCGCGTACGCGGGCAAGACGGTGCAGCTGCGGCTGCGCTACTGGACGGACGGGTTCGTCACCAACCCCGGCATCCTGTTCGATGAGCTGGCCATCGTGGCGGACGGCGCCACCGTGTTCTCCGACGGCGCCGAGGCCGGTGCCAACGGGTGGAGCGTCAACCGCTTCCTCAACAGCGACGGCAACTTCAGCACCTTCCACGAGCACTTCTACCTGGCCGAGTACCGCCAGCACCGCGGCTACGACACCACGCTGGAGACGGGTCCGTACAACTTCTCCTACAGCGCGGACGGCCTGCCCGACTACGTGGAGCACTACGCGTACAACCCCGGCATGCTCATCACCTACGTGGACACCTCGGTGAAGGAGAACAACGTCTTCAACCACCCGGGTGAGGGCCGCTCGCTCGTCGTCGACGCGCGCCCCACGCCGCTGCTGCGTGGCGACGGCCGGCCCTGGGCGGCCCGCGTCCAGATTCACGACGCGACCTTCGGCCTGGAGCCCTCGCTGCCGCTGTCGCTCAAGTTCAACGGCGCCCCGCGCAGCGAGTACCCCTCGCAGCCCGCCGTCCCGGCCTTCGACGACACCAAGCCGCACTGGTTCGCCAACGCCCCCTACGCGGGCGTGAAGGTGCCGGCCACGGGCACGGCCATCGAGGTCGTCTCCACCAGCGCGCAGGACGGCTTCATGCAGGTGCTCGTCCGCCCGGCGAAGTAGCCGGCACGCCCCACGGCTGAGCAGTCCCGAGGCCGGTCCCGTTCGCGGGGCCGGCCTCTTCGTTTTCACTTTCAGACGCTTCCACGCGCTTGCGCGCCCATGACGCGCAGCGGCACCTGTCTATCCTCGGTGCCCTCTTCCCCGCCGTCCCCAGTCAACCCCATTCCACCGTCGAGGTCCGAATGTCGACCGTCTACGAAGCACCGGGTCAGAAGGGCAGCAAGGTCCAGTATCTCCCCCGTTACGGGAACTACATTGGCGGGGAGTTCGTGCCGCCCGTGAGGGGGCAGTACTTCGAGAACATCACCCCCGTCACCGGCAAGCCCTTCTGCGAGATTCCCCGCTCCACCGCCGAGGACGTGGAGAAGGCGCTCGACGCCGCCCACCGGGCCAAGGCCGCCTGGGGCCGCACCTCGCCCACCGCCCGCGCCGACATCCTCCATAAAATCGCCGACCGGATGCAGGCCCACCTGGAGATGCTCGCCGTCTCCGAGACGTGGGACAACGGCAAGCCCATCCGCGAGACGCTCGCCGCGGACCTGCCGCTGGCCATCGACCACTTCCGCTACTTCGCCGGCTGCCTGCGCGCCCAGGAGGGCAGCCTCGCGGAGCTCGACGAGCACACCGTCTCCTACCAGTTCCACGAGCCGCTGGGCGTGGTGGCTCAAATCATCCCGTGGAACTTTCCGCTGCTGATGGCGGCCTGGAAGCTGGCGCCCGCGCTGGCCGCCGGCAACTGCGTGGTCATCAAGCCCGCCGAGCAGACCCCCGTCACCCTCCTCAAGTTCGCGGAGCTGGTGGGCGACCTGCTGCCCCCCGGCGTGCTCAACATCGTCAACGGCTTTGGCATCGAGGCCGGCAAGCCCCTGGCCAGCAACAAGCGCATCGCCAAGGTGGCCTTCACCGGTGAGACGACGACGGGCCGCCTCATCATGCAGTACGCCTCGGAGAACCTCATCCCCGTGACGCTGGAGCTGGGCGGCAAGTCGCCCAACATCTTCTTCGCGGACGTGTTCTCGCAGAACGACGAGTTCGCGCAGAAGTCGCTCGAGGGCTTCGCCATGTTCGCCCTCAACCAGGGCGAGGTGTGCACCTGCCCCTCGCGCGCCCTGGTGCAGGAGCGCTTCTACGAGGAGTTCATGCACAAGGCCATCGAGCGCACCCGGCGCATCGTCCAGGGCAACCCGCTCGACGTGAACACGATGATCGGCGCGCAGGCGTCCAACGACCAGCTCGAGAAGATCCTCTCGTACATCGACATCGGCCAGAAGGAGGGCGCCAAGGTGCTCACCGGCGGCAAGCGGGCGAGCCTGCCCGGCGCGCTCGCCGAGGGCTACTACGTGGAGCCCACCATCTTCGAGGGCCACAACAAGATGCGCATCTTCCAGGAGGAGATCTTCGGCCCGGTGGTGTCGGTGGCGAAGTTCAAGGACGCGGAGGACGCGCTGGCCATGGCCAATGACACGCTCTACGGCCTGGGCGCGGGCGTGTGGTCGCGCGACACGAACACGGCCTACCGCATGGGCCGCGGCATCCAGGCGGGCCGCGTGTGGGTGAACTGCTACCACCTCTACCCGGCGCATGCGGCCTTCGGCGGCTACAAGCAGTCGGGCATCGGCCGCGAGACGCACAAGATGATGCTCTCGCACTACCAGCAGACGAAGAACATGCTCGTCAGCTACGACCCGAAGCCCATGGGCTTCTTCTAGGCCAGGAGTCCAGGCTCCATGCCCATCGAGCGCGTTGCCGTCACCCCCGCCGCCGAGGCCCTGCTGCGCAAGCTGCAGGGCCTCCACGGCCCCCTGATGTTCCACCAGTCGGGAGGGTGCTGCGACGGCAGCGCGCCCATGTGCTTCCCGAGGGGCGAGTTCAAGCTGGGCCAGGAGGACGTGTTCCTCGGCACCATCGTGGACACGCCCTTCTACATCAGCGGCTCGCAGTTCGAGTACTGGCAGCACACGCACCTGACGGTGGACGTGGTGAAGGGGCGCGGCAGCGGCTTCTCCGCCGAGGCCCCCGAGGGCGTGCGCTTCCTCATCCGCTCGCGCCTCTTCACCGACGACGAGCACCACGCCCTCCAGCAGCAGGGCCCGCCGCCCCGAGGGCCCCAGCACGGCTGAGGGGAAGCCTCAGAGCTTGTAGAGGCCGAGCCCCACCCACGGCAGCGGGAAGGGGAAGCCCCCACTGCCGTTCCGGGTCTCCGGCAGGTACACCCAGAGCGCCGCCAGGTCGAGGCGCACGCGCACCCGGTCCAACGCCACCGGCCCGCGAGGTTTGTCGGAGCCCAGCAGCCAGCGCACGCCCGTGGTGCCGAACGAGTCCGCGAAGGGCTTGCGCGGGAAGAACTCCGCCGCGAGCTCGCTGTGGGGCCCGAGCACGTACTGCGCCCCCATGAAGGCCTGGAACTGGGTGGGGATGCGCGGGAGGGTGGTGCTCGTACCGCCCCCGCCCCCGATCGGGTCCTCGCCCGCCGTCCCCCCGCCCGCCACCACGATGGCGGCCTTCTGTGGAATGAAGTGGTGGTTGTCGAGCACGTAGGCCCCCGCGGTGAGCTGGAAGTCACCGAAGTGCTTGGCCGCCACGGCGCTGAAGAGGTTGAACTGGAGGTTGGCGCCCCCGGCTCCAGCCGCCCCCGCGGCGGCCACGCCATTGCCGAGCAGCACGATGCCCGCGCCTCCCACCGCTCCCGCGAAGAGGTTGAGGAAGTCATAGGAGGCGGACACCCCCGGCAGGTAGCGCGACTCGTCGAGCACCTTCACCTTGAGGCCCAGGTCGAACGCCCCCAGCACCCCGAGCGCCGCCGCGCCCGCGCCTCCCACCACGTGGAGGAGGGGCAGGGGCACGCCCGTCGCCACCGGGATGGGCAGACCGCCGCCCCACATGTCGAGCTGCACGCGCCGCCCCAGGCCCACGCCCGCGCGGAAGAGCAGGAGCTCGTCGTTGCTCACCACCAGCTCGCCGGGCTCCAGCGTGAGGGCCGTGGGCGTGAGGAACAGCCGCTCGTCCGCGGCACGGCGGGTGACGAAGTCCTCGCGCCGGTCGTTCATCTTCCGGCCCAGCGCCTCGCCCGCCTCGTGGCCCGCGAGTGACGCCAGTGACTTCGGCTCACCCGCCGCCTCCCACCGCACCAGACCGAGCTTCCGCTCTCCCTGGGGCGCCAGCAGCGTGCCCTCGATGGCCAGCCGCCCGCTCGACTTCCCGAGCCCGGAGAGCCCAAACGTCGTCCGCGCCTGCTCGGCGACGCGCTCTGACGTCGTGGACGCGCTCCCCTGGGCCGAGATGGAATCCACGACCCGGAGTTCCACCCTCAGGGGCTCGCCGCTCACGTTCGCGGGCCGGAGGGTCCGGTTCACCGCGCGCTGGAAGGAGCCCTGGAGCTCCTGCTTCATCGCCTCGGGCACGTCGCCCTTCACCTCGACCGCCACGCCGCGCGCCTCGTCGTAGTGGCCGAGCGCGTCCACCTTCACCTGACGCACGCTGCCCAGCACACAGCCGGTCAGGGGCATCGCGAGCCACACCGCCAGCCAGCGCCAATCCATCATCCGCATCTTCACGTCCCCTCCCGCTCCACGCGGGGAAATGGCGCCATCCTGCTCTGGCTGCGCACGGGGAGTCACCTCCCCCACGTCCTCCGCGAGAGACCCACACCCTCCGGGCGCTCGCTGGCGGGCCCTCCGGGCGCGTTCGCGCGCAACCTGTACACTTAGTGGACAAGTTCGCGACGAGCGCGCCCGGGAGGCCCGCGCATCTCGGAGGAGAAGGGACCCTCCGGGCTCGGTTTGGAAAAACCTGTCCGACAGTCGGACAGGTTTTTGAAAAGTGCGACCGGCAGGCCGGCACGACCCGGGTGTCGAAGCTCGCTACCGCGCCGCGGGCAGCCGCACCTCGAAGGTGCTGCCCTTGCGCTGCTCGGGCACCAGCGCCACCGTGCCACCGTGCCGCTCCACCAGCCGCCGGCACAGCGCCAGGCCCAGCCCCGTTCCGTTCGCCTTCCCCGTCACGAAGAGGTCGAAGAGCCGCTCGCGTACCTCGGGCGCCACTCCCGGCCCGTCGTCCTCCACGCGCACCCGCACCGCGCTCCCGTCCGACTCGGCCGCCAGCCGCACCTCGCCCTCCCCCTGCGCCTGCGCCGCGTTCTGCAGGAGGTTGGCGAACACCTGTCTCAGCCGTCCCGCGTCCCCCTCCACCGGCGGCAGCTCCGGGAAGCTCCGCCGCACCTTCACCGCCGGGAACGCCGCCTCCGTGGCCCTCGCCGCTTCCTCCAGCACCTCGGACAGGGAGATGCGCTGCGCGGCCAGGGGGCGGTCCGCGCTCAGGTCCAGCAGGTCCTCCGTCAGCCGGCGCAGCCGCTCCACCTCGCCCAGCACGTCCTCCAGCGCCGCCTTGTCCCGCTCGGAGAGCTTCAGCCCGCTGCGCTCGCGCATCAGCTCCACCGTGCCCCGGATGACGCCCAGCGGGTTGCGGATTTCGTGCGCGGCCATGGCCGCCATCTTCGTCAGCGCCTCGCCCCGGGCCGCTCGGGCCGCGGCCTCGCGCCGGGCCCGCTCGTCGCGCAGCCACCGCGCCGCCACCAGCGCGAGCGCCAGTGCGCCCACCGCCGACAGCGCCACCCCGCCCCACAGCGCGCGCCGCAGCGCATCCCGCGCGCTGGAGAAGGCCCGCCCCGCCTCCAGCACCAGCACCGCGTCCACCCGCCCCTCGGCCCCGCGCACCGGGAAGTAGCCCACCGTCACCTGGAGCTCGCCCAGCGAGTAGCCCGGCCCCACCCGCGTCTCTCCCGCGAGCGCGGTCTCCACTCCCGCCGGGTCCGTGCGCAAGAGGTCCACCCGACGCCGCGCGGGCCCGGTGGCGTCCGCGGGCACCGCGAGCTTCCCGTCCACCACGTACACCCCGTCCAGCGCGTTGGCCCGCATCAGCGCCTCCAGCCGCTCGGGCGTGGCCGGCGTGTCCCCCAACAGCAGCGCAGCGGACTCGCCCGCGCCCCGCAGCCGCGCGTCCAGCGACTGCTCCAGCGCCGCGCTCCCCGCGCGATAGAGGGCCAGCGTGGCCGCGAGCGCCCCCACCAATCCCAGGGTCGCCAGTCCCAGCGGACCCAGGGCGCGCGAGCCGGGCCGCGACATCAGTACAGCCCCCGGGACCACACCAGTCCCAGCCCTCCGACGAAGCGGCCGTAGGAGAGCTCGGCGATGTTGGAGGACGCCCCGCGCCAGCCCGCCGAGGCCTGGAGGCTCCAGCTCCTCGACACGTCCCACTCCAGCGCCACGCCCGCATCGAGGTAGCCGTCCTCGCGACGCGCGCCCAGCGGGTTGTCGAAGTTCTCGTAGCCGCGCAGGGTGTAGCCCGCCTCCCCCACGAAGCGCAGTCCGGGACGCGGGCGCAGCCGCAGCCCGGCGCGCGGTCCATGCTCGAGGTAGCCGAGCGCCAGGTCGTACGTACGCAGGTGGCCGCCGTACCAGCCCGCCGAGAGCGTGAGGGGCTCGGCGGGGCTCCACTCCGCGTCCACCCGGGCCGTGTTCCTCCAGCCGTCGTAGCCGGCGTAGGCGGTGTCCTGGAAGTCCTCGCGGCGCACGGCCCATGCGCCGTCCAGCACCACCGGGCCCACGGGCACACGCGCGGCCACCTGCAGCCGGTGGGCCCGCAGGTAGGGCGCCCCTCCGAGCGCCAGGAAGTCGAAGCCGTACTCCCCGGTGAGCTGCACCGCCGAGCCCAGGTGCGCCCAGCCCAGCGTGCCCCCGGCTCCGGCCAGGTCGAAGGCGTGGAAGCTCAGGTGGCCCCGGTACTGCCCGGAGATGCGCGCCTGGGGGCCTCGCTGGCCCCAGGGCCGCAGGCGCAGCTCGGCGAGCCCCAGGCCCACTCCGTCCGCGCTCCCCGCCTGGCGCCGCGTGCCGTCCGGCGCGAGGTCCACGTTGGAGTCGTATTCGCTCCCCAGCCGCACCGAGAGAGCCACCCGCCCCTCGCGCCCGGACTGAAGGCGCAGCTCCTCGGCGCGCCTGGCCAGCCCCGCGTCCGCCGAGGCCGCCGCCGTGGTGAAGAAGGCGCTGGCCTCGCTCGCGCGCCCCTCGCGCAGCGCCACCAGTCCGAGGAAGAAGGCGGCGGTGTCCGCCAGCTCCGGCTCGGCGAGGGCCTGACGGAAGGAGGCCGCCGCCGCCTCGTCCTCGCCCCGCTCGAAGTGGGAGAGCCCGGCGAGCAGCGCCGCCGCGGCCTCGTCCTCGCGGGGCGCCGTGTTTCCCCCCGGAGGGGCCGGGGGCGTGGAAGCCGCGGGCGTCTCGCGGCAGAGCGCCTTCAGGGCCGCTCGCGCCCGGGCGTTGCGCGAGTCCCTGCGCAGCACCTCGCGCCAGGCGACGAGGGCCGTCTCCCTGTCTCCAGCCGCCTGCTCGGCCTCGGCCACCTCCATATAAGGAGCGGCGGCGGCCGGGTCCGGCGTGCCCTCGGGCGTCACGGGAGCGCAGAGGCCCGACTCGGCGAGCAGCGCGGCCACGAGCAGGCCCGGACTCACGGCGCCCCTCCGCCAACGAGGGGCGCGGGCCGCTCGGACAGCGAGCCCAGCCCGGCGCGGGCCTCGGCGAGCCGGTAGCGGTCCTCGCGCTTCTGGGCCAGCCGCACCGCCTCCTCCAGGTAGCGCGCGGCGAGCAGCGGACGCCCGGCCGAGCGGGCCTGGGTGGCGCGCGCGTGGTACCAGTCGATGGAGGAGGGCACGGGGGCCGCGCGGAAGAGGGCGCCGATGTCCCCGCGCAGCTTGCGCACCTGCTCGCCGATGCGCGGCCCGGAGGCATCTCCCACCGCTTCGAGCAGCGTGTCCGCGCACAGGTACAGCTTCGCCTCGTAGCAGGCGAGCGCGTGGTAGTAGTCGAGCAGCGCGTCGCGCGCGTCCGGGGCGCTCTTCTGGGCGGTGGCGAAGGCCTCCAGCGCCTCCTCGGAGCGGCCGAGCTTCACCAGCGAGGCGGCGACGTACCAGTCCGCCTCCCCGCCCGTGCCCAGGCGCTGGGCCACCTTGAACTCCACCAGGGCGTTGGCGAAGCGGCCCTCGCGGAAGTGGCGAGCGCCCTGGAGCAGGTGGGGTGTCGAATCCGGCGGAGTGGCCGCCGTGAGTCCGAGCAGGGCGAGGCACAGCGCGAGGTGCTTCACGCGAGGCTTTCTATCACGGGCGACGGATGGGTGCCGGCTCCGAGGGCCGTCCGTTGCCCGGCTTGTCGGGCTTGGGCTCCTTGTTCTTCCGCACCGTCTCGGAGCGGGAGCGGCCCGCGGCGTCCTGCGCCTCCGAGCCCACGCCCGCCGCCCCCAACGCCGCGGAGCGAGCCGCCTTCATGCTCGCCCCGGGCGAGGTACGCTCGGTCGCCTTCGCGGCGTGCTGCGAGGCCTCACGGCGGGCCTTCTCGGCGGCCTCACCGCGGGTCCGGGCCACCGCGTCCCGGCGAGCCCCCTCCGTCGAGGTCTCCCGGGCCGACTCGGCCACCGGGGAGGCCGCTTCGGGCAGGCGGGGCAGTTGGTCCGGCAGCGTGGCCTGCACCTCGAGCGCCTGGAGGAGCGCGGCCCGGGGCGCCTCACCGCGCGGAGACTCCTCGGCGGCGGCCCCGAGGGCCCACAGCGAGATGGCGAGGATGAGGGACCCGCGCATGACTGCCTCCACGACGCGCCCGAGGGAGGGCTCGAACGCGGAGCGTAGCATTCCCCGTGCCCACCGCTGGCTCCTCGGGGGCGGGGGTGTCGGGGAGTGGCGCATGCCCCAACCGGGACACCCGGGTGTACCGGCTGGTACACGGCCGTGAGGTGCTGAGCGCTTCCACCCGCCCGGCCGCGGGAGGGTAGGGAGCCCCCGAGGAGAGAAGTACCGCCACCTTCGCGCACCGCGTCAGGGACGGTTTCCCGCGCTGGTGCGCGCCTTTGGCGAGGGCCGCCATGGAGAAGTGTTCTCGCTCGTACGAGAGGGGCAATTCCCGCTCACCCCCCAATCTGGACGAAAATGAGAAACCCTGGCTCTGATGCGCCGACCTCGAAAACAGGAGGGCCGGGTATGAGGCTCGTCAACGCAATCGCGACTTTGGCCGTGGGTATGGCCGTGGCATGGGGCGGCAGCGCAGCCGCCCTGACGGTGAAGCTGGACTACGTCTGGGGCGGGAACGGCGGTGGCACCACCGTCTTCATCCACGGACATGGCAACTGTGTCGGCGGCAATGGCTCCGACAGCCGGTGCGTCAACCTCTCGTATGGCTATTGGTTGAACTCGACGGAGGACGGCGGTGACGGCCACGACTTCATGGCCGAGGCCACCTCCAAGTGCACCGCGAGCGGCTGCTCCATGGCGTGCGCCTCCACGGGCTGCAACACCGTCAACTACACGGGCTCGTGGAGCTACTCGGAGGCCTTCGCCATCCGCTACGACATGGTCAACCAGAGCATGATGGCCTCCGCCAACGACGTGGCCAACTGCCTGATGGACCTGAAGAATGGCACCAACACCACCGGGTGCAACCCGAGCCTCTACAAGCGCACCAGCTTCCGCGTGGTGGGCCACAGCGCGGGCGGCGCCGTCATCGATCGCATCTTCTCCACGGGCGCGTGGCCGGGCCTGACGGGCACCAACGGCGCCATCGTCGGCAACCCGGTGGCCTCCGCGGGCGCCCTGGCCGGCTCCCGGGCGGCGAGCGCGCTGTACGGCACGGACGGCGCCTCCAACTTCTGCACCACGCTGGTGAGCTGGGTGGCCGGCTGGGCCTTCAAGAGCGCGGGCAACGCCAGCCTCACGCGCAGCGCGCTGCTGGGCGAGGCCAACAACGGCCGCGCCGGCAAGTCGCCCCGGTGGCTCTACAAGGTGACGACGGCGGGCGGCTCGGGCTCGGCCAACAACAACGGGAAGGACAGCGTCCAGGAGAGCACCAACGACTCGAAGATGGGCATCCTCGCGGGCTGCGTGGGCTACTCCGCCGATGACGACACCGACGGCGTGCTGTGGATGTACGACAGCGACCCGACCTCCAACCCCGCGGGCTCCAACGGCGGCAAGTACCGCGCGCAGTACACCGGCTATTACTGGCGTTGGATTCCCTCGTGGGCGAACCACTCGCACAACCGCAACGACGCCTACGTGAAGAAGTACGGCTTCCAGAGCTTCAGCGGCTGCTATTACATCTCGCCGGGCACCTGCATCGGCCAGTACGCGCAGTGAGCCATGGGTAACGACGCATCGAGCAGTCGGCGCGGGTGGTGGGGAGCTCTCGTGGCGGTCATCGCCGCGCTCGTGCTCGTGGCCCTCTGGTGGCCCCGTGGCACGGAGACCTCCCCCTCTCCCGAGGACACCCCCGTCACCCAGGCGCCCGCGCCGGCCGATGCGCCGCCCCGGCGGGCTCCGCCCACGCCACCGCCCGCAATGAGCATGGCGGTGGCCGTGGCGGAGCTTCCTCCCTCCTCGGAGCCGGAGATTCCGGGGACGACTCCCGCGAAGCCTCCCGACGCGCCTCCCATCGAGCTGCCGCCCACGACGCAGGCGCTCGCCGAGGAGTTCTTCCCGGGCACCACGGACTGGGAGGCCGTCCCGGTGGACGAGTCGCAGCAGTACCAGCTGCGCATCCTGCCGCAGCGCTACAACGTGGTGGCGCCCATGCCCATCGCGCTGCTGCTGGAGATCACCGACCGGCAGGGCAATCGCCAGCCGCTGACCCACCCGCGCGTGCGGGTGCGGGCGCTGGAGGACGAGACGCGGCCGTGGATCGACGTGCCGGTGAAGGACGACGGCAAGGGCGCGGACGAGCAGGCGGGAGACCTGCGGTACACGGCCACGCTCCAGCCGAACCGCGAGCAGAAGAAGCAGCTCCTCGGCCATGTGCTCGTCGAGGGCAGCGTGGACGTGCCCAGCGTGGGGACGCGGACGATTCCCGCCGTGCTCCTCTACACGGTGGGCCCTCGCGCGAAGCTGACGGGCCGGTGGAGCGACTCGCTGCGCAACGGGAGCCTCGTGCTGGAGCCGGAGCTGGAGGTGGAGGAGCCGGGCCTCTTCACGCTGATGGCGCAGGTGTTCGGGCCGCAGCTGGAGCCCCTCGCGTGGGTGAAACAGACGCAGAAGCTGGGCGCGGGCCGGCGCACGATGACGCTGGAGGTGTTCGGCAAGGTGCTGCACGACGCGGGCGTCGACGGCCCGTACCGGGTGCGGCAGGTGCTGCTGAGCCGCGACCACGAGAACTCCAGCGCCTACGACCCGGGCGTCACGCTCGAGGAGGCGCACCAGACGAAGCCGTACCGGGCGAGCGAGTTCTCCCCGGCCGCCTACGTCCCGCCGCCGCGCACCGTCGAGGAGGTCACCGCCGAGCACCCCTCGCAGCGGGAGAAGCCACCGCCCGAGCGCTCGCGCGACATGGCACCGGCGAGCGGCACCGAGCCGCCGCCCCCGCCCGCACCAGGTGACGCTCCACCGCAGCAGGCGACGAGCCTGGGACACTGAGCAGACCCCCGCGGTCCATCCGCCGTACCGTGCGGCGGCCACTTCACAGGAGGAAGTCGATGGGCTGCTGCCACTACCACCCCGTCGGAGAGGGCTGCGACACCGCCTTCACCGTGGACACCTCGCGCATCACCTTCGGCCGCGGCTGTCTGGCAGAGGTGGGGGACAGGGCCCGGGCGCTCGGGATGAAGCGCGTGGCCCTCTTCTCGGACGAGCGCGTGGCCCAGCTGCCGCACTTCGAGAAGGTGCGCCAGTCCTTGAGCGCCGCCGGGCTGGACGTCGTCGTCTCCACCGACGTCCATGTCGAGCCCACCGACCAGTCCTTCCTGGAGGCAGCGCGCTTCGCCTCGGAGGTCCGGCCGGATGGCTACATCTCGCTGGGCGGCGGCTCGGTCATCGACACGTGCAAGGCGGCCAACCTCTACGCCACGCACCCGGCGGACTTCCTGGCCTACGTCAACGCGCCGGTGGGCCAGGGGCGCCCGGTGCCCGGCCCGCTCAAGCCGCACATCGCCTGCCCCACCACCTCGGGCACGGGCAGCGAGGTCACCGGCATCACCATCTTCGACCTGCTCTCCCTGCACGCGAAGACGGGCATCGCCTCGCCGGCGCTGCGGCCCACCGAGGCGCTCATCGACCCGGACTGCACCGCCACCCTGCCCGGCGAGGTGGTGGCCGCCAGCGGCCTGGACGTGCTGTCCCACGCGCTGGAGTCCTATACCGCGCGGCCGTACGTGCGCCGTCCCGCCCCGGCGCGGCCGAGCCTGCGGCCCATGAGCCAGGGCGCCAACCCGTGGAGCGACCTCGGCTGCCGCGAGGCGCTGCGGCTGATGGGCCTGTACCTGGAGCGCGCGGTGGCGGACGCGG
>NZ_DASVSO010000532.1:0-7613 GCF_036388035.1 Archangium sp.
GTAGAAGCGCCCGAACGTATCCAGCTCGCGCAGCAGGAGCTGCGGAATCGCCGCCTCCGGGATGTGCTGTCCGGTGACGGCCTCGATCGCGCTCAGGGCGAGGACGAGCTCCCCCGCGTCACCCCCCGGCGTTCCAATCACGCCCTGATCGTCGCGACCGTCCACGCACGAGCGCTTGCCACTGACGAGCAGGGCCGCCAGCCGGACCCACCGCACCTGGCTGGGATCTCCGACGTGCTTCTCGATCCGCTCCGGGGTGAGGGCGCTGGGCGGCTCCTCCCCGACGAGGGATTCGGGGGCGAACTTCCGCTCGAAGATGCGCTCGTCCCGGCTCGTCGAGAAGCCCGCGGCCTTCCAGGCCAGCATGCCGCCCGCCATGCTCGCGACGTACTTCATCCCCAGGGCCTTGAGATAGGACGCCGCGCGTCCGGCCCTGTCCCCCGAGCGGGAGACGAGGACGACCGGCACCTCACGGCCCAGCTTCGAGGCGATCTCCGCGATGCGCTCGAGGGGGACCCACGTCGAGCCCGGGATGTGCCCCAGCGGCCCCACGAGCTCCTCGCGATCCCTCACGTCGATGACCCAGACCGACCGGTTCTGCTCGGCCACCCACTCCGGGGCGAACTCGGAGACGCTCGAGGCGCCCCCTCGGGAGCGATCCTTCCACTTGAGATCGAACAGGCGCTCACTTCGGGACGGGCTCATTCAGAAGGCTCCTGCTCCAGGGGGGACCCCTTCGTGAGAACGGCCCCGGGGTAAGTCAACGTGGGACTGTCGATGGCCGCCCCCATCCAGGGCACCATCTCATTGAGGGTCCGGGCGATGTTCGCGGAGATCTCCTCGAGCGGCAGATCATTGTCCTCCGTGCCGAAGGGCTCCTCGATCTCCACGCCAATCTCCTCGATGCCCAGGAAGGTGTAGGCGATGATCACCACGACGGCCACCGACGCCCAGCCGAAGGACTCCACGAGGGCGAACGGCAGGCTGAGGATGAAGAGGATGAGCGTGCGCCGCAGGTGCAGCATGTACGCGAATGGAAGCGGCGTCCGGACGATGCGCTCGCACCCGCCCTGGTAGTCGATGAGCTGCTGGACGTTCTGGTCGATCTGCATCTGCACGTAGTCGGAGATGAGCCCGCGTTGCCGGGCCTCGGCGAGGACCGAGGACATGCGCAGCGCCACGGCGACCCCGGCGTTGCCCGCGGCCAGCACGCGCTCAACCTCCGCCTGGGGCAGCAGGGCCGCGGCGGGTCCGAGCTCCCCAGCGCCCCGCAGGACTCGCGTCAGCGCGTACGGGTACACCGCCGTCCAGGCCGCCAACCGGCGCAGCAGCTCGAGCGAGGGGATGTTCATCGCCGCCGCGCGCAGGAGGTTGCGCGTCTCGTTGACGACGCCTCCCCACAGCTTCCTCCCCTCCCAGAACCGGTCGTAGGAGGAGTTGGTGCGGAACACGAGCAGCAAGCTGAGCGCGGTGCCGACCAGCGTGTGCCCGGTGACCGGCACGTCGATCTTGTGGACGTGCAGGTGGAACCAGGTCAGCCCGATGGACCAGAGCGAGAACACTCCGAGTCGCCCGAAGATCTCCTGGAGCAGGCCGCCCCGGAGCTTGAGGAGGTGTCGCCACCAATGATGCGGATCGTACTTGATCATGCCCGGCCCCCTTCTAGCCGGGTTGCCGTGCTCCGAAAAGAACTCCGCGCTGCTAGATTCGCGAGCCGTACATGGGAGGGCCCTCCGAATGAGTCGCAGCGAGCTGACCGGCTGTACCGTGGCACTGGTGATGGTGCTGGCCTGTGGCGTCGCGGGCGCCCAGCCCCTGCCCTACCGCGGCGAGACCTGCTCGGAGGATGGGGTGGTGTGCCTCATCATCGAGCAGCCGGATACGGAGACGGCCTCGATCTCCATCCGCACGAAGGCCCGCGCCGAGCTCACGCTCACCCTGGATGCGGAGGTGGAGAACGTGGAGCTGTCGACCCCGCTCCCCGTCACGGCGGTGTTCGACGGCCCCCAGACCCGGACGCTCGTGAAGCTCACGCACCACCGGCGCGAGCTGGCCTGGAGATACAAGAACGTCCGCTACAGCTGGAACTGGGGCAACCCCCGGGCGATGCACGATGACTCGGTCCTCTACCAGTTGCCGATGGCCTCGGGTCGTCCGGTCCGGGTGCTTCAGGGGTATGATGGAGAGTTCAGCCACAGCGGCTCGAGCCGGTACTCGGTGGATTTCGATCTCCCCGAGGGCTCGCCCGTGCACGCGGCTCGGCAGGGAGTCGTCGTCCAGGTGGTCCAGACCTTCACGACGGCCGGCACCGACGCGAGCTACCGGGAGCAGGACAAGGCCAACCGCGTGCTCGTCCGCCACCCTGACGGGACCCTCGGGTACTACGGTCACCTCAAGCCAGGAGGGGCCGTGGTCCAGGAGGGGCAGTCCATCGCCGCCGGGCAGTTGCTCGGCCTCTCCGGCAACACCGGTTTCTCGAAAGGCCCACACCTCCACTTCGAGGTGAGAAGGCCGATCGATGGAAGGACGTGGGTGACGTTCCCCGTCCGCTTCACCACCGAGCAGGGCCTGGGCCTCACGCTGGAGAAGGACAAGTCGTATACGGCCACCCGCTGAGGGCCTTTTCAACAGGCCCTCACCCTCGCGGACGGGATGAAGGTCGCTTCGGAAACCCTCGAGGCGCCCTTCTGGCAGGCGCTCAGGCGCTCCTGCTGCCCGGCCCTCCGCTTCCGGATCATTCCACCGAGCCCCATCCCTCCTCCCCGAAGGCAACGAGGGGTTGCCTCGAAAGCAACGGAGGGGTGTCTCATGTCCATTCGGATGATCTCGTGGAGTGTCCTCGTCGTCGGTGCGTCCCTCTTCGGCATGGCCTGCGGCCCCACCGAGGAGCCCCCACTGGCGTCCATCGAGCAGCACACCGACGAGGCGGAGAAGAAGCCCCCCTGCGGCCATGAGCCCGGCTACACCTACGTCTCCCGGGATCCCGCGGAGTGCCCCGCCATCCTCTTCATCTGCCCCGAGGGCTCCACGGCGTTCTTCAATGACTGCGGCTGCGGCTGCCGGACCACTCCATAGGGCTGGCTCCACGCCCCGAGTCCGGACATTTCTTCCCGTCACCGGGCGGACGCTCCGGAAGTTTCTTCCGGTGAGCGCCGCCGGTGGGCACACGGCTTCCGCACCGGAGCCCCTTCTTTTCCCAGCAACTCCGAGACCTTCGCCTCGGTGAGGCAGGGTTTACCCAGAGTGGAGTCGGGATTGCACGTTCCGTGCGCCACCCTGGGGGAGTGCAATGGCTGAACTGCGCTGGGCGTCCGTCGCCGTGTGTCTGTTGACCGTCGTCGCGGTGGGCTGCGAGGCGCGGGAACCCTCGAAGTTGAGCGTCCTGCCTCGGGACCTGGAGTTCAATCCCTCGCCGATCGGTGTGGCCCGGGTGGAGAAGGTCTTCCTCGTCAATGAAGGGGGCGAGCCCCTCACCATTCACGGGGCGACAGCCACCGCGTCCAGCCTGGAAGTACCCTCCTTCGAGCCCTTCACGCTGGAAGCCGGTGCCACGCGCAACCTGGAGGTGCGCTTCACGCCAGACGTGGAGGGCCCGGTGCGGGTCGAGCTGGAGGTACGCACCGACGCCAGCAACGTGGGCCCCGAGGGCGTGCTCCGGGTGAAGGTGAGTGGCCAGGGCGTGAGGCCCCTGCTGGAGGTGAGGACGGCCTCCATCGACTTCGGTACCCAGGCCCTGGGCGAGGTGCGAGAAGGCACCCTCCTGGTGCACAACCTGATGGGGACGGACAGCCGGGTGCGCCTGGAGTTCGCCGGGGCCGACGCGGACCAGTTCTCCTCCAGCGAGGCGAGTGCGCCGCGGGTCTTGAGCCCGGGTGAGGTGCGCGCGCTGCCCGTGTTCTTCGAGCCCAAGCGCCTGGGAGCGGCCCAGGCCCTCGCGCGCATCTCGGTGTGTCCCGGCTGCGAGCCCCTGGACGTCCCCCTCTCGGGCCAGGCAATCGCCTCGTGGCTGGAGGTGACGCCGTCGCGGGTGGACTTCGGGCGCGTGGAACGGGGGAACTTCGCCGAGGCGAGCTTCACCGTGCGCAACCTGGGCTCCAAGCCCCTCGCGTACGGCGGGGTGAAGCTGCTGGACAACGCGAGCGGCGCCTTCTTCGTGGTGAAGGAACCCACGCTTCCGGACGGACGGCTCGCTCCTGGCGAGGTGATGGAGCTGAAGCTGGGCTTCTCCCCCACCACCCGCGGACCCGTGCACGAGGCGCGGTTGGAGCTCGACGCGCGTCCCGTGGGCACCACGCAGCCGGGGCTCCAGGTGCCGCTCGCGGGAGAGGGCGGCGCCGCGTGCGTGGAGCCCCAGACCCGCGCGCTCGACTTCGGCCTCGTCGCCGAGGGCATGAGCGTCACCCGGGAAGTCCGGCTCCTCAACCGCTGCCGCACCCACGTGCTGCTGAGCGGCCCGACGCTCACGCCCCGGAGCGGCGGAGACTTCCTCCTGACGCACGCGCCCGCCAGCCTCTCCATCCCCGCGGGCCTCTCCGCCTCGGTCCCCGTCACCTTCCAGCCTCGTACCAGCGGCGCGAGCGAGGCCGGGCTCACCCTCCAGCTCCACAACGGGCACAGCTCCTTCACCGAGGAGGTGCGGGTGACGGGCACGGGCAAGGTGTTCTCGCCCTGCCAGTACAATGTCGAGCCGGCCACGGTGGACTTTGGCAGCGTGCCGGTGGACGCCGAGGTGACGCTCAGCGCGGCGGTGCGCAACATCGGCGCCACCGAGTGCTACCTGGCGGGGATGCAGCTCGTGGAGGGCTCGGATGCGACCTTCGCCGCGGACGAGCCGGGCAACACCGTGCTCGCGCCGGGGCAGCGGGCCGCGCTGCTCGTGCGCTTCAAGCCGAGCGCCGAGGGCGAATTCTCCGGCCTGGCCGAGGGCAGGGTCAACCACCCGTCCAACGGCCATGTGCTGATACCGCTGCGCGGTCGGGGCGTGCGGGGCTGCTTCTCCGTGCAACCCACTCACCTGGACTTCGGCGTCACGCGGCTCGCCTGCGGCCCGAAGAGCCGCGAGCTGGTCGTCCACAACAAGTGCCCCGGGCCCACGACGCTGACGGGGATGGGCCTCGAGGGCGACCTGAGCGACTTCAAGCTGACGCACGGTCTCCTCTTCCCGGCGGTGCTCGGCCCCAACAGCGAGACGCGCATCCAGGTGACGTACGAGCCGCGGAGCGACGGGGATGACACGGCCGCGTTCCGGTTCGATCTGGGCACGGGCTCGCCCTATACGGTGGGGGTGCTGGGCAGGGGCGTACTGAAGAACGAGCAGACCGACGAGTTCATCCGTTCCACCAAGACCCAGGTGGACGTGCTCTTCGTGGTGGACAACTCGGGCTCGATGCAGGACGAGCAGCAGCTCCTGGGAGAGAACTTCGCGGCCTTCCTCTCGCCCATGAGCCTGGAGGGCGTGGACTACCACATCGCCGTCACCACCACCGGCGTCGAGCGCTCCTCGGGTGGCTGGGCGGTGTGCCCGGGTGGTGCCGAGGGGGGTGAGAACGGGCGCTTCTTCCCCGTGGATGGCTCCTCGCCGCGCATCATCACCCCCTCCACGCCGTCGGCCGCGTCCGTCTTCGCGTACAACACGCGCGTCGGCGTGTGTCACTGGAACGAGATGGGTCTGGAGGCCATGTACCGCGCCCTCTCCGAGCCGCTCGTCTTCAACGAGGACGACCCGCGCACCCCGCTGGCCCATGACGGCAACGCCCACTTCCTGCGCCAGGACGCCAGCCTGGCCGTCATCGTCGTCACCGACGAGGAGGACTTCTCGCCCCAGCCGGTGTCCTTCTACGAGACGTTCCTCGAGGGGCTGAAGGGCGGAGACGCCTCGAAGGTCGTCTTCTCCGCCATCGCCGGGCCCAAGGACCTGGGCTCCTGTCCCAAGGCCAGCAGCTCCGGCCACCGCTACATCCAGCTCGCCGAGGCCACGGGCGGCGTGGTGGAGAGCATCTGCACGCCCCACTGGGCCGACTCACTGAAGCGGACCGCGGAGAGAATCTCCGCCTCCACCCGCGGCTTCCCGCTCTCCGAGAGGCCCTTGGACACCTCGCGCATCGAGGTTCGGGTGGATGGCGTCGAGGTGAAGACCGGGTGGACCTATGACGGGGCCACCCACTCCATCCTCTTCCAGAAGGGCGCGGTGCCGGCACCAGGCTCCCACGTGCGGGTGACCTATCCCGTGGACTGCTGAACCCGTAGGAGTTGACTGTTTTATTCCAGGAACAACGGTTACGACCGGCAGCGCTACTTCGATTCGCCGCCAGCGTCCGGCAACCGGGGGCTCCCCGCGCGGGGATGAAGTTCCCATCCGCTCGAAGACCCTATAATTTCAGAGGCTCCTGTGGCGTGACGGCTTCCGGTCACCTCGGGGTTGTGCCTTGTGCACCAGGTGAACCCACCTCTGAGCGGACATTCAACATGAACACTGTGCGCGTTATAGGCGCCGGCGCTTTCGTGCCCTCCCGGGCCATCAGCAACGCGCGCCTCGCCGCGGCCTTTCCAGGCTGGTCCGCCGAGCGCATCCTCGAGAAGACGGGCATCCGCGAGCGGCGCTACCTGTGGGACATCGACGCGCAGGGCCGGGCCATCGCGCCGCCCGAGAATGATCGCCCCGTCTACCCGGCTTCCAACACCGACATGTGCGAGGTCGCCCTGCGCCGGGCGCTGACACAGTCGGGCGTGGACGCCCGGGAGCTGGACGCGCTCTTCCTCGTCACCTGCTCGCCGGACGAGCTGAACTTCAACCACGACGCCATGGTGCTGCACCAGCGGCTGGGCTGCCGCGCCGACACCTTCGCGCTGGTGATCGACGATGGCTGTGGTGGCACCCCTTACATCCTCGACATGGCGAGCAAGATGATGCAGGGCGGCCGCTTCAAGACGGTGGCGGTGGTGGCCTCCTCGCTGCTCTCGCCGCAGCTCCACCCGGACGTCTACACCGATGAGATCACCCCGGCCCCGGGGCGCAAGACGCTCAACGCCTACCTCTCCGCCTATGTGTTCGGGGATGGAGCGGGCGCGGTGGTGCTGCGCGCGGACGGCAAGGAGGGAGAGGGCATCCTGGCGAGCATGTCCGGCAACGCCCACGCGGAGCTGGTGATCCGCCGGGGCGGAGGAATGATGCGGCTGCCGTACCAGGGGCGGACGCGGCCGGCGGACCTGGCCTTCGTGGTGGACGGGCTGCGGGTGGCGCAGAGCTACTCCGTCTACATGCGCCAGTGCATCGAGGCGGTGCTCGCCGAGCGGCCCGAGCTGCGCTCCGAGGTCAAGCGCTACTACTTCCACCAGCCCAACAAGCGATTGATGGAGCACTTCATCGCGAAGGCGGGCCTGCCCCGCGAGCGCGTGGCCCTCAACGTGGACCGCTACGGCAACACCTCCGCGGCCGGGAAGCTCATCCTCCTGGCCGAGGATCTGGAGGCGGGCCGGGTGCGACTGGGAAGCGGGGACCTGGTGTTGGTGGCCGCGGTGGGCGCGAATGTCCACTATGGGGCGCAGCTGATTCGGTTGTAGCCGGGGCTCGGTTCTTCCTCTGTAGACTGGGCGTGGCTCCTCCCCCCCCAAGG
>NZ_DASVSO010000533.1:0-4854 GCF_036388035.1 Archangium sp.
CGCGCGCGACCGGCTGGTCCGAGAGCGCGACACTCACTGCGCCCAACTTCAGGGCCTCGGCGGCTGCGCGGACTTGCGCCAGGGCCTCCACGCGCCCGATGGAGGGGACGAGCGGCACGTGGAAATCGTCCTCCAAGGTCTCGAGGAGGCCCGGACGGCCCCCCGGGCGGAGGGGCTCATTCGCCATGGCTCTTCCAGTCACCCAGCTCGAGTCGATCATCTGGCACGGAAGCGGCCAGGTAGGGAGATTGGGTCGTCAGGATGAACTGGGCCGTCGGCACCAGGGCGGCCAGCGCCTCGGGGATGATCCGCTGCCAGCGGGGATGCAGGTGCTGCTCCACCTCGTCGATGAGCACCACCCCGTGCTGCGGTGCGCGCAGGGCGATCTCGCCGAACATCAGCAGCAATGCGCGCTGTCCCTCGCTCAAGGCCCCGAGCGCGACGAGCGCTCCATCTTGAGTCATGAACCGCAAGGTCAAACCCTCGATGCCCACGGGACGAGGCATCTCCGGGAAGTACTTCTCCAGGACCTTCCACATTCTGCTGACGTTGCGGTCCGGGTCCAGGCGCTTGTCACCGGCGAAAGCCAGGGCCAGGCGTGCGGCGAGGCTGGCGAAGCGCTCCCGGCTGCGGGAGAGGCAGCCGCGGCGGGGGTTGAAGTCCGCGACCTCCTTGAGCATCACATCCTCGCGAGGCTCGAGCACCCCCCGGTCCGCTGGCAGCAGCACACAGGGGGGACGGGCTTCCACGAGCGCCGCATGGGCGGCGTCCTCGAACATGTTGCCGGTCCGCACACCCGTGGCCCTCAGGGCTTCGCTCAGCCGCCCTCCTCCGATGGTGAAGCGCAGGGCGCCATTTGAGGGAGCCGCTGAGTAGTAGGGCGCGATGGCGCGCCGCTCCTCGGGAGACAGCCAGGCCTGAAGCTCGATGGTCCCTCGGCGTGGTGGCGCATCGAGTTCTCGCTGGGGCTCCTCCACGTTGCGGACATCCCCCGCGGTCAGCTCCGCGGCACCAAGGTCCTTCGTATCCGACCCCACGGCTTGGAATGCGTGGGCCAGCGCATCGAGTACCGTGGACTTCCCGGCGCCATTGGCCCCGAGGAGAACCAACCGGCGGCGTGGCTCTCCGGGAGCCACCGACAGGTCGAGGTCCAGGTGCTGGATGGCGCGGAGGTTCTCGAGCTTCAGATGGAGCAGTTGCATCAAGTCCCCGGCATCTCCAGCCGTTCGTCTAGCTTCTCGAAAAGAGCTTCCCCTACAGCCGAGTTGAGAGCACGCGCGGCCTGGGCGTATCGATCCAAAGAAGCAGCGAGCTTCATTCGGGCTTCCAGAAGCGGGCCTGCCTGAGTCTCCTCTGCGAGCTTGGTGATCACACGACGGTAGACCGACAGACAGGAATAATAGCCGAGGGTGCACAGACCGGCTCCGACGCGCAGTTGATCCCGTCGGCAGGGAGAGCGTATGAGTGCGGCGGCGCTCACGAGCATAAAGCGGCCGTTTGCGTGGTGGGACTTGTCGTTAGGCCCCAGTGGCAGCAGAGCGGGCAGGGAATCGGGTTGAGCCGGATCCATGGCGCGCACCAAGGAGTCCAGCGCTTCCACAAGTGGAAGCCGGTGTTGCTCCCACTCCGGAGGCCACTCGAAAGGAGCGAGCAGTGAGGTCACCACGAGGGCGACGGACATCCGGTCGTCCATGGGGATCTTCTGCACGGCTTCCGCGAGCAGTTGAATGCCCTGCGCGTGAGGCGATGTCTGGCCCAACTGGAGAAACTCCGACCAGATGGCATGGGGGTCTGCCTGGTTCAACTCCAGCTGCGTGACCCGCTCCAAGAACTCGGCCCAACCGTTCGGCACGCCTGCACGCTAGGGGGGTTCTCCCGGCGCGTCAAAGGGAGAGCAGCGGTAGGGCGACGGCCGGTTTGGCTCCCGGACGATTCCATCCGAGGCCAGGACCCTGACGGGCCGGACATGCCGTGAGGCACCTCCAGCCCGTGCGGGGTCGTAGGCCTCACTCGAAGCGGTAGCCCTTGGGCACCACGACGATGCCGTTGTCGGTGACGGTGAAGCCGCGCGCCTTGTCCGCCGCCAGGTCGAAGCCAATCCTCGCGTTGGGCGGCACGCGCACGCCCTTGTCGATGATGGCGTTCTTCACCTGGGCGTGCCGGCCGATGTCCACCTCGTCGAAGAGGACCGAGCGCGTCACCTGCGAGTAGGAGTTCACCCGCACCCGGCGGAAGAGGATGCTCTCGCGCACCGTGCCGCCCGAGATGATGCAGCCGCCGGCCAGCATGGAGTTGAGCGCGCGGCCCACGCGCTCGCCCGACTCGTGGACGAACTTGGCCGGCGGGCTGTACTCGACGGCGGTGCGCAGCGGCCAGTCCGGGTTGAAGACGTCGAACTCGGGGTTGATGGAGACGAGGTCCATGCTGGCCTCGTGGTAGGCCTCCAGCGTGCCCACGTCCCGCCAGTAGGTGTTGGGCCGCGTCTGGCCGGGGATGGGGTTGGTCTGAAAGTCGTACGCGTGGATGTGGTAGCCGTCGCGCAGCGCCCGCGGCAGCACGTCCTTGCCGAAGTCGTGCTGCGAGCCCTCGGTGCGCGAGTCCACCTCCAACAGCTCGCTGAGCACCCGGCGGCTGAAGATGTAGTTGCCCATGCTGCACAGGGCCATGCCCGGCTTGCCCGGCATCGCCTTGGGCTCCTTGGGCTTCTCCTGGAACTCGATGACGCGGCCGCGCTCGTCCACCTGCATGACGCCGAAGCGCGAGGCCTCGGCCAGCGCCGTGGGGTAGGCGGCGATGGTGATGTCGGCGCGCTGGGCCTCGTGCTGCTCCAGCATGTGCGCCACGTTCATCTTGTAGATGTGGTCACCCGAGAAGATGGCCACGTTGTCGGCGCGGTAGTTCTCCACCAGGTGGAGGTTCTGGTAGATGGCGTCGGCGGTGCCCCGGTACCAGACGTTGCCCAGCTCCTCGTAGAGGTACATCTGCGCGGGCGCCAGGGTGATGAAGTAGTCGGCGAGCAGGCCCGAGCCAAAGCGCCAGCCCCGCTGGATGTGCTCGGTGAGCGACTGCGCCTTGAACTGCGTCAGGACGTAGATGGAGTAGACGCCCGAGTTGAGGAAGTTGCTCAGGGCGAAGTCGATGATGCGGAACTTCGACCCGAAGGGGACGGCGGGTTTGGATCGCCTGGAAGTCAGAGGAGCCAGGCGCGTGCCCTGACCCCCCGCGAGAATCATCCCGAGGATGCGCTTGCTGCTCATGTGGTGGAGAACCCCCTTGGGCGCAGTATAGGAGGTTGTTCGGGAAAGGCATGGTTTCGGACAACCGGGTCCTCGGGGCGGCGCATCCGGTCCATACGCGGGGTGTGAGGAACTGTTGAGGAGTGGACTTCAGGCGTGGCGCCGAGGGCGCAGCAGCCCGAAGTGGAGGCGGATGTGCTCGGCGTCCGCGTACAGGCCCGCCTCGCTCAGGCGGCACGCTGCCCACGCCGCGCCCAGCTCCAGGTTGGGGGCCACGACGTACGGGGAGGCCGGCGCCTTGAGGTGGAAGAGGAGGCTGAGGGCCAGCCGGACCAGGGCCGAGTCCGTGGCGTAGGCCACGCCGAGCACCGTCTGGCGGATGCGCTCCTCGTGCCGTGCCAGCCAGTTCGCCAGGAGCTGGCGGTGCTCGAGGGGCGGCGTGCCGTCCTCCCGCGACCTGTCCACGTCCACCAGGAGGAGGTGGGGTTGGCCCCGGCGAAGAATCTCGAGGCTCTTCTCCAGGTACGCCTCGAAGTCGCGCAGGGGGGGGGTGCCCACGAACCGAACGATGACCAGCGGCCAGAGGGAATCATCCAAGGAAATCGGGGCTGATTCTTTCATACTTGGCATAAAATTATAGCGCTGAAGGATTTTCAGTCCAGAAGGGGTCCGCGAAAAGCTCGAGGTTTCGGCCTGTCGCGATGCGTCAGGAGGAGCGGGGCGGTGCGACGCCGGAGCGACACTCGGGACTCGGCAAGAGGGCGTGGGGGGCCACGCTGATGAGCGGCCAGCCAGGAGGGCCCTCCCTGCCGAGGGGACACCGGCTGACCACGTTCCCGGCCAGCGAACCTCAACCCACACAGGGAGTCACATCATGACTCGGACGAAGCTGATTCTGGCGGGCCTCATCGCGGGGGCCATGGCGCTGGGCACCGCGTGCAAGTCGAACTCGGCGGCGGAGCGCGGTGAGCCCACCGAGTCCACGCAGGGGGCAGGTACCACCGACACGGGGGGGACGAACCAGGGAGGTACGACGCCCGGCAGTACGAACCCGGGAAGTACGGGGGGCACGGGTGGCACCGGCGACGTGGGCAGTGAGCCCACGGACACGGGCAGCATGACCGATGACGACATCGGGGGCGCGGGCGACCTCGGCACGGGCGGCACGACCGATGATTTCGGGGGCACGGGCACGCTGAACCCGGAGAACCAGGGCACGGGCGGCGCCGGCGACGAGGTCCTCGACGAGGGCCTCATCCAGGATGACAGCGGTGCGGGTGGCTCCGGTACCAGTGGCACCGGCACGGGTGGCACCGCGGGCCCGGGTAACACCGCGGGCACGGGGACGGGCAGCAAGGGTTCGGGCACGGCCACGGGGACGGGCACGGGCGGCACCACGGGCACGGGTACGGCCCCGGGGACGGGCGGCACCACGGGGACGGCCCCGGGCACGGGCGCTGGCGCGGGCACCACGGGCACCGGCACCCCGAGCACGGGGAGCACGGGCACCGGCACGATGGGCACGGGCGCCGGCGCGGGCACCCCGGACACGGGCACCGCGGGCACGGGGAGCACCGGCACCACGCAGACGCCGGACAAGGGCACCAAGAAGGGGCAG
>NZ_DASVSO010000534.1:0-9813 GCF_036388035.1 Archangium sp.
GTGGGCGCGGACCTGAGCTACCTGCACATCTTCAAGCCGCAGGGGGACTCGAACTTCGTGGGCGTGGGGCCCAACGCGGGCGTCGACTTCTTCGTGTCGGACTCCATCAGCATCGGGGCGCGGGCGCAGTACAACGCCTACCTGTCGCTGGAGGAGGCGGTGCAGACCTCGCTCATCCTCTCGGCGGGCACGGCCGTCTACTTCTAGGCCACCGCGCGCGCCCGGCCGCCGGCCCTCGCGTCGGGGGAGGGCAGCAGGGCCGCGGCCACCAGCAGGGTCCACTTCTCGTCCGAGAGGTGGGCCGGCTTCTCCATGTCCAGCAGCTCCTGCAGCCTCGTGCCCAGTGCGGAGAAGAGGCGCAGGCGGGCCTCCATCCGCAGCTCCTCGCGCCGCAGCGCCGCGGTGAGCACCAGTTCCCGGGCCTCGGCGCTCAACCGCTTCACCCGCGAGACGAAGAGTGGATCCGCCAGCAGCCCCTCGCCGGCCGCGGCGCCGAGGGCCGAGGGCGCCTTGAGGCGGCGCTCGCGCACCACGATGGTGCCGGCGAGCATGTCCCCCAACCGCTGGTGTGAGCCGGACAGCAACGCCGTCACCCCGCCCACCATGTAGAGCAGGGGCAGCTTGTCCACCGGCCGCGCCAGGTTGCGCAGCGCCGCGTGGTAGAAGCCGATGCGCACGCCGCTCTGCTGGATGACGCGCAGGCCCATCACCCGCTTGCCCACCGTCTGCCCGCTCCAGGCCGTCTCCAGGGTGATGCCGTAGCCCCAGTCCACCAGGAAGTAGACGACGATGGCCAGCGCGCTGCCGTAGCCGGGGAAGACGAGCATCACGAACTGGACCACTTGGAGCACCGTCCTCGTGAGGGTGAGGACGACGAATGTGTCCAGCAGCAACGCGAGGAAGCGCGAGTAGAGGCCCGCGAGCGTGAAGCGGAACTCCACGTACTCGGGGGTGAGCACGGTGTGGGTGCCGTCGAGGAGGGTGTCGGTCGCGTCCGTCACGGTCCCAGTCTAGGCCAGCGCGCGGAATATTTCCGGCGACGCGTCGTCCGGAGCGCCATACCTTGCAGTCCCAAATGCGGCGGCGGGCACCTGGCTCGCCGTCATCCCCAGGGAGGGGGATTCCTCATGCGTCATGGTTCTCGTCGTCTCGCCGCCGTCCTGGCCCTGCTCGCCTCCGGCTCCGCTTCCGCCGTGGAGCTGAACTACAAGTGGAAGAAGGGCGACGTTCACCGCTTCCAGTACGAGGATGACACCACCGTCGAGATGAAGTCGCCCGGCATGGGCGCCAACATGGGCGGCATGCAGATGCAGATGCCCGGCATGGACATGGGCGCCGCCGGCATGAACATGCGCATGAAGGTTCAGTCCACCTTCAGCCAGAAGGTGCTCGCGGTGCGGCCGGACGGCACCGCCGAGGTGGAGCTGACCCTGGAGAAGATGGCCCTGATCAGCGGCGACAAGCGCGTCACCGCCCTCGATAAGATTCCCGCCGCCGCCAAGAAGGTGAAGGCCGAGGTGGACCGCAAGGGCCATGCGAAGTTCTTCCGGATGGTGACCGTCTACCTGCAGGAAGGCCGCACCGTGGTGGGCGTGCACGACGTGAAGGCGGGCCCCACGGGCTCCAGCGCCACGATGACCGCGGGTGACACGCAGGTGAGCGTGGTGGCCGCGGTGGACCCGAAGACCGGCTCCGTCTCCCTCGCCATGGACGCGAAGAAGGTCCCTCCGGCGCTCAAGGAGGTGCAGGTGAAGGAGGAGGACCCCGCCGTCGACGTCCTCCCGAAGGAGATCTTCGAGATGATGGTGCTCCCCGAGGGCGACCTCGCCCCAGGTGGCAACTACGAGGTGGCCAACCCCATGGGCACCATGAGGACGACCCTCGCCGCCCTGGAGGACAATGTCGCGCAGCTCCGCACCGTCGTGGCCCAGAAGGCCGAGGCTCCCGCCGAGGCCCAGGGCGAGACGATGGGTGGCGCCGACACGGAGTCCGGTGACCAGGGCCCGGGTCAGGCCATGGGCGGCATGAACATGGGCGGTGGCATGAACATGGGCGGCGGCTCGAACATGGGCATGCAGGTGGATGTCGATGTCACCGGTGGCTTCGACGTGGCCGCCGGCCGGCTCATCCGCATCGAGGGCACCCAGACCATCGACCAGTCCATGGGTGGCATGGGCGGCATGAAGGTCCGCTCGAACTTCGCCCTCCAGCGCCTGTAGTCGGAACGCTTTGAAGCGGGCTCGGAGTCACGCCGAGCCCGCTTCTTACCGCTCCCGCTCAGTTGGCCCTGAACTGGGCGGCCCCATTGAAGATCTTGCTGTTGTCGCCTACCGCCCCGGGCAGGGTGTCCTCCAGCGTCTGCCCGTCCATGGCCGTCACCCGCACCTTGATCTGGCCTTCGCCCATGCCCTTGGGCTCGACGAAGTAGTTGTAGCTCTCGCGCTTCACCGCCACCCAGGCGTTGTTCTTCCAGTACTCGAGCTTCGTCACGGGGATGCGGTGGTTGAACACTTGGATGCCGGTCCAGTACTGGCTGCTGCCCTCCTTGAAGCGGTAGCGCAGCGGGCCCTGGACGTCGCAGCTCACCATGCGCCAGCGCACCTTCACGCGGCCCTCCGCGAGGGGGGCGAGCTTCTCGAACGCCTGCGGGCTGAGGTCCAGGTGGCCGGGCGTGGTGCAGTCGGGGCAGGAGTCCACGATGCGCACGCGCAAGGTGCTGTTCGGCCCTTCGACCTCCGCGCACGCGCCGCAGATCGCGCTCTCCTGGAACTGACCGATCCAGATCGCCGCGATGTCCAGGTCCTGCGGGCTGGCGTCGTAGAGGCAATTCCCCGTGCCGTTCCCCTCCCAATAATAGGTGATGAGGCCATCCTGGTAGTCGCCGAGGACGCGCAGGGCGTCGCCGGGGTCCGTGGGGCCACAGGCGGCCAGCAGGGGCAGCAGCGCCACCGCCAACCAGCGGGCAGGGGAAGTTTTGTCGACGCGCATTCGGAGAGCCTCCAGGGGGAAGGGGGCGTGGAGTGTACCGCGTCCGGCGGGTGTGCCCCCGAAGTGGAGGGGCCAGGAGGTGGCCCGGCCGCTCGCTCTCGGGGTGTCTCCTCGGAGAGGGACCGGGCGAGGGCCCGTGGGGGTCGAAGGTTCGCTCCGCACCTACGGAGAGTGATAAATCAAGCGCCTTCGTCCGACGTCTCCTCGAGCCCCGCGGAACCCCCTTACACACGATGGCAGCGAACCCTGTCCCCGTAGTGGAGACTCGCAGCGCGGAGCGCGGCACGGAGGTGCCCACTCCTCCTCCCGAGGTGCAAGGCGCGGCGGCTCCGAAAGGCATCTCGCTCTTCACCCGCCTGTTCCTCATCATCCTGGCCTGTGCCCTGCCGCCGCTGGTGGGACTCGGGTGGAAGATGATGGACACCAACGCGGACGCCCTCCAGGAGGTCGTGCGCCACCTGCACCGCTCCATCGTCGGAGACGTGCAGCGGTCCGTGCGCGGTGAGCTGCTGCGCGTCGAGCGCGAGCTCGATGGCATCGGGATGATCCTCTTCGCGCCCGGGCTGGGGGATGACGCCACGCGCATCGGTCTCGTCGGGACGCGGCTGGGGGCCCTGTCCACCATCGACTTCGTCACGCTGTACGCACCGAGCGGTCAGAGCGTGACGACCCTCAAGGCGCACGAGGTGGTGGACCCGGACGTGCCCGCCCGCCTGGAGCCCGCGCTGCTCCAGGAGCTCGCCAACGGGGGGCACCTGGTGACCCGGGGCGTGCGCGTCGGCGCGCAGGGCGGCCCGGTGCTCGAGGTCTTCTTCCCCATCACCGCCGTGGACGGCGCCGTGCGCGGCATCCTCGGCACCCAGGTGAAGCTCGGCGAGCTGTGCGCGCTCATGGGCGAGCTGGGCGAGAAGTTCCTCGGCTCGCGCGAGGGCGTGTTCGTCGTGGATCGGGAGCGGCGGCTCGTGCTGCACGCGGACCCCGCTCGGGTGGCGGCTCGGGAGGACTTCTCGAAGTACGGCCTCTTCACGGCGCTGAGCGGGGACTCGTCCTTCAACACGGACATGGTCGCCACCTCGGACTTCCATGATGGCCCCCGGGAGATGCTCGGCTCGCTGGAGGCCCTCTCCGAGCGGGGCTGGGCCGTGGCGGTGCAGCAGCCCCAGGCCGAGGCGTACGCGTCGCTGTCGGAGATGCGCAAGTCCATCCTCACCGCGCTCCTGGTGGCCGCGCTGGTCGCGCTCCTGGATGGACTGTTCCTCGCCCGGCATCTCACCCGGCCCATCCGCTCCCTGGTGGCGGCCACGCGGGCCCTCTCCGAGCGCACCTTCCGGGGCGTGGACGCGCGCGTCTCCCGGCGCGGGGACGAGCTGGGGACGCTGGGCCGCGCCTTCGACAGCATGGCCGTGACGCTGGATGCCAAGGAGCGCGAGCTCGTCGCCCAGACACAGGTGCGCGCGGCCCTCAGCCGCTATCTGTCTTCGGACGTGGTGGATCTGGTCGTGTCCAACCCCGACAAGCTGCGGCTCGGGGGCGAGCGCCGAGAGGTCACCCTCTTCTTCGCGGACGTGGTGGGCTTCACCAGGCTGTCCGAGTCCCAGCCCCCGGAGATCATCGTCGCGCTGCTCAACGAGCTGTTCACCTTCGCCACGGAGATCATCCAGCGGCGCGGGGGCATCATCGACAAGTTCATCGGCGACTGCATCATGGCGGTATGGGGCTCGCCCCAGTCGCACCCGGACGACGCACTGCGCGCCGTGCAGGCGGCCGAGGATCTGCGCCGCTGGCTCGAAGTGGGCAACCGCCGCTGGCGCGAGCGCTGGGGCATCGAGATCCAACTGGCCATCGGCGTCCACACCGGCCCCGCGGTGGCGGGCAACGTCGGCAGCGAGAAGCGCATGGAGTACACCGTCATCGGTGACACGGTGAACGTGGCCGCGCGGCTCGAGTCCATGGCCCAGCCGGGGCAGATCCTCGTCAGCGAGGCCACGCGCGAGCGCATCGGTGAGAGCGGCCTGGACCTGGTGCCCGCCGGCGAGCGCCAGCTGCACGGCCGCACCGCCGCCACGCGCATCTACGAGGTGCCGGTTTGACGCTTCAGGTGGGGCAGGTCCTCGGCGAGCGCTTCCGCATCCTGCGCCCGCTCGGCCAGGGGGGCATGGGCGCGGTCTACGTGGCGGAGCAGCTCGGCCTGGGCCGCCACGTCGCCCTCAAGGTGATGCACCCGCACATCGCCAGCGCCCCCGGCTTCTCCGAGCGCTTTCAGCGAGAGGCCCAGGTGCTCGCCCGGCTGCGCCACCCGGGCTCCGTGGAGGTGTACGACTACGGGCTCGACGCCGACTTCCTCTTCCTCGCCATGGAGCTGGTGTCTGGCGAGACCGTGGAGTCCCTGCTGGCACGCGAGGGCGCCTTGCCGGTGCCTCACGCGGTGGGGCTGGCCGTGCAGGTGCTGGAGGTGCTGGAGGCCGCGCACGTGCTCGGCATCATCCACCGCGACCTCAAGCCCGCGAACCTCTTCCTGGAGGCGCACGCGCGCGGCGAGCGCGTGAAGGTGCTCGACTTCGGCCTCGCCACGATCGGCGGGGGGGAGCAGGCGCGCCTCACCCAGGAGGGCATGGCCATGGGGACGCCGGGCTTCATGTCCCCCGAGCAGATGCGCGGGCTGCCGCTGGACGGGCGCAGCGACCTGTACTCGCTGGGGTGTGTGCTCTACGAGCTGCTCACTGGAGTGCCTCCCTTCCCGGTGATGGCCTCGGCGGAGGTGTCCGCCTCGCACCTCTACAAGCCGGTGCCACCGCTGCGCGAGGCGCGGCCGGACCTCTCGCTCCCCGAGCACCTGGAGGCCGTGGTGATGAAGGCGCTGGAGAAGCTGCCCGAGCGGCGCCCGCCCGATGCGACGACGCTGCGCCAGGAGTTGCTGGCCGTGCTCGACGAGCCGATGGGCGCGCCCGCCCCGAAGAAGCGCGGAGAGGGCAAGAAGACGGAGCGGGGGTTCGGGCTCGGGCCCGCGCAACTCGAGGTGCCCGTGCCTCGGCCCGTGGCAGGGGGGCTGCCCGTGGGTGTGTTGGCCTCGGGCGGAAGTCCCACGGAGAACTCGCTGGTGATGTCGCTCTCCGCGTGTGGATTCCAGGCGCGGGTGGCCTCGGCGGGGGAGCCGCTGGGGGGCTTCGGCGCCCTGCTCGTCGTCGCGGGCGGGCAGGAGTCGCTCGTTCAGGCAAGGGCCCTGGCCGCGCGCCCGGGGACTCCACCGGTCTTGCTGTGCGGTCCCTCGGATGACTGGGAGCTGGTCACGGGCGCCCTCGAGGGAGGGCTGTTCGACTTCGTCCCCCTGCCGGTGGATCCCATCGATCTGATTCGAAAGGTGTCGCGTGCTCAGAAGCTCAAGCGTTAGCGGTTTCGCCGCCGTGCTCGCCCTGGTGTTGTGCCTTCCGACCGTCTCGTGGGCCCAGGCGGCCGCGGATGACGTGTACGTGGTGCAGCCCGGAGACACGTGCGGCAGCGTGGCGCGCAAGGTGTTCGGCGACACGACGGTCGGCTCCGCGAAGCTGCACGCGTTCAACAAGATGGGGGCGCCGCCGCACCAGCTCAAGCCGGGCACGGTGCTGCGCATCAAGAGCGACCCGGACGCGCGCCTCACCTTCATCCGGCCCGAGGTCAACGCCAGGCCGGCGGGGAAGGTGGACTGGCGTCAGGCGAACCCCGGCCAGGGCCTGTGGCGGTTGGACTCCGTCAACACGCTGCGCGAGGCCGGCGCCGAGGTGACCTTCCGCGACGAGACGCGGCTGCAGATGAATGAGAACGCGCTCGTCGTCATCTACGGGCAGGTCGCCAAGGCGACGGACAAGGTGAAGAAGTCCGGCGCGGTGGAGCTGTTGCAGGGCGAGCTGAACGTCTCGCTCGCGCAGCTTCGGGGTGAGCCCCTGGGCGTGCAGATGCCGGCGGCCACGGTGGCCGCGCGCTCGAAGGAGCTCCACGTGGGCGTGGACGCGCAGCAGATGAGCCGCGTCTCCGTCTTCGACGGTCAGGCCGAGGTGACGGCGCAGGGCCAGAGCGTCCAGGTACCGAAGGACCACGGGACGCGGGTGGAGAAGGGCAAGCTGCCCGAGAAGCCGCGCCCACTGCCCGAGGCGCCCCAGTGGGCGGGCGGCACGCGCTCGGTGCGGCTGCTGCTGGACGACAAGGGCGTGGACGAGGAGCTGGCGTGGGCACCCGTGAAGAACGCGGCATCGTACCGGGTGGAGCTGGCGCGGGACGAGCGCTTCAATGACCGGGTCCATGGAGAGACGGTGCGGGCGACACCGGAGTCCCTGAAGTCCGTGGCCCGTGCGCTGGCTGCTGGGCGGTACTACGCGCGGGTGCGCGCCGTGGACGCGGCGGGTCTGGTGGGCAAGGTGTCCACCGTGCGGCAGATGGAAGTGCTGCGCGTGAAGACGGAGCGCGGTGTGGTGGGGCCCCAGGGGCTCCAGGGGGCGTCCCGGCTGGACTTCGTGGTGGAGGGCGCCGAGTCCCTGGACTTCCGCCTCGACGGAGTTCCCACGACGCACCCGGTGAAGGTGGAGACCTTGGGTACGCACACACTGGAGTTGCTGCCGCGCGGGGTGCCCGACGCGCGCCCGGAGACGCTGACGCTCACGGTGGTGCCGCCCCGTGTGGAGGTGGACCTCGAGCCGCTGGCAGGGGCGTTCCGGGTGAAGGTGCAGGTGCTCGATGTGCGCGGCCAGCCGCTGGAGGGCCCTCTGTCCCAGTTGAAGCTGCGCGGCTTGCATGGCACCCAGGTGGAGGAGACGCCGCGGCGCCAGTCGGACGGCTCGTTGGTGACGCGGGCCGTGCCGGGGATGCGCGGCGGCGAGCGCGTGGCCGTGGTGGAGGCTCTCTGGGGTGACACCTCCCTCCAACAGGTCAGCGCCCAGGCTCCCGCGGAGCAACTGGCTCCGAGCCAGGTGGCGATCGTGGAGCCCGAGCTCCCCGTGAAGTCCGCTCCGGAGGAAGCGGCGCTGCTGCCGATGCTGGGCGTTCCCACGGGCGGTCTGGTGGAGTCGGCCCCGTTGCCCACGGCCTTCCTGCCGCAGGCCTGGCTCTTCGAGCTGCGCGCTCAACCGGAGCTGGGCTCGGCGGGCGTGGACCTCGCTCGCGGGCGCACCACGCTCGGCGTGGAGGGCCGTGTGTCCGAGCGGGTGGCCCTGGGCGCGGCGTTGGCGCTGCGCCCCGAGCGGCCCGCGACGTCGCTGTCCGCCTCGATGTCGGGACGGGTGCGGCTGACGGAGCATCCCTCCTTCCGCGCGCTGCTGTCCTTCGATGCCACGCTGACGGGCTCCGGCTCCGCGCAGGAGGCGCAGGGGCTGCGGCTGCGCCCGGCGGTGCTCGCGGGCCTGCGCGAGAATCGCTGGGCCTTCTCCACCAGCCAGGGGTACGCCCTCCGTCCGGGTGAGGCCCGGGCCACCTGGGACAGCACGTATCAGGCGTGGTTCCTGCCCGTACCCCGGCTGGCGCTCGGGGCGGAGCTCGATGCGCTGGTGGACGCCACGCCTCGGGAGCACGGCCCCTCCGCCTTCGCGGCCGGAGTGGGGGCCCGCCTGCGGCTCGGCGGCTTCGAGCTGGGGACCTCGGTGCGCCGAGGCTTCGGTCCGGACGGGGCGCGCATCTGGGGCGGCTGGGGTGGGGTGCTGACACTGGGCTGGTCGGGCCTGCGCCCCCTACAAGCCCAATAGTGAAGAGCTACATCGCAATGAGACATGGATTGAAGCTCGGTTGGGTGTTGCTGGTTGCGCTGCTGACGGCATGCGCCACTACGGATCCATCGATGCACGCCGAGCAATCGGCACCCGAGGTGGTGTCCTCGTGGGAAGAGGGCTGCGAGGATGAGCAGGCACTCGTCCTGTTGTGCCGGGAAGAGAACGGCGAGTGCGGCTTCTTCCGCTGCCGGGAGGTAGTTCCCCGCGAGGTGCTACTGGCCTCCCGAGGGGGCGGGGGCATTCCCGCGGCCTCGTCTGCTGCGTCTCCCCGCCGCTGGTGGAGGGGCGGGCTGAGATGGCCGAGAGACACGGCGCCTGTCCTTACTTTCCGTTTCAATCGCCACTTCGATCCCAAACCCCCGCAGCTTGTCCTTCCTCCGGGCCGCTATGTCCGGCACCACATCTTCCCGCAGGCACGAGATCTCCAGGAGTGGTTCATTGCTCGTGGAGTGAAGGACATCCATCAATTCACCCTCGTCATTCCCGAGTATGTGCACCTCCGAATTCACAGCGGAGGGCCCAGTGGTGGGAGATGGAACGAGGCGTGGCGGAGCTTCCGGGAGGCAAACTTCAATGCCCGGCCGGAGCAGATCTATCGACACGCGGGTGAGCTGCTCTATCGGTTCGAGTTGGTAGGATCCGTCGTGCCCTACTACCGTGGGAGGTGAGGGTGATGGCACGGTACTACTGGCTTCGCAGGGATGACGCGTCCGCGTCGCGCTACACGGGATACGTCAACGCCGTGCATCGTTGGGGGCTTCCCGGCGTGCATTGCTCCACATGCGGTGCAACCTGGGGTGGTGGGGCGGATAGCTACCCGTCCGTTGACCTGTCCGGGCTTACGAGTCCTGCGGAGTTCGAGGATTCATCGCCCAGGCCGTTGGTGGAGTTCGCGCGCTTGTGCGAACAGGTACGGCCCCTGCTGCCTCAAGGGACTCCGCTGCTCCCTGGTACGCGGTTCGGCCCGCTGACGGGCACAGCCATGGGGACCTTCGGACCGCTCTCCTTCCAGAATTCGTGGACGTTGCTGGTACACCGCGAGGTGCTGGAGCGGCTACAGGTGGTGGGGGTCCGTGGGTTGACGGGGTACCCGACA
>NZ_DASVSO010000535.1:0-7332 GCF_036388035.1 Archangium sp.
GCGAGGACTCCTCGTCCGAGGGCGTCTCCTCCTGGGGCTCGGGCGGCTCCTCCCGGGGCGGAACCACCAGGGAGCCCGGCGGCAGGCGGGCCAGGCCCAGGCGCATGGCCTCGCGGCCGAGCCACGTGGCCCGGATGCGCCAGATGGGCTCGTTGACGATGAGGGCCGCCACCGCCACCTTGGGGTTGTCCTTGGGCGCGAAGCCCACGAACCACGAGTAGTCCCGGAAGGGCGCGCGGTCCGCCAGCGTCCCCGTCTTGCCCACGGCGCCCGGCACGCCCATGCCGCGCTCGCGGAAGATGCGGCGCGCGGTGCCCTTCGTCACCGTGGCCTCCATCAGCGTCGTCAGGTCGCGTGCCACCTCGGGCGACAGCACCTGCTCACCCGGCTGGGGCGGCGCGTTCGGGTCGTCGAAGAGGACGGCGTCCTTCCACACGCCCTTGTTGGCCGCCACGGACGCCAGCAGCGCGCCGTGCAGCGGCGAGAGGTACACGTCCCCGAAGCCCGCGCCCGTCTGGGCGAAGCGGAACTCGTCACTGTCCGGCACGGCGGCGAGTGACACGTCCGTGGGCACCGGGAAGGAGATCTCCCGATTGAAGTGGAAGCGGGCGGCGGCGTGCTTCAGCGCCTCGGGCGACAGGTAGCGCTGCGTCAGCTTGGCGAAGATGACGTTGGCGCTCTTGCCCATGGCCTCGGCCAGCGAGTGGCACTGGCCGTCGCGGGCGCTGTCCGCGAGCAGCTTCTCGGAGAGCCGCCGCTTGCCGCCGTGGAAACACGTCTCGTCCAGGGGCGTCACCCCAGCCTCCAACAGCGCGGCGCCGGTGACGATCTTGAAGACGCTCGCCGCGGGGAACACCGCGCGCGTGGCCAGCCCGCGCAGCCCCGGCTGCGCCCGCGAGTGCTCGGCCATGGCCAGCACGCGGCCCGTGGAAGGATCCAGCACCACCACCGCTCCGTAGGGCACCTGGTACTGCTGGAGGATGCTGGTGAGCTGCGACTGGAGGGTCGGGTCGATGGTCAGCGGCACATCGCCCTTGGGTCCGGGCACCACCAGCCGGCCCTTCGCATCACGCTTCGCGCGGGCGAGCACGTCCTGCTTGGACGGCAGCGGGCGCAGGTGGGCGATGGGCGGATTGTCCTCGCGCGAGGGCACCGGCACGGGCGGAACGAGCCCCAGCATCATGCCCCCGTCGGAGGCCCCCGCCGCCTCGGCCACACCCGCGTCCGCCAGCCCGGCATCCGAGAGAGCGGCCTCGGCCACGGGCTGCGTCCCCCCATCCGAGCTCCCCTCATCCGCCCCCACGAGGAGGAGGAACAAGGGGAGGAGCAGCGTGGCGGGGAGGGCACGGGAAGGAGACATGCGGAACCGTCGCGCGGGTGAGGAGTGAGGGGGGAAGCATGGTACCCGCCCAAAACGGGACGTCCATTCCCCCGGTGGGAGTTCCCCTGAGGAGCAAGAAACCTGGCGAGCCCCGTCTGGGCCCGATAGGGTCCACCCGCCTTGAACGGATTGAATGAGACTGGAGTGGTCTGGAGCGCCGAGTGCCGCCGCACGTTGCGCAGCGCGCGCGTGGTGGTGCTGCTCGGGCTCTACAGCATGTTCTCGATGCTGGTGCTGCTGGGGGTAGGCGGCTTCACGCGGGCGCTGCGCAAGCAGATGGATGAGCAGCTCGCCCAGGCCGGTGCCGACGCGAGCGCGGGCGTCCAGGTGGCCGAGGAGATGCGAAAGGGCTTCCTCGGGTTCCTCGTGAATGGCGACCAGGCCATGATCGAGGCACTGGAGCAGGTGCCGTTGGTGGTATTGTTGGTCTTCAAGGCCACCCTCCTCTTCCTGCCCCTCTACGTCGCCATCATGGGCTTCGACCAGGTGAGCGGCGAGGTGGGCCCGCGCTCCATCCGCTACTTCACCGTGCGCGCGCGGCGCTCGTCGCTGCTGCTGGGCAAGTTCCTGTCCCAGGCCACGGTGCTGCTGGGGCTGGTGCTCATCATCGACCTGGCCATCTTCGTCTACGCCTGGTTCACCACGCCGGACTTCCCCGTCGCCTCCTTCGCACTCAACCTGCTGAAGTTCTGGCTGGCGGCGGTGGTGTTCTCGCTCGGGTACCTGGCGCTCACCACCTTCTGCTCCAGCCTGTTCCGCTCGCCCGCGCTGAGCCTCATCTTCAACATCTTCATGCTCTTCTGCTTCTGGCTGGTGAACTTGATCGGCGGTTTCGCCGCCGAGGGGAGCATGTCGAGCTACCTGCGCTACCTGACGCCCTCGCACTACGCCAACAACCTGCTGCACCCGCGGCTGGCCGAGTTCGCGGTGAGTGGCGCGGCCTATGCCGCCTTCGCGCTGGTGTTCCTCGGCGCCTCCCTCTTCGTCCTGCGCGCGAGGGACCTGTGAGCGAGCTGGCCATCGATCTCATCAATGCCACCAAGCGCTTCGGTCCCAAGGTGGCGGTGGACGGGGTGAGCTTCACCGTCGAACGGGGCCAGGTGTACGGCCTCATCGGCCCTAACGGCGCCGGGAAGACGACCACCTTCTCCATGATGTGCGGCTACCTCTACCCCAGCGGCGGCACCGTGCGGGTGATGGGGGTGGACCCGTCCGTGGACGGCGCCCTCAAGGGGAAGATTGGCGTGCTGCCCCAGGACGCGGTGCTGCCCGGTGGCTGGAAGGTGGGCGCCCTCCTCATGTACTGGGCGCGGCTGAGCGGCCTGGACAAGCCCGAGACCGAGGCCCGTGAGGCGCTCGACAAGGTGGGCCTGCTGGAGGCCTGGAACGTGGCGACGCACGCGCTCTCGCACGGCATGGCCAAGCGTGCGTCGATGGCGCAGGCCCTCATGGGCCGGCCGCCGCTGGTGCTGCTCGACGAGCCCACCGCCGGGTTGGATCCGCGCGTCGCCGCCCAGGTGCGCCAGGTCATCCGCGACATCCGGGGGCAGAACCAGACGGTGGTGGTCTCCAGCCACAACCTCCAGGAGCTGGAGGAGCTGTGCGACACGGCGGCCATCCTCGACCGGGGCAAGCTGGCCCAGGCCGGCACCATGAAGGAGCTCACCAGCCAGGCGTCCGGGTTTCGCGTCAAGGTGGCCCGCGGCACCGTCATCGTGCAGGAGCTCGAGGCCCTGCCGGGCGTCACCGCCGCGCGCATGGAGAACGAGAACGTCCTCCACGTCCGCTATGACGGCATGGCGCACCAGCCCGAGGAGGTCATCAGCCGCGTGGTGGGGCACCTGCTGCAGACCGGGGTGCTCATCCTGAGCGTCTCGAGCGGTCGCCGGCTGGAGGAGCGGGTGATGCAGCTCCTCTGATGAGGGGCCAGCGTCCGAAGGCGGCGGAAAATCCCCCGGAAAATCCCCGTGAAACTCCGGGGCGGCTCGGGTCACCACCGGGCTGATGGTTGCCAGCTCCCTCTCACGCTCCTCCGCCCACCGTGCGGACCCACGCCACCCAGGCCGCCCCGCGCCGCTCCAGGCCGAGCAGGGCATGGCCGGTGGCCTCGCACCACGCGGGCAGATCGGCCTGGACTCCAGGGTCGGTGGCCACCAACTCCACCAGGGTGCCCGGAGCCAGCCGACGCACCGCCTTGGCGATCTCCAGGATGGGAACGGGGCAGTATGTTCCCGAGGCATCCACGCGCACGTCCGGCTGCATGGGCTCAGTGTAGGCGCTGGGCGCGGATCGTGCCGGGGGAATTTCAACCAAAAAGCTTCGTGTTTTCGGGGCCCTGGGTCCCGTCAAGCCCGGGCTGGGTACGCCTGCGTCTCCTTGCGTGCTCGGAACGGGCTCTGTTATCTACCCCGACCTTTTTGACCCTTTTGGACCTATGAGCAAGAGCGCGGATCCGCATTCGGACCAGATGTCGAAGGAGCACAATAAACCCATGAGACCCAATGTGATCGTGGCCCTGGTGGTGGGCCTGGTGCTGGGCTTCGCAGGCGGCCGTGCAGTCACCGGCCCCTCTGTCGCTGCCCTGACCGGTAACAAGCCCGCGGCCGCCGCCGCCGCCAACGCCCCCCGTCCGAACGCCCGGCCGGTGGACCCCACCGTCTTCAAGGTGCCCGTCGAGGGCTCGCCCACCAAGGGCAACGCGGACGCGCTCGTCACGCTCGTCGAGTTCTCCGACTACCAGTGCCCCTTCTGCTCCCGCGCCAACGCGACGGTGGAGCAGCTCCAGAAGGACTACGGCAGCAAGCTGCGCGTGGTGATGAAGCAGAACCCGCTGTCCTTCCACCCGCGCGCCAAGCCCGCCGCGCTGGCCGCCATGGCCGCCGGTGAGCAGGGCAAGTACTGGGAGTACCACTCCAAGCTCTTCGCCAACGCCAAGGCCCTCGAGGACGCCGACCTGGAGAAGTACGCCAAGGAGCTGGAGCTCGACCTGAACCGCTGGAAGGCGGACATGGCCCACCCGAAGCACACGGCCACCATCGAGCGTGACCAGGCCCTGGCCGGCAAGCTCGGCGCCAACGGCACCCCCGCCTTCTTCATCAACGGCCGCTTCCTCTCCGGCGCCCAGCCCATCGACTCCTTCAAGGCCGTGATCGACGAGGAGCTCGGCAAGGCCGAGGCCCTGGTGCGCTCCGGCACCCCGGCGAGCCAGGTGTACGCCGCCGTCCTCGCCAAGGGCGTGGAGTCCGCTCCCAAGCCCGCGCAGCAGGCCGAGGCCCCGTCCAGCCCCTACCGCAAGGTGGACGCGCCGGCCGACTCCCCCTCCTTCGGCCCGAAGAACGCCAAGGTCACCATCGTCGAGTGGTCCGACTTCCAGTGCCCCTTCTGCAGCCGCGTGATGCCCACGCTCAAGCAGATCAAGGAGACCTACCCCAAGGACGTGCGCGTGGTGTTCCGTCACCAGCCGCTCTCCTTCCACCCGAACGCCAAGCCCGCCGCCGAGGCCGCCATGGCCGCCCATGAGCAGGGCAAGTTCTGGGAGATGCACGACAAGCTCTTCTCCAACCAGAGCGCCCTGGACCGCGCCACCTTCGAGCGCTACGCCCAGGAGCTGAACCTGGACATGGGCAAGTTCAAGGCCGCGCTCGACTCCGGCAAGTTCCGCGCGAAGGTGGAGGCGGACGCCGCCGCCGGCGCCGCGGTGGGCGCCAATGGCACCCCGACCTTCTTCGTCAACGGCCGTGAGTTCGTGGGCGCCCAGCCCTTCCCGAGCTTCAAGAAGATCATCGACGAGGAGATGGCCCGCGCCGACAAGCTGCTGGCCGCCGGCACCAAGGCCGACGACCTCTACGCGAAGCTCATCGAGGAGGGCGTGAAGTCGGCTCCCCAGGCCGCGGCTCCGGCCGAGCCCGCCGTGCAGAACATCGAGGTCGGCACCGCCCCGGTGCGTGGCCCGAAGAACGCCCCCGTCACCATCGTGGCCTACTCCGACTTCGAGTGCCCGTTCTGCGGCCGCGTGCTGCCCACGCTCAAGCAGCTCGAGGACGAGTACAAGGGCAAGGTCCGCATCGCCTTCAAGAACGCGCCGCTGCCCTTCCACGCCAACGCCAAGCCGGCCGCCGCCGCCGCTCTGGCCGCCCACGAGCAGGGCAAGTTCTGGGAGTACCACGACAAGCTGTTCGCCAATCAGCGTGCCCTGGATCGCGCCTCCCTCGAGCGCTACGCCCAGGAGCTCAACCTGGACATGGGCAAGTTCAAGGCCGCGCTGGACAGCAACAAGTACGACGCGCAGGTCGCCACGGACATGGCCGAGTCCACCCGCGTGGGCGTCAATGGCACCCCGACCTTCTTCATCAACGGTCGCTCGCTGGTCGGTGCGCAGCCCGTCGACGCCTTCAAGCGCGTCATCGACGAGGAGCTGAAGAAGAAGGGCGGCACGGTCGCGGCGGACCAGAAGTAATCCCCGCCGCCTCTCGCGAGGCCGCTGAATGAGAAAGGCCGTCGGACCGAAGCGGGTCCGGCGGCCTTTCTCTTTGCGGGCTCCCTGTCAGGACACGGCGATGGCGTCGATCTCCACCTTGGCGCCGCGAGGGAGCGCGGCCACCTGCACGGTGGCGCGAGAGGGAGGCGCACCGGTGAAGGCCCGGCCGTACACCTCGTTCACCTTGGCGAAGTCGGCCAGGTCGGTGAGGAAGATGGTGCAGCGCACCACGTGCGAGAAGTCGAGGCCCGCGGCCTTGAGCACCGCGCCCAGGTTCTTCATCACCTGCTCGGCCTGGGCGACCACGTCCCCCTGCACCATCTCCATCGTCTTGGGGTCGAGCGGGATCTGCCCGGACAGGAAGGTCATCTTCCCGGCGTCCACCTGGACGGCCTGCGAGTAGGGACCGATCGCCTTGGGCGCGTCATCGGAGTGAACGATCTTGCGAGCCATGAATTCACCTCGGAGGTGAGGCGGCCAGGAGCGGCCGCGTGTCCGCTGCGGCTCTACCACCGCGGCAGCGGCCTTCCAACCCTTCGCCGCCGCTCCGGGGCAGGCGCGTGGGGGGCTCACTTCACGCCCGTGAAGTGGTAGGCGATCTTCCCCTCGCGCAGCACCCACCCGTCGAACATGCGGACCTGCCCGAGCTCGGTCGTGACGGTGGCCTCGAAGTAGATCGAGTCCGAGGTCTCGTTGAACTTGTCGAGGGAGTCGATCTTCAGCGTGCCCAGCATCTGCAGGTACGCGCGAAAGTGCTCCTTGAGCGCGTCACGCCCCCGGATGGCGAGGTCGCCCGACATCAGCAGCGCATCCTCGGTGTAGTGGTCGTCGATCAGCGCGTCGACGGCGCGCGCGTCGAGGTACTCGAGCTGCTTGTTGAAAAACACCTGTCCGGGGGTCAGTTCCTTGAATCCCATCATGCGATGCCTCCTTGCCCGCGAGTCCTCAGGGCATAGACCCGGCAAGGCACCGCCTGTGACGTGGGAAGAAGGAGCCAGAGCCCCCCGCTCAGTGGGAGTGGGGGTCCGGGCGCACGAGGCCAGGAGCCGACCGCGCCTCGCCCTCCTCCTCCACGCGGGCCACCTCCTGGCGCAGGGGGACCTCCTCGGTCCAGGTGCGACGCTCCACGGCCTTCTTCAGGTGGACCTCCTCGTAGATGACGGGACGCTTCACCACCTCCACGTCCTCGCGCCACAGGGGGATGACCTGCTCCATCTCCTGGAACGCGCCCGAGCCGCTCGCGGGAGCGGCGGAGGCACCCGCCTGCACGGGGATGCGCTCCACGACGATCTCCTCGCGCCGCACCTCCACGGTGATCTGCTTGAGCTCGGTGCGGACCACCTTGCGCACGCGCACCGCGCCCACGTCGCGGGTGCGGACCAGCGCATGGGCCTCCTCGCGAGCCAGGGGCACGCGCAGCTCCCCCTCCGCGACGTGCGTACGCACGGGAGCGACGGGCGCCGCGCGGGTGACG
>NZ_DASVSO010000536.1:0-13046 GCF_036388035.1 Archangium sp.
CGCTCGTCGAGGATGACCCAGCCGCCCGGTCCCCCTCTGCCGAACTTGAAGGGCCCTCCAATGAGGACGCCGAGGTTCGACGCGACGTTGGCGTGGGGACGGGCCGGGCGAGGGCTCAGGTGCAGTTCCCCGTCGAGGATCTCCGCCACCATCTCTTCCGGAGCCGCCTGGAAGGCCGCCTCGACGGACGGGGTGTTTCGCTCGGTGGACGGGGGCTCGGAGGGGGCCATGAGGGAAGATTTCCGCATGATCCTCGTGCTGTGCAATCCCGAGGCCCTGCTGGCCTGGCAGCCAGGGCGTGGAGGGGTGGGGTCCTCCACGCCAGGGGACGTGCGGACGGGCAACGCTAACGAAGGTATTCGGAGAGGAGCGTGAGCCCGGGCTCCTCGACGGGCACCCGCTTGCGGAGCGAGTCGAGGAAGCCCCAGGCGTGGTCCGACAGGATGACGACACCGGCGTCCGCCTCCACCGAGAGGCCGATGAAGCCGGCGTAGCCGCCCGTCACCGAGGAGCACCACATCACGGGCTTGCCACCCACGTCGGAGATGTTCCACCCGAGCCCCACGCGCCTGCCTCGGGCTTCCACGCGCGGGCTGTGCGCGAGCCGCGGGGCCCGACCGAGTCCGGCCTCCTGGTGCCCGAGGTTCGCGTCGAGGAAGCGCAGCAGGTCGGGCACCGTCGAGCGGAGCGCTCCCGCCCCGGGCAGTGCCGGGAAGGTCCAACCCGGCACCGGCAGGCCCCGAGCGGAGTGGCCGGGAAGCAGGCGCCGCTCCTGTTCCTCGGAGAGACGGACGGCGGTGGTGTCGCCGAGCCCCAGCGGCGTGCAGAGATGGTCTCGCACGGCGTGTCCGTAGTTGAGGCGCAGGCGCCGGGAGAGGGCGTGGCCGAGCACCCCCATGCCGATGATGGATTCGGCGTGCTTTCGCGGAGGAGGGTGCTGGGGGTGGTAGCTCCGCAGGAAGGCGCCGAACAGCTCCGCGCTGTAGTGGCCGTAGGGGTCGGCCGGGTTCTGCTGGGGGGTCCGCAGGTTCGGCGGCACGAGCGGCATGCCGGAGGTGTGCGTCGCGAGCTGCTCGAGCGTGATGCGGCCGGCGACCTCATCCGGCAGGAGTGGCAGGGGGAGCAGCTCCTTGAGCGGCGTGTCGAGCCGCGCCTCGCCCCGGTCCACCAACAGCGCGAGCAGGGTGCCGGTGAAGACCTGGGTGAGAAAGCCCAGCTCGTACAGGGAGTCCGCGGCGGGGGGCGTCCCCTCGTGACGGAGGGCCCGCACGTGGTGCACTCCGCGGTGCGTGAGGCCCACGCACAGCGCCGCCGAGGGGTACGCGCGCAGGTAGCGCCGGGTGGCATGGAGGACGGCCTCGGTGGGCGAGCCGGAGGAATCAGGCATGGCGGGGGTTCTGGGTCAAAGGACGAGCTACGTCGAGCGTTTGAGCGCACGGGAGACCGTGCTGACGAGCGAGTCCACGTCCTCCGAGGGGTCGACGAGGAAGCAGCGCATGCGCTCGCCACCGCCCACCACCACGCAGACGCGACCCTTGGGGCACAGCTTCAGGCAGCTACTGCGAACGACGCGCACGCCCCGGCCCAGCTCTTCCTTCAACGTGCTCCGCAGATCCTCCGCCCCCGTGCGCTTCATGCACTTGCGGCAGACGAACACCAGCCCTTCCCACCGCGGATGGACTTCCTTCGGCTGTGCCACGTCGCTCCGTCTCCTCGCTCCCGTCCCGGAGGGGCTGTAGCGCCCCGGGTCGGCGCTCACAATCCGCGCTGCTTCGTCCGCTGGGGAGCAGGCAACCAGGCTCGTTGCCTGGGGCGTTGGGGGCGTGCTAGCCGCTGCATCCCCTCACACCAGGAGCGGCGGATGATTCGAGGTCTACACGGGTTGTTCTACTCGTCGGAACCGGAAGCGATGCGCGAGTTCCTTCGCGACAAGCTGCAACTGCCCCACACCGACGTGGGCGAGGGCTGGCTCGTCTTCGATCTGCCGGAAGCGGACCTGGGCGTCCACCCGGTGGACGAGTCGGGGAAGCCGCCCTCGGGCACGCACGACGTGTCGTTCTACTGCGACGACATCCAGGGAACCGTGGCCGGGCTGCGGGCTCGCGGCGTGGAGTTCAAGGGCGACGTCGCTGATCACGGCTACGGCTTCGTGACCTACTTCACCATGCCGGGCGGAGTCGTGGTCCAGCTCTACGAGCCGAAGTACGCGAAGCGCGCCGCCACCGCCAAGAAGCCCGCGAAGGCCAAGCCCGGGGTCAAGAAGGTGAAGGCCCAGGTCCAGAAGGCCAGGACCGCGGCGAAGCCCGCTCGGGGTGCCGCGAAGTCTCGTCGGGGCACGACGACGCGGCGCTAGACACCCTTCAGGTGCTCCGCAGCTGGGAGATGATCCGGCGCGCCTCCGCCTCGTTGGCGGCGAAGTACAAGGGTGTCGGCTTCCTGCCGAGCAGCTGCTGCACGAAGCGGATGCCCTTGGCCCCGGCTTTATGGATGAGGCGTGCCCCGACGTAGATGATGGCCACGAACCACTCGGGCTCCATGTGCTCGCTCGCGTAGCGCTGCCCCTCTGGGTCCGAGGCGGTGAGCTCCGTCACGTCGGTCACCAGGATGAACGCCTGTTGCTGTCCCAGCTCCCGGCAGAGCTTCACCGTCCAGGTGTAGTCCTCGAGGGAGAGAGGGCCCTGGTGCGTCATCCAGACCGTATCCGGGGGCTCGAAACGAGCTCGGTGAGTGCCCATCTTCCATTCGCGCGGCTCCGACATCTTGCTCCTCACCCGGTCGCGTCTCGCCAGGGTCCCGATTTGACCCGATGTGGAGCTTCCTTCGAAGCCCTCCAAACCGTCCGGGCAGCGGACGAGGCACCTGACACGCGCGTCAACGGGGGTCCCGCTCCCGCATCTCGCGAGTCAAGAGGCGAGATGCTCCCACCGCACCGCACCGGTCGGGTGGTGGGGCTTCCGCGTAAGTGCCTGTGACGACTCGACACCGCCACGTAGCGCTACAGGTTCGTAGCTGAGAACTTGCCAAAGATCGCGACTTGCTGAAGATGTCGGTTGCAGGGGCGCGCGCGGGCACGTGCGACCTGCGCCGAAAGAAGGAAACACATGGACCAGTTCGACCAGAACAAGCAGGCCGCAAAGATTCGTGTCGTCGGGGTGGGTGGCGCCGGCTGTAACGCGGTCAACACGATGATCATGGCGAAGCTTGAGCGGGTCGACTTCATTGCCGCCAACACCGATGTGCAGGCGCTCGCGGCCAACAAGGCGCCGGTGCGGCTGCAGATCGGCCAGACCCTGACCAAGGGCCTGGGCGCGGGCGCCAACCCGGAGATGGGCCGCGAGGCCGCGCTCGAGTCGCGCGATCAGATCGCCGCCATGCTCGAGGGCGCGGACATGGTGTTCGTCACCGCCGGCATGGGCGGTGGCACCGGCACGGGCGCGGCGCCCATCATCGCCGACATCGCCAAGAGCCTCGGCTGCCTCACGGTGGGCGTGGTCACCAAGCCCTTCCTCTTCGAGGGCAACAAGCGCCGCAAGCAGGCGGAGCAGGGCCTCGTGGAGCTCAAGGCCGCGGTGGACACCCTCATCACCATCCCCAACCAGCGGCTGCTCACCCTGAGCAACGAGCCCATGCCACTGCTGGAGACCTTCAAGCGCGCCGACGAGGTGCTCCTCAACGCCGTCCAGGGCATCTCGGACCTCATCCAGTACCACGGCTACATCAACGTGGACTTCGCCGACGTGAAGACCATCATGAGCGACAAGGGGCTGGCGCTCATGGGCACCGGTCACTCCTCCGGCGAGAAGCGCGCGCTCAACGCCATGCAGCAGGCCATCTCCAGCCCGCTGCTCGAGGACATCTCCATCGACGGCGCCACCGGCCTGCTCATCAACATCACCGGCGGCCGCAACATGACCCTCCAGGAGGTCAACGAGGCCCTCACGCTGGTGCACGACGCGGCCGATCCGGATGCGGAGATCATCTTCGGCTCGCTCATCGACGACAACATCAGCGACGAGGTGAAGATCACCATCATCGCCACGGGCTTCGTGTCGCGGGAGACGAAGGTGCGCCAGCCGGCGCAGGTGGTGCAGGTGCCGGTCGTCACCCGGCCCGCGCCCGTCTCGCTCACCGCCGCACGCGACCGCGAGGAGGTGGCCAGCCTGGTGCCCGCCAAGGCCGGCGCGCGGACGATGTCCTCGGTGGATGGGCGCTCGCTGTCCGGGCGTACCGCGGTGGTGAAGGACGCGGCGCTGCCCCTGGACGAGGATCAGTTCGACATCCCCACCTTCCTGCGTCGCCAGGGCCAGACGGAGATGCCGTGAGGGGAGGGCCCCGGCCCGTTCAGGCGGGGTCTTCGCGCTAGCGCCCGGGAAGGCGGGCCACGCTCGCCGCCCGGTGGTGACGCCCCGAGAGCGCGTCACTGCGCGCCAGCAGCGTGTCCACCTCGCGGTAGAGCTCCTCGATGCGCTCGGGCAGCCGCGGAGCGGGCACCACCCCGTCGCCGGAGAGCTGCTCCAGCAGGGAGCTGGCGCGCTGCAGCACCTGATGGGCGCGCAGCAGGGCTCGGCCCGAGCGGGTGCCTTGGGGCGAGAAGAGGGTGCCTCCTTCGTAGAGGGCCTCGACTGCCGCGCGGTTGGTGCGAAGGCGCTCGGCCAGTCGCGCCCGGTACATCTCCAGTCGCCGCTCCCGGCGTGCTCCCTGGAGATCCACCACTGTTCCTGTCGTGGAGGGCTTCACGGCCAGGGACGCTACGCCAATATCCTACATGCCCGCAACTTCCCGGCGGGCGGCGCGTTGTGTCCTTGTCAGGGCGTAAGGGGGAGTTTAGGTTGCCCCGCCTCACATCGGAGGGGTTGCCAGCCATGTTCAAGAAGCTGCTCATCGCCAACCGGGGTGAGATCGCCCGGCGCATCGCCGTCGTCGCCAAGGGCATGGGGATCTCCACCGTGGCCGTCTACTCGGACGCGGACGCGGAGCTGCCCTTCGTCAAGGAGGCGGACCAGGCGGTTCGCATCGGGCCCGCCGCGGCCAAGGACAGCTACCTCAACATCCAGGCCATCCTCGACGCGGCGAAGTCCACCGGCGCCGACGCGGTCCACCCGGGCTATGGCTTCGTCTCGGAGAACGCCGAGTTCGCCACCGCGTGCACGGCCGCCGGCATCACCTTCGTGGGTCCGCCGCCCGAGGCCATGCTGCGGATGAAGGACAAGAGCCAGGCGCGCAAGCTGGTGTCCGCCGCTGGCGTGCCCATCGTCCCCGGCACCGAGGACGTGCTGCCGGACGTGGCCTCCGCGCTGGCCGCCGCCGAGCGCATCGGCTACCCGGTGCTCTGCAAGGCCGCGGGCGGTGGGGGTGGCATCGGCATGGCCGCCGCCAAGGACGCCGCCGAGCTGGAGAAGGTCTTCCGCCAGTGCACGGATCGCGCGAAGGCCGCCTTCGGTCGCGAGGGCGTGTACATCGAGCGCTACTTCCCGACGCCCCGTCACATCGAGGTGCAGATCCTCGGGGACCACCACGGCCACCTCATCCACTGCCTGGAGCGTGAGTGCTCCATCCAGCGCCGACACCAGAAGGTGGTGGAGGAGGCGCCCTCGCCGCTCTTCGCGGACGGGCGCAACGCGGAGCTGTCCCAGAAGCTGTTCACGGCGGCCCTCGCCGCGGCCAGGGCCTTCGGCTACGCCAACGCCGGCACGGTGGAGTTCCTCTACTCGGACGGCGACATCTACTTCATCGAGATGAACGCCCGGCTCCAGGTGGAGCACCCGGTGACGGAGCTGACCACGGGGTTGGATCTCATCGGCTGGCAGCTGCGCATCGCCTCGGGCGAGAAGCTCACGGTGAAGCAGGAGGACGTGAAGCGGCGCGGGGCGGCGCTCGAGTTCCGCATCTACGCGGAGGATCCGGTGAAGTTCTTCCCCTCGCCGGGCCCGCTCAAGGTGTTCCAGCCGCCCACGGGCGAGGGCGTGCGCCTGGACTCGGGCTACGCCGAGGGCAACACCGTCACGCCGAACTACGATCCGATGATCGCCAAGCTCATCGTCTCGGGCGCCACGCGCGCCGAGGCCATCGAGCGCTCGATTGCCGCGCTTCAGAACTTCCGCATCGAGGGCATCAAGACGAACATCCCCCTCCACCTGCGCATCCTGCAGGACCCGGTCTTCCGCGCGGGCGACCTGAACACGCGCTTCCTGGAGCACCACGCGAAGCCGTAGGCGAGGGGCGCACCCTTTCCACGCAGCACGCAGGGCACACGCAGCACCGACGAGGAGCACAGCGTATGGCGGACGTGGCGGCGCACATCACCGGGACGGTGTGGAAGATCGAGGTCAAGGTCGGGCAGAAGGTCTCCTCGGGCGACACGCTCGTCATCCTCGAGTCCATGAAGATGGAGATGCCCGTGGAGGCGACCGAGGACGGCACGGTGAAGGAGATCCGCTGCAAGGAGGCGCAGCCGGTCAACGAGGGCGACGTCCTCGTGGTGCTCGAGTAGCGAGCCGCGCGCGGTGGAGCCGTCCGCCCTGCATGTGGAGGACCGGGACGATGGCGTCCGCGTCCTCACCCTGTCCAACCCGGCGCGGCGCAACGCGCTCGACGACGGCCAGGTGGCCCGGCTGGACGAGGCGCTGGCCTCGGCCCCTGGCAAGGTGCGCGCCGTCCTCCTCCAGGGCGCGGGTGGCACCTTCTGCTCGGGCTATGACCTGAACCTGCTGGCGACGCCCACCGAGGACCGGCTGCCGGATGACGCGCTGATGGCGTGTCTCTCGCGGCTGGAGGCCCTGCCGCTTCCCAGCGTCGCGCTGGTGCGGGGGTGGGCCTTCGGCGCCGGCTTCGACCTGTCGGCCTCCTGTGACTTCCGCATCGGCGCGGAGGACGTCGTCTTCAGCATGCCCCCGGCGCGGCTGGGCATCGTCTACTCGCCGGACGGGCTGATGCGCGCGGCCCGGCTGGTGGGCGTGGCGCGCGCGAAGAACCTCTTCCTCACCGGACGGCGGCTGGATGGGAAGGAGGCGCTGGCGTGGGGGCTGCTGGACGAGTGCCTCCCGGTGGCCGACGCCGAGGCGCGGGCCCTGGAGCTGTGCCGGACGCTCGCCGCGCAGGCACCGCTGGCGGTGGCGGGAATGAAGGAGGCCTTCCGGCTGCTCGCGCGTCCGGCGCTGTCCGAGGAGGAGCGGGCGCACCTGCGTGAGGTGCGGGCCCGGGCCTTCGCCAGCGAGGACGCGAAGGAGGGCAGGGCGGCGTTCCTGGAGAAACGCTCGCCCCACTTCCGCGGCCAGTGAGGCTGGCCGCCCCCTGACGGCTCAGGTGTCGCCGAAGAGCTCGCCCATCCGCAGCTGGAGCGCGGAGGCGATCTTGTAGAGCGACGAGATGGACGCCGAGGACTCGGCGCGCTCGATCTGCGAGAGCAGCGACACGGACAGGCCGGTGCGGCGCGCGAGCTGCTTGAGGGTGAGGTCCTGCGTCTTGCGCGCGTCGCGGATGGTGCGGCCGATGGCGCGGTGCAGGTCCGCCTCGGGATCCTGGGACAGCCCCTTCTTCGCCAGGGCGTTGCGCACGGCGCCGAGGAACTGGTCCGGCTCCATGGGCTTCTTCACGTAGTCGCTCGCCTGGTTCTTCAGCGAGGCCACGGCCGTGTCCACCGTCGGGTAGGCGGTGGCGACGATGACGGCGACGTCGGTGTCGTACTTGCGGATGTGCTCCAGCACTTCGGTGCCGGACATCACCGGCATCATCATGTCGAGGATGACGAGGTGGAAGTCCGCGCTGCGCAGGATCTCCACCGTCTTGGTGGGGTCCGTCGTGGTGACGACGTCATAGCCCTCACGCATGAGGACCAGCTTCAGGTAGTCGCAGTTGTCCTGCTCATCGTCGACCACCAGGATACGAATCTGCACGAATCTTCTCCTCGTGTGGGGGGTGGAGGCCCGCAGCCCGGAAGCAGGGCACCGCGTGGGCAGTGCCCGGGGGATTTGCTCGGGCTACTGGCCGTCACCCTGTTTCGTCAGGCTTTTGTCGTAGTCTTGAACCAGCTTCCTGACCGCCGGCGCCATCTCATGATTCGGCGCGAGCTTCAGGAACTCCCGGTAGAACTGAGCCCCATCATCGAGGCGGCCGAGGCGGGCCAGCATGGAGCCGCGCATCATGTAACAGGCCGCGAAGGTGGGGTCGATCTCGATGCACTTCTTGAAGCGTGCATCCGCCTCCCGGAACTGCTTCTTGTTGTAGAGCACCAGGCCGTCGTCATGGGACTGCTTGGCCAGCTCCGCCGGCGTGGGGCGGCGCGCCGTGCCCGACACGGTCTTGTTGTTGGGCGTGGGCGTGGGCTTCGTCGGAGGCGCCAGGGCCTCCTCCACCTGCTGCTTCAGCTCGGCGTACTCGTCGGCGAAGGCGAGCGTGCCCGCGCTGGCCTCGAGGTGCTTCTGGGCCTCCTGGGGACGGTCCGCCGCGAGCTCCTTCTGCGCCAGGTCCAGGCTCTGGCGGAACTGCTGCTCGGCCTGAGCCTGCTTCAGCAGCTCCTCCGCCTCGGCGGGGCGCTGGCCCTTGGAGTCCTTGATGGACTCGAGCGTGTCCACCGCCTTGTCGAAGTCCAACGCCTCGATGGCGGCCCGGGCGCTCTGCAGCTTCTCCGCGAGCTGCGGGATGGCGGGCTCGGGGGGCGGCGTATTCGGGGGCGGCTGCGTGTTCTGCGGCTGCTCCGGTTTGGCCACCGGCTGCGTCTGCTGCGGCTCGGGCTGCTTGTCCACCACGGCCGTCCGCGGCGGATTGACGGGGGGCGTCGCGGGCTGGCCCATCACGAACCAGGCCGCGCCTCCGAGCATGCCGAGCAGGATCACGCCCACGACGGCCAGCAGCAGCGGCTTCTTCGAGGCGCCGCTCTTCGCCGCTCCCTCGTGCAGCAGTCCCTCGGTGCTCTGGCCGGGGCCGACGAAGCGCAGCTTCACATGGCCGAGCTCGACGAGATCGCCGTGCGCGAGCGGGGCCTGCGCGTAGCTCTCACCGTTGACGGCCATGCCGTTGGCCGACTGCATGTCGATGATGCGCCACTCGCCGGAGTCCTCGCGGACGATCTTGGCGTGCGTGCGCGACAGCGAGCGGTGGTCGAGCGTGATGTCGTTGTCGTCGGTGCGGCCGATCCGCATCTCGGTGCGGATGCAGGCGAACTCCTGGCCCTTGAACTCGGCGCTCACCACCACCAGGTGGGGTGCCTCCTCCGCGTCGAGCGCGGAGACCTTGCGCGACCGGTTCATCTCCACCTGATCCATTCGGATCACCGCGGTGGAGTGCCGGCGCTGGTCCGCCGGGGAGGGCGTGGGTGCGTCGTCCTCCTCCTGGGGCGCGGGGGTGTCGGCCTCGTCGCTCTCCGCTTCGGCGGAGTCGCTCGGGGCTTCATTCATGGCGGCCTGCAGGGCGGCGGCGGGTAGCCGGATGGTAGGCGCGCCCACTTGCGAGGCGGCCTCCTTCTGCAGGGCCAGATCGTAGTCACCGATCTGGATCAGATCTCCATCCCCTACCTGGGCTTGTCCCTGGATGCGCTCGCCGTTGATGCGCACGCCATTGTAGCTGCCCAGGTCCTCCACCAGCACGTGCCCGTTCTGGCGCAGCAGGCGTGCGTGTTGACGAGATACGTTGCGCTCGGTCAGGCGGATGGTGTTTCCCTCCTGACGGCCAATCGTGATCTCGTCCCGCACGAAGGGGACTACAGTCTTTCGCCCCTCGTCGTCTTCGATGATGAGCTTCAGCACGGGTCGGGTCCCCTTACAGCTATAGCAGAACGCCCCCGGGGTGCTCAAGGAGGGCATCTGCCCCAAACGACAGGGCTTTTCCCGAAGGAAGGCGCCTTGTCCATCCGGTTGTCTATCGGACAGTTGGCCGCGGGCCCATCCGATGCATCCCGCATATAAGGAGGAACGCGCAGCGCCAACCTCCTGGGGGTGTGGGGGAGGGCTGACGGCCGGTGTGGGCGGGTTAGAGTCCGCGCCCATGCTGAAGGCCCTTGCCCCCCTGCTGTGCGTCGCCGTGGCGGCGCTCCTGGTGGCCCCCATTGCCCGTGCCGAGGAGTCCGCGGCGGACATCGCCCGCCGGAGTCGTGAGCGGGGAGCCCTCAACCTGATCGGCCTGCGGGCGGAGCTGAAGCTCTCCTCGGTGCCGAAGGCGGGGCCGCGCAAGGAGCAGGTGCTCACCTCCACGGCGAAGCGGGTGGAGGGGCGGCTGCACTCGCTCGCGCGCTTCTCACAGCCCGCGGGCGTGGCGGGCGTGGCGGTGCTCACCGTCGAGGGGGCCAAGGGGGAGCCGGCGGACATCTCGCTGTACCTGCCCAAGCTGAAGCGGGTGCGGAAGGTGGCGCGCACGCAGCGGGGCCAGTCCTTCATGGACACGGACTTCAACTACGCGGACCTGGGCGGCACCGGCGGCGAGCGGGACGAGTCGCTGCGCCTGGTGGGCGAGACGAAGGTGTTGGATCGGCTCGCCTACGTGCTGCGCGGCCAGGCCGGGGCGGACTCCCCCTATGGCACGGTGATGCTCTACGTGGACAAGGAGACGTACGTCCCCGTGAAGGCCGAGTACACGGACCGCGAGGGCAAGCCCTTCAAGGTGTACCGCGCCCAGGAGCTCAAGAAGTTCAAGGACCGGGTGGTCGCCTCGCGCTCGACGATGGAGAACCTCCAGACGGGCTCGAGCACGACGCTGGAGGTGCTGAAGCTGGAGGAGATCCAGCTCGGCGACGAGGCCTTCACCGAGCGGGCCCTGGAGCGCGGGTGAGACGCGGGCTGACACTGCTGGCCCTGGTGCCCACGCTGGCGCTCGCGTCCCCACAGGAGGCGCCAGCGCCGCTGCGGGAGTTCTCCTCGGATGCGCCCGTCGTGCCCCAGGTGCGGGTGACTGGCGACGTGCGGCTGGTGGGCGGCATGGACACCGGCTTCGAGCCTCGCCGGGAGGACGGGCTCAGCGAGCACGTGGTGGACGGGTGGGGCCGGGCCTCGCTCGCCACGGACGTGAAGCTGGGCGCCTCGTTGCGGCTGGTGGTGGAGGGGCGGGCCTTCTGGCGCGGCGGGGCCGAACGGGGCTTCGAGCGCGCCCGGAGCGCCTTCGAGCCGTACCTGGGCGAGGCCTTCGTCGACCTCTACACCCGGCGGGTGGACGTGCGGGTGGGGCAGCAGACGCTGGCCTTCGGGGCCAATGCCGTCTTCGCCCCCACGGACGTGCTCAACCCGAGGGACTTGCGCCAGGGCCTCGTGCTGCCCGAGCCGGAGGACTTGAAGCTGCCCGTCTTCGCCGCGCGAGCGCTCGCCAACGTGGGCCCGCTCACCGTCACCGGCGTGTGGGCGCCCTTCTTCGTCCCCAATCGCTACGACGTGTTCGGCCAGGACGCGGCGCTGCTGCAGCCGCAACTGGGCGTGGCGGTGCCGTTCCCGGTGGACGCCTCGGTGGAGGGCTGGGTGCAGCCGCACCTGCTGGAGACGGAGCGGCCCGGGCTGCCGGGGGACGTGGGCCTGCGCGTCACCGGCGAGCTGGGCCGGGTGAAGCTGGGCGGCTCGTGGGTGTGGGCCAACGAGAAGCTGCCCCAGGTGACGCTCGACCCGGAGCTGGACGCGCTGCTGCGTGCTCGGGAGCGCGGGGAGCCGGCGGACGCGGCGCTGCTGCTCTCCCTGCAGGAGCGGCTGCGCGCGGGCGAGTCGCTCTATACCGGCCGCTACGCGCGCCAGCATGTGGTGGCCGCCGAGGCGAGCTCGCTGGTGGGGCCCGTGCAGCTCGACGTGGACGTGGGCTTCAGTCCCTCGCGGACGTTCTATGGCGACCGGCTGCGCCCGCTGCGCAAGCCCGCGGTGACGTGGGTGGTGGGGGCATCGCAGGCCGAGGAGTCCAAGCTCTTCTACTCCGTCACCTACACCGGGCTCGTGGTGCCGGGCGTGGGCGCGCAGGAGTTGCTTCTCTTGCTCGAGCCGGGCACGGCGCGTGGCCAGGAGCGCGCGGCCTTCTTCCACCTGCTGGTGGCGGACGTGCGGTACTCGCTGCTGGACGACCGGCTGGAGGTGGGGCTGCGTGGTGGCTTCGAGCTCACGCAGCGCTCCTTCCTCGTGTCGCCGCGCGCGGGCTGGCGTGTGAGCGAGCACCTCTCCGTGGGGCTCGCGGCCGAGGTGTATGCCGGCCCGGCCTTCAGCGCCTTCGGCTACTTCAACCGCAATGACCAGGTGCTCGCCTCGGTGCGCATGACGCTGTAGCCGCTGGAGCCCTCACCGTGCGCTCCAGGCGCGCAGGGTGAGGCCCAGGCCCACCGTCCACTCTCCCCCCCGGTCCACGCCGGCATCCGCGTGGACGTGCGAGCCGGAGAGCCGCAGCCACACCGGCTGGTCGTTCACGGCGAGGAGCAGGCGCTCGAGGCTCGCCTCCTCGCGGGCCCGGAAGCGCCCCTCGCCCTCCAGGCCCACCGTCCACCCGGCGAGGGCCGTGACGCGCGCCGCCCACGCTCCGTCCTCCGTCTCGTAGCCCGCGTCGAGCAGGAGCGAGGTGAAGGGGGACAGCTCGTGCACCGTGCCCTCGCGCGAGTGCCGCAGCGTGTGGCTCGCGGCGGGCCCCACGCCGAGCCACACCCGGGCCGTGGGCGAGCGCAGCGGATCCACCAGGAGTGCGGCGCGTCCCGTCTCCAGTGTCCAGCCCGGCCCCTCCCAGACGCGCCGCTCGTAGTGGCCCACGCGCACCGCCAGGGTGAGGTCGAAGGGGAAGGGGATGCGCACGGGCCGCGCGGTGGGGACGAGGATGAAGCCCTCCTCCAGGTGGCGGCGCAGGTTGCCCTCGTAGAGCGTGGCGGTGAGGCCCCGCCGCGCGGTGCCCGTCCGGGCCTCGGTGACGAGCAGGCGGTGGGTGTTGAGCCACGGGGTGCCCTTGCTGCGGCTGGAGCGCGAGGTGCGCAGCAGGATGCCGGCGCGCAGCTCGGGCGCGGCCTCTCCGGCCTGGACGAGCCCCCCGGCGCCGAGGAGCAGCGCGTTGCCCGGGTCGAAGCAGATGGGGAAGGGCTCCCCGGCCTCGTCACGGGCGGTACACGCCTCCAC
>NZ_DASVSO010000537.1:0-1506 GCF_036388035.1 Archangium sp.
GCTACCGTTGACACACGAGGTGACACCGTGCGCGGAGCCGTCCGAATCGCCACCCTGCGGGGCATCCCCATCCGGCTGCACTACTCCTTCCTCCTGGTGCTGCCCGTGCTCGCCTGGCTCTTCAGCCAGGCCTTCCGCAACGCCGCCGAGGCCGCCGACGTTCCTCCCGAGCGCCTGCTCGGCCACCCGCTCGCCTGGGGCCTGGGGCTCGTCGTGGCCCTCTTCCTCTCCGTGCTCGTCCACGAGCTGGCCCACTCCTTCTACGCCCTGCGCAAGGGCGGCCAGGTCTCCGACATCACCCTGATGATGATTGGCGGCGTCTCGCGCATCACCCGCATGCCCGAGGGCCCCCGTCAGGAGGCCCTCATGGCCCTCGTGGGGCCCCTCACCAGCCTCGCGCTGGGCGGGCTCTTCCTCGCCGCGTACACGCTGCTGGCCGGCGCGCGCTCCTTCAACCTCCAGTTCGCCGTCTTCTACCTGGGCTCCCTCAACGTCTTCCTCGGCTTCTTCAACCTGCTGCCCGCCTTCCCCATGGATGGGGGCCGCATCCTGCGCTCGCTGCTGTCCGTGAGGCTGGGCCGGGTGCGCGCCACCCAGGTGGCCGGCGGGGTGGGCAAGGCCTTCGCCGTGCTCTTCGGCCTCCTGGGCCTGGTGAGCGGCAACTTCGTCCTCGTCCTCATCGCCGCCTTCGTCTTCCTGGGGGCCGCGAGCGAGTCGCGCGAGGTGCTCATGCAGTCGCTGCTGGCGCGGGTGCGGGTGCGCGAGGTGATGGTGCCGCGCACGGCCTCGGTGGAGGCGGAGGACTCGCTGGAGGAGGTGGCCGCGCGCCTGCGCACGGAGCGGCGGCGCGCGCTGCCGGTGCGCGAGGAGGGGCGCGTGGTGGGGCTGGTGACGCTGGCGGCCGTGCGGCAGGTGCCCGCGGCGCGGCGCTCGCAGGTGCGGGTGCGCGAGGTGGCCCTGCCCGTGCCCACCCTCACCCCCGAGTCCACCGCGTGGGACGCGCTGCGCGAGCTGGGCCAGCGCCGGCTGCCTCAGCTGCCCGTGGTGCTCGAGGACGGCACGCTGGCGGGCACCCTCACCCAGGATGACGTCATGCGCGGCCTGGAGCTGCGCGAGCTGGAGGACACCCCCCGCTCCGGCCCGTGGGGGCTCGGCCCGCGCGAGCGCGAGTCACCCACCTAGCCGCCCGAGCGCCGCCGCGAGTACCTCGAGGGCCCGTCGCTCCTCCGCGCGCACTCCGCCGAGCAGTCCCCGCACGCCGCTGGAGGCCCGCGCCACGCGCCAGCCCACGTCCAGCAGGCAGCGCTGGAAGCGTTGGGCCTCGCCCAGCCCCAGCCGGTGGGCCACCCGCGTGCACAGCGGGCCCAGCGGCGCCACGTCCGGCGCGGCCTCCGCGGGGCCCTCGTGCCCGGGCTCGCCCTGGAGCGCCTCCAGGCGGAGGGCCTCCCCGCAGACGCGGCCCACCAGCGGGCTGCGCGAGTCGAGGTGGCGCGAGAGCACGCGCCG
>NZ_DASVSO010000538.1:0-6131 GCF_036388035.1 Archangium sp.
CGCGCGCAGTGGGTCAGGTGGCGGTAGATCCAATCGTTGGAGGGGTCCAGCCACATGTTGGCGTAGCCCCCCGCCCCCCACGAGCACAGCGGCGGCGTGGCCACCTGGTTCTCCGGGTGCTCGGCGAGATCGTCCGAGGCCGTCACCAGCTGGAAGGTCTTCTGCTCGGCCACCTTGCGGAAGAGGGCGTCGAGGAACCACGGGCCCTCGAACCACCAGTGGCCGTACAGCTCGGCGTCATAGGGGGCCACCACCACCGGCTTGCGGCCGCCCATCTTCCCCGCGAGCCACTCGAATTGCTTCTCACGGTTGAAGAGGAAGTTGCCCGCGTGGGTAGCGGTCCGCTCGCGCGCGGCCTCCGGATCGTAGGGCTGCTTGTCCTGCGTCTTGCCGGTGATCCGGTAGTACTTGAAGCCGGTGTTCTTGCGGTCCCCGGTGGGCTGGATGAAGGGCCGGATGTAGTCCAGCTCCAGGTCCCAGCCGATGTCCCGGTAGAACTCGCGGTAGACGGGGTCGCCGGGGTAGCCGTGCTCGGAGCTCCACACCTGCTGGCTGCTCTCGGGATCTCGCGCGTACGCGGCCACGCCCGTCTCCGTGTAGATGGGAGCGAAGGGCCCGTGCAGCGGCCGGGGCGTGGCGTCCGTGAGGCCGTGGGTGTCCACGAAGAAGTAGCGGATGCGCTCGGCGGCGAGGAACTTCTCCACCCCGGGGTAGTAGCCGCACTCGGCCAGCCAGATGCCCGGCGCGTCCCGGCCGAAGGTGAGCCGGTAGTGGCTGGCGGCCACGGAGATCTGCGCGCGCACGGCCTCGGGCGTCTGCTGCATCAGCGGCAGGAAGCCATGGGTGGCGTTGCAGGTGATGATCTCCACGTGCCCCGCGTCCTGGAGCCGGCGGAAGGCACTCACCAGGTCGCGCTTGTAGCGCTCGCGGAAGGCGCTGCGCAGGGACTCGAAGTGGTCCCGGTAGAAGTGCGCCAGCCGGCTGAAGACCGGATCATTCCGGGTGCGGTGGACCTCGAGCGCGCCCAGCTCGCAGAGCTGATCCAGCTTGTGCGCGTAGCGGCCCATGAGCAGCTCGTCGCGCAGCATGGTGACGAGCGTGGGGGTGAGCGTCAGCGTCACCCGGAAGGGGACCTTGTCCTCGGCCAGCTTGTCGAAGACGAGCAGCAGCGGAAGGTACGTCTCGGAGATGGCCTCGTAGAGCCAATCCTCCTCGAGGAAGTCCGGGTACTCGGGGTGACGCACGAACGGCAGGTGTGCGTGCAGGACGATGGCGAGCGAGCCGATGCTCATGTCATCCCCTCTCAACGACCCTGGCCGGAGGACGTCGGCATCGTCCAGGCCCGAGTTTCGGAGGCGCCTCCCGGGCGCGTCCAGACCCACTCCCACTGCTCGGTGGCCCCACCGCGGCCGGCCCCCGAGGCCCCTGCAGACTGCTCGGAGGACCCACCACCGGGCCCGGCCGACGGGTGCGAACCGGCCCACTGCTCGGAGGAGCCGCCGGGCCTGTTGCCCAGTCCCGCCCACTGCTCGGAAGAACCACCCGGCCTGCTGCCCAGGCCCGCCCACTGCTCGGAGGAGCCGCCCGGCCTGCCCAGGCCCGCCCACTGCTCGGAAGCGCCCCCCGGCCTGCCCAGTGCCGCCCACTGCTCGGAGGAGCCGCCCGGCCTGCCCAGGCCCGCCCACTGCTCGGAAGAGCCCAGGGGGCGGGGAACATCCCAGTAGGGCTTCTCGGACGAGCCCTCGCTCGGAGCGGCACCGACGATGCGCTCACGCCGACGCTCGGGGATGTCCTCGAAACCACCGCTGCCCGGCAGGGGCACGCGGCGCCAGGTGATGTACTCGCGCTCCTCGATGTCCGCGGTGCGGGTGGGCGCGGTGGCGGCCTGCGCCTCCATCTTGGTGGAGCGGGTGACGGGCGGCATGCGCAGGAAGCGCACCGAGGTGTCCGAGGAGGGCCCCACCGGCGGCAGGAAGACGCGGTTGGAGGAGTGGCCGATCCGGCGCGAGCGGTTGTTGCCGCCGACGAAGTGGACCTCCACCCGGTAGGGGTGGCCGGGCGGCAGCCCGTGGATGTAGTAGCTGCGCGACTCGAGCGCGACGTCGATCACCCGTAGCAGCGTGTCGCCATCGTCATAGACGCGCAGCACGGCGCGCGGCGACTCCAGGCCGGCCAGGGCGCGGGCGCGCGCGGCCTCGCTGAAGTCCCAGAGCACGAAGAGGGTGTGCGGATCACGCGCCAGCAGCAGCGCCGTGTCGTCCGCGTAGTCCATCGGCAGCTCGCCGAGGTGCTCCGCGTAGTCCGGCGCGCCGAGCGCCTCGCGGGGCTGGCGGTGCTGCGACTCGGTGAGGTGGTGGCGGAAGGCCTCCTGCTCGCCCGCCACGCGCGCCACGAAGAAGCCCTCCACCAGCGGCTCCGCGGCGTGCTGGGCCACGTGGGCGGGCGCCTCGGGCGCGGGGGGCTCCTCGGCCGGGGCCGCGGGCCGCGTGAGGGTGGGCTCTTCGTCCACCGAGAGCCGGCTCGGCCTGGGCTTGGGCGGGAAGGTGACCACCTCCGCGGGACGGGGTGGAATCTGGACAGGCGTCTTCTCGTCATCGTCCCCGGGCAGGGGCCGCGCCGGGGCGGCGGGCTGCTGCGGACGGTCCTCGGGCTTCTCGGTGCGCGAGGCCGCGGAGACGGCCACCGGCGCCTTGCGAGCCCCCTTGGCCTTGGAGGGCTCGGAGTCCTGGGCGGCGGCTTGCGGCTCCTTCTCGGTCGAAAGCTTCGCGAGCCCGGGCACCAGCTTGACGAGTGCCGAGAGGAGGTCGTCCTTCTTCTTGAGCTTGCTGTGCCCGCGCCCCAGATGCTTGCGCGCGAGTTCCCGCAGGTACTCCACCGTGACGCTCTTGAGGTCGGCCATAGAGAGGTAGGGGGCTTAGGTCGACAGGGCCGGGGGGGTCAACGAACGATTTCACTTCTGTTCTGGGTCATACCCCGGGTGGATGACGGGGGCGGTGACAAGTCGGGAGCCGGCTCTGTATCCTGCGAGCCGTCTTGAGCGACCTGCCCAGACTCCTGCTGTGCAGCTTCGACGTCCTCCCCGGCGCGTCGGGCTCCTCGCGTCGGTTGACGGAGTATTTGAAGGCCCTGCCCGATCGGTTCTCGGTCGTGGTGCTGTCGGTCAAGACGCCCGACCACTCGCACATCGAGAAGTACGAGGGCGCGCGCCTGCTCCGCGTGCCGGTGGGCTCGGGCGATCTGGCCTCGCGCATCCAGGCCTTCGAGCGCGCCGTGCGGCGCCAGCTGGAGAGCGAGGAGTACGCGCTCGTCCACTTCACCGACCCCTTCGGCGGCTACGCCCTGTGCGAGCTCAAGGGCGACTACGGCTACCGCCTCATCTATGAGGCCCAGTCCTTCCCCTCCCAGGAGCTGCGCTACACGCACCCGCAGCTCGAAGCGGACCGGAAGTTCCTCTCCAAGGTCCGGCGCCAGGAGCTGTTCTGCCTGATGAACGCGGACCTGGTCGTCACCGGCTCGCCCACCACGCGCTCCTTCATCCACTCGCTGGGGGTGGGCCAGGACTCGGTGCGCGTGGTGCGCGCCCCGGTGGATCTGGCCCCCTACGTGCCCGAGGCGCTCGGCTCGCCGGACGGCTCTCCCATGCGGTTGATGTACCTCGGCAGCCAGGTGGCGTGGCAGGGACTGCCGGGGTTGCTGCGGGGACTCGCACTGGCGGTGCGGCAGGTGGACGTGCGGCTGACCCTCGTGGGCGCCCGGCACCCGGACTGGCAGCCACATCTGGAGGATCTCGTCTCCGAGCTGGGCCTCAAACAGCATGTCGAGTTCCAGCCCCCCGTGAGCCATGACGACGTGGCCAAGGTGCTCACGCTCGCGGACGTGGGCGTGCTGCCGCTCGACGACGTGGATCGCAACCGCGTGCAGGGCGGGGCGCTCGCCAAGCTGTCCGAGTACCTCGCCGCGGGCCGCCCGGTGCTCGCCGCCGATCTGCCCGTCACCCGGGAGCTCGTCCCCGCCTCGGCCGGCGTCTTCTACCCGCCGGGGGACGCCCAGGCGCTCGCGGATCGCATCATCGATCTGGCGCGCGACGTACCGCGGCGGATCGCCCTCGGGAAGCAGGCGCGCGCCCTCGCGGAGATGTCGCTCGACGCAGGCCTCATCCGGGGCCAGCTCCTGGACATCTATGATGGCCTGCTCGGCAAGCGTCCGGTGACGATGGACGCCTCGCCCGAGACGATCCTCCAGGCGACGATGGTGACGGGCACGCCCACCAACCGCGTCCTCGGAAACGCGGGCACGGTGAGCGCGGGCGCGCCGCGGCCCACTCCGCCCCCGGCCCAAGCGGAAGAGCCCGCGCGCGGAACCGATCCGGACGCCAGCCCGGCCGTGCCCGAGGCCCCTCGCGAGGAGCTGCCGCTCGTGGTGGGACACGTCCTGCTGGAAGAGGCCCTCGACACGCGCCTCATCAAGACGGAGCCGGCGGCCTCACGGTCCGAGGGGCCCCCGGTGGTGATGGGGCTGCCCCTGCGAGAGTCCCCACCCGAGGAGAACGCCTTGACCGAGCAGGATTCGCGGACGCGCGGGCTCCCCGTGGTCATGGGATCGCCCCTGCGCGAGTCTCCCGCCTCCCCGTCCCCGAGCCCGGTTCGCACGAGCTCGGGAGTCAGGCCGCCGCCCCTCGAGAACCGCGCCGCCCCCGAGGCCGCACCGCCCCGGCCTCCCGCGCTTCCGCGCGCCCCCGCCCAGCCGGTGGAGGCCTCGCCCCGTCTCCGGACGACGGAACCGCCCAGCCTCCCGGAGCGGCGCCCGTCGCTGCCCGCCATCCCCGCGGTGCCCTCGCGGCCGTCGCTGCCGTCCATCCCCGCCCTACCCGTGCAGGCCCCTCCGGCCAGCGGCGCGAAGCCCGTCTCCCCTCCCCCGCTGGCGCGTGCCCCCGCACCGGCCGAAGAGCCCGAGGAGATCTCCGAAGCCGAGGCCGAGGAGATCCACGAGGTAGAGGGTTCTCCGACACCCGCCCACGCGCACCCACTGGTGGGAGAGCCGGAGGAGATCAGCAGCGAGGAAATCCAGGAAGCCGAAGCCACGGAACCGCCGCCCAAGGAGCCGCCCGAATCGAGGCTCAACGCGTGGTTCGCCCAACTGGCCCACGGGTACTGCCCCCCAGAGGGGACGCAGTTCGCCCGGCACACCCCGCCCACCACCTTTCCCGGACGCGATGAGGAGCCCGGAGTCCCCCCTGCCCCGAGGGCGCAGGGAGCCTCCCGTGGCAAACCCTCATAATCCGAGAGTCGTGCAGCAGCCAACCGAGCGTGGCGGGGAAACTTTCCAAGCCTTGCGGCGCATGACTAGGATGTGCCGGTTTTCATTGCACTTTTCCTGGGTAAAAGGGCTGCATGGAGCGCCGGGTTCTCATCGTCGAAAGCCAGAACGACTTCGCCCTCAGCATGGCCACCGTGCTCAAAAGCGCGGGCTATCAAACGGCCATGGCGGCAACTGCCGCCGACGCACAGCGTGAGATGGAGAAGCGCCGACCGGACCTTGTAGTCGTCCGGGCCGAGCTGCCGGATCAGTCCGGCTTCACCCTTTGCGGGCAGATCAAGAAGGGAAAGTGGGGTCAGAACCTCAAGGTGTTGCTGCTGTCCTCCGACACGGGTGTCGAGGGGCTCAACCAGCACCGTCAGACGCCAGGAGCCGCCGACGGCTACCTCCTCATCCCCTTTGAAATGGGGGAGCTGGCCGTGATGAGCCTCAACATCATCCCACCCGGTGAGGAGGAGCCCCAGGCGTCCGCCTCGGGCGAGGGTCCGCCGGCCATGCCGCCGCCGCTGCGCGCCGCCCCCGCGGGTGGCCCGCCGAAGCTGCCCAAGCGCGAGCGCCGCAGCGCCATCACCGAGGAGGATCGCACCTTCCTCGAGCGCTCCTTCCAGTCCATCGCGGACCGTAAGGCCGAGCTGCTCGCCGAGTCCCGTCAGCTCAAGCGTCCGCCTCCGCGGCGCGACCTGATGGGCACGCCCGAGGGCAAGATCCAGCTGCTGCGCGACGAGCTCAAGGGGCGCGAGTCGCAGATTGCCCGCATCTCGGAGATCTGGACCGTCCGCGAGCGCGAGCTGCTGTCCGTCGAGGACCGGCTCCAC
>NZ_DASVSO010000539.1:0-2533 GCF_036388035.1 Archangium sp.
GCCTGGCTAAAGCCCAGGGGCCCGCCCAGCGCGCGTGGTGTTGAGCCCCAAGCCCTCACGCTGCCCCACGAGCCCACGCCCCTTGCCGCCGCCCCCCGCGGGGTGGGCCGCGTGGGCCGACGTGGGCCTGAAGAGGGCTGCACCGCCTCTGCACCGGCCCGGCGCACAGCCCTGGCGGCCCCCCTCCGCAACCTTCCTCGCCCCCTCCGCTCCCTCCCTCTCCCTCAACAGGGCCCTCATCCCGCCTATACTTCGCGCGACCTGGCAACGATGTGGCTCCTTCCGGCCATTAACGCGTTCTCTCGGCAGCCCGGCGCACGACCCATTCACGTCGTCCCAACGGAGCGGGAAGTAGACCTGGTCGCGGATGGAATCGACGTCGCTCTTCGCATCTCGATCAAGCTCACATCCTCGTCGCTCCTCGCGCGCCGATTGAGCGGCATCGAGTTCGCGCTGTACGCCTCGCCGCGCTACCTCGTTGAGCGCGGAACTCCAGCGACCGTGGTGGAGCTCGCCGCACACGACTGGGTGGATCTTGCCAAGCCAGGCATTCCACCGACGCTGCGCGCTGTAGGTCGCGTCCGGACGAGTACCGATGACCTGGTTTTCGCGGCGGCTGCCATCAAGCAGGGATTCGGCGTGGGACTGCTGCCGAAGTTTGTGGGCGCTGACGCAGTTGCGCGAGGCCAGCTTGTGCAGGTGGTTCCTTCCTGGTCATGGGAGCCCTGCTCGCTGTTCCTGGTGCACGCTTTCAAACCGCAGGCGCCTGCGAAGGTGACGGCTTTCCGCGATTTCATCCTCCGCTACCTGGTCGAACACCCTCTGACGAGCGCTTCGATTCCGGGCCGATTCATCGACGAAAAGGGCAACGGAAAAACTGCTTCACGCGAATCCGGGCGTCGTCGACAGCATCGAGGCGTCGCGGCAACTTCTGCCGTTGAGCGCCTGCGGCCTCAGACGAGGTGACGGATGAGGAACTGGGCGATGAGCGCCCCGGTCTCCTTCAACGCCCCGATGCCGTCTTTACCGGGCTGGTTCGTGTAGCCGTGGTCGACACCGGGCATGCACCGATAGGTGACGTCAACCGCGGCGGAGCGCACCAATTCCACATAGCGCTCGATGAGCGGTCGAAGCGAGTCCCGCTCAGCGCTGAAGACGAGCAGAGGCGGAAGGCTCGCGAGCTGTTCCGGACCGGCGAGCCCAGGTGAGGCGAGAGGCTCGGAACGCCGCGCTGCGTCCGCGAAGTAGAAGTTGTGCACGAGCCGCACCATGGCCGCGTTGACGAACGGCTTGACCGTGGAGCCAGGTGGCGCGACGGCCGCCTCCGGCGGCTGCGTCTGGTCGACCGCCGGCACGATGAGCGCAGCGGCCGAGACCCGCGGGCCATCGGCTCGGCGCGCGAGTTCGAGTACCCCCAGCGCGAGATTGCCTCCCGCGCTGGTGCCGCTCACCGAGATGCGAGAGGAGTCCCACCCGCGCTCCGCGCCCGACCGGGCGACCCACTGCAGCACGTCGAAGCACTCCTCGTGGGCCTGGGGATAACGGGTTCGCATCCCGGCCGAGTAGTCGACGTTCACCACGAAGGCCCCGACCTCGCCGGCAATGCCGCGCGCGAGGTGGTCGTCCTGCCGGGCGGCACCGAGGATGAACGCCCCGCCGTGGAAGTTCAGGTGGACTGGAGGCAGACGCCCCTGTCGTGCCAGCGGCGCCTCCAGCGCGGGGCGCGTGACGGCGCACCGGATGTCGCCGTGCCGGGTAGGCACCATGACGAGCTCGGGAGGGTCGAGCTTGCGCGTCGTGAGGGACACGGAGGGAGCCTTGATGATACGCGTGACCACTGTTGAGAGGAGCAGCGCTCGCAGATGGTCGCCGAGGTGGAAGCTCCCTGCGACGCGCTTGCTCTCTCCGGACTTCGTCGTCATCGCCCAATTCTCCGTGACTCAAGGTGCGCCAAGATGGAGCGCGCGGAACCGCAGGCCGCGATTCCAGGCGCCAATGCTACTTCTGGCCAAGGCCGGGTCCGGGGGCATCGTGCTGGAGAAGGACGGGAAACCCATGGGCATCCAGCCTGAGGGGGTTCCCATACGCAACGCGGACGAGATTTCAACTCAGCCGGGTTGATGCTGGCCGTAGAGCCCCCTGGATGAACATGCCTGCCCAGGCCGCCTTCCCAGGCGGGACGCGCCAGGGGCCTGGCTCTCTTGGCTGGCTGTGGCGGCTTGACTGAAACACCGCCAGAGCGGGCGCTCTCTTGCAGCCTGCCCGGGCGGTGCGCGGCCGTGCAGCACCGGCCTAGCGCGCGACGATGGGCGCCTTCTTGGAGCGGCCCCAGGCGACGAACGCGGCCAGGGCGGCGAGCACGAAGTTGACGGGCACCATGCCGAGCTCCCCGCGCGTCACGTGGAGGCCCGAGGCCAGCACCATCACCACCACGAGGCCGAGCGCGGCGAGCGGCGTGAGGCGCGGCTGGATGCGCGTGGCGGAGGGCAGGATGAGACCGAGCGCGCCCAGAATCTCCACGGTCCCGATGAAG
>NZ_DASVSO010000540.1:0-19518 GCF_036388035.1 Archangium sp.
CCATTCCGACAAGGATTGGAAGGCCAGAAGCCTCGGAGCGCAGTCCCCAGCTTTGGAATAAGGCGTTTTCTTGTCCCGGGCGCCTCCTGCAAGTCCTTCCAGAAGGCACCCGCTCCTACACCTTGAAAGGGGTGGCTCTAAGGGGCCGACTAGGGCGAGCGCCTGGACCCCGGTCGACTATGAGGCGTATAGGCGGGATGGCGCCGTTTTGATGTTGCACGTATGTCGCAGGAGCGTGCGGAATGGACCGGAACGGGACGGGACAGGAGGGGACGCGGCGGGATAGCGACTCCCAAGCATTCCGGGCGGTTACGAGGTAAGGGCGCGATTCTGCTGGGAGTTTCGCACCGCCCGGCGCGGGTTCGATTCCCGCCGCCAGCGGTCGTCATCGGCATGTCAGCCCCTCATGCTTCCCTCCCCGACCTTCCATCGCCCGGGAGGAGCATGTTGGACATCCAAAAAAGTGGAAGCAGGACAAGGAGCACCTTGGGGCTGGCGGGTTTTCTCCTGGTACTCGTGGCGGCCCTCGGCGCCCAGGCCGAGCCGCCCTCCTACAAGCTCCCTGGCCGTAAGCCGGACTCCAAGCAGCCCTGGGGCGCTTTTCTTGGCCGGGCCGCACATGAGGCCATTGGCAGAGCGTACCGCGTGCAGCATCCCTCCCGCGTCGTCTTCCTCAACACCGTCAGTCTCGTCGACATTGTGAAGGAGGGAAGGTTGGGGGATTCCAAGCGTCTTTCGGAGTTCGTGAGGCGCTTGTGCCCGGACATCACCGATACCGACGCCCTCGTGCTCTTCGAAATAAAGCCGGACGATGAGGCGTCGCGCAGGGAGGGGAGAGAACAGGCGGGGCGCTACCTGGCGGCGTGAGGCCGTCGAGCCTGACAAGAAGCTCGCGGGAGGCACCGGCTTCGAGGGGTCGCTCTTCCTCGAATTCGAGAACGGGGGAGCACTCTGGCAGTTGTCCTGGCGCACGCCAGAGCCCGGGGTGACGCTGTACCGCTGGAGCTACCGGCGCAAGCAGCCCCAGGCTTCCTGGAAGGAGCGGGCAGACCAGAAGGCAGAGGACTTGCCCAGGGAAGAAATAGAACAGCGTGGTGAGTTGGCCGAGCAGGCGATCCGGGCTGCGTATGAAGGGGGCGAATGGCCCGAGGGCTTCCAGGGCCAGGTCTACCTGCCTGTGGACTGCCGCTGAGCGGGCGGGAGGCGTCCGCCGCCCTCGGAGCGAGCGAAGTGTCTGGCGCTTGAGGAGCATCTGACCGCTGTGGTAGGGCGAAAGACCATGATCCCGGACCCCTCCCCGGTGCTCGAGTTTCCAGCGTGGCTCTACGACACCACCGCCGCCATCCGCCGCAAGGTGAGAGCCGAGGGCCGCTGGTGGGCCCGGGAGTACCTCGAGACCGGTGCCTTTTCCCAGCCCCGACAGCTGCGCCAGGTGCAGCCCGGCGAGGTGCTGGTGATGCACTCGGGGGCCGAGGGGTTTGACTGGGCCCGCCCGCGCTGGCGGGTGCACATGTTTCTCAGCGTCTTCTCCAGCTTGGACGAATGCGTCCCAGAGGAGGAGCGTCAACGAACGGAAAATGCATTCGAGTCCTTCTGCCTGGGCACCCCGTGGGGGGTCCTCTACCATGCCGTGTCCCCCCCGCCGCCGCGGAGCGCTGTGCGCATGGCGAACCGGCTCGCCTCGTTGCTCCGCTTCTGGGACGTGCTCCAGGGCTCTCGCTACGCGTTCTGGTCGCCCGAGCAGAAGTACACGCTGGACGAGCTCCTGGAGGATATCTACCGCAAGACCCTGGAGGCCTGGTGCCCCGGAGGCCCGGCCTCGGTCCGCGAGCACCTGGCCCTGGCGGTGGAGCGTATGGCTCGCGCCACCCGCGAGGAGTGCGAGGAGGCCGTGCTCCGGGTGATTCCTGTCGTGGTGGAGATGGACACCGATTTGAAGCACCGCGACGTGCTCAGCGACCCGGACTTCCTGCGCGAGCGCCTCCGCGCGCTTCCCCCGAAGAAGTTCGAGGATTTCTCCAGCGCCTATAAATACGCGGTGAGCGGGCAATTGTGGGCCTGGGACAGGGAGTTGGGGCGGGCATCCTGATGGTTCTGGCCCTGCCGTTGGTCCAGGGTTGCGGCGAGGGGTTGGCTGACGAGGAGAGCCTGCCGCGGCAGAGTGCCTCCCTCCAGGCGCAGCAGCCGAGCGCCCCGGAGGAGCCGGAGGAGCGTGGATTTGGGCGGGACGGGCTGGATGCCGACACCCGGATGCGCAAGCTGAATGCCTCCATCCCGGGCTTCGGCGGGCTGTTCTCGCGCCTGGGAGTCGACGAGACGAAGAACCGGGTGAAGGTCGGCATCACCACGGAGAGCGCGCGCACCCAGGTGCGGGAGTTGCTGGCGCGCGAGGGCATTCCCGCCGCTGCCGTCAACATCGAAGTGGTCGCGCCCCTGCAGTCCATGCGGACGCTGAAGGACAAGTGGTGGCCGCCTCCCGCGGGCATAATGGTCAGCTCTCCGGCCCCGAAGGGCTACTGCTCGCTGGGATTCAATGTCTACCACTACGTGTATGGGTGGTCCTTCATCACCGCCTCACACTGCACCCTCACCCAGGGCGGTACGGAGGGCACGAGGTTCTCCCAGCCATCTGACTTCTGGTCCATGTTTGATTATGTGGGGACCGAGGTCTACGACCTGCACTATAGAGACAACTCTTCGGGCCCATTCTGCGCACCGGGTTGGAGGTGCCCGCTGGTCGGACTCAGTGCTCATCAAGTACGACACCAGCAAGACGTCCGGAAAGTTCGGCAAGATTGCCATGCCGTACGCCAGCAGCGGCGAGACGACCGTTCCGAACGACTATTGCGACATCACGCTCAGCCCCTATTTCTACACCATCAACAACAATCCCTACGACCCCTACGTGTCGGCCGTTTCCGTGGGACAGACGCTGAGCAAGATTGGCTGGAGGACCGGACATACCTACGGTCAGGTCGTCAGCGTATGCGATAATTTCTACTTCAGCGACAGAAATGTCGTGCTGTATTGCCAGAACTACGTTCATGCCTACGCGGATGAAGGGGACAGCGGCGGGCCGGTCTTCATCCCCACCGTGAACAGCACGGCCCAGGCGATCGGAATCCTCTGGGGTGGCGACTCCTCCATTCACGAGTTCGGCTTCAGCCTCCTGTGGTACGTCCGGGGCGAGTTGGGTGACTTCGCCGTCCGGTAGGCCCACCGGCAACTGAAGCCCAATCCTGCCCAGCCGGTGGGTTGAGCTTTCGAGGACGAGCGTCTCGCGGACGATGGGCGGCATCCCCTCGAGCGCCCGCCCCCGCATTCCCATGAATCTGGGAAATCCGGCGCAACTCCACAAACGGCCGCCACGACAATCGTTCAAGGAGACATATGAACAGCAGCTCCATTTCAAAAAGTTTGTTTCGGAGTTTCTTCTCGATCGCCGTGACGTGGGTGTGGGGCCTGGCGGTCCTCGTGGGCTGTGGGGGAATGGACCCGGAGGGGCAGCAGGGCGGGAGCCTTGACACTGTCACGGCGGAAGGGCCACTCGCCGTTCCGTCCAATGTGCAGGCGTTCTACGCGGAAGGACAGTGGAGCACTCGTTTCGGAGTCACGGGCCCCTACTACGGCCCCGCGGGCCACCGGGGTCTCGATATCGCCGCGGGTGGCGGTCAAGCGATTCCCGCGTTGCGCTCCGGCATCGTCCGCCGCGTCCAGTACTCCTCCGTCGTGGGACACACCATCGCCGTGGAATCGGCGCCGGGTGATTTCTCCGGGTACGCCCACGTCATCCGGACACGGTTCTCCGTGGGAGATTACGTCCAGCAGGGTGACATCATCGCCTATGCGGCGGGCTCCGGGGATGATCACGGGTCGGCGTGGACCGGGCCGCACCTCCACATGACCCGAGGCTCCACGGATCGCTGTGCGTTTGGCGAGAATGTCAGCGATCCCGCTCCCCTGATCCGCAACGTGCTCGGCACCGGAACTGGCGGAGGTACCGGCACCGGTGGCGGTTCCGGGGGAATCCAGATCAGCCTCGAGGACGGAAAGACCCTCCAGCGCGTTGCCCAGCGGGGTGGCTACACGGGCCTTGTGGATGGCGTCCCGGGGGCCAATACGTGGAAGGGTGTCCAGACCGTCATCACGAATCGTGGCTACTACTCCGGCCCCATCGACGGCATCCCGGGTGAGAACACCTGGAAGGGAGTCCAGCGGCTCGCGCAACTGGGAGGATACACGGGCCCCGTAGATGGCTTCCCGGGACAGTATACCTACCTGGGCCTCAACAACTGGCTGGCCCAGGACCCCGGGACCCCCGCCCCCACGGGGATGAGCGGTGTCTACGGAATCGATGTCGGCACGACCCAGCGTGACCTGGACTTCAACGCCATTCGCGGCGCTGGCTATCAGTTCGCGATCGTCAAGGCAGGCGGCTCCAATGTCTCTCCCCTCTACGTCGCGCCGTACTATGCCCAGCAGGTCGCCCGGGCTCGCGCGGCCGGGTTGATCGTCGGGCACTACTGGGTGGCGGGCTCCACCAACCCCGCGGCTGACGCTCAGTACTTCATGGACCACCTGTATGACCATCGCCCAGGCGACCTCCTGGTGCTCGACAACGAGGCGATCGACACGGGCATCTTCTGGAACGATTCGATGACCGCGACCTTCATGCAGGCGGTGAAGAACCGCCTGGGGAAGGCCCCGTTCCTGTACACCTATTCGAGCCTGCTCACGTCCAACACCTGGACCCAGACGAAGGCCGTGGGCTCGAAGCTGTGGATCGCCCACTACACGGGCACGCCGGGCAATCCGACGATCGGGGCGGCCTTTCCGACGTGGGAGATTCATCAGTACACCTCGTCCGGCAACCAGAATGGAATTCCTCTCGACTTGAATGTCGCCAGGCTGTCCGCGTTCACCGGACTGTCTCAGCCGCCGAATGGCGCGACTCCGCCCCCGCCGACGGCAATCCCCAGTGGTGGCTCGGGCGGCGGTGATCCTGTCATCACCCTCGAACAGGGAATCATCCTGCAGAAGCTGGCCCAGCGGGGCGGCTACACAGGCCCCGTGGATGGCGTCCCGGGAGCCAATACCTGGATCGGGGTGCAGAAAGTCCTTCGCGAGCTGGGGTACTACGACGGGCCTGTCGACGGCGATCCGGGCATCAACACCTACAAGGGCTTGCAACTGCTTGCCCAGGACGGTGGCTACACGGGCCCCATCGATGGCATCCCCGGGCCCAATACGTATAACGGGCTCCAGGCGTACCTGAACGGCTCGGGCGGCAGCGTGCCTCCCGTCACCAACAGTCAGGGGGTGACGCTGCAGCGGGTGGCTCGCGCGGGCGGGTACACCGGCGTCGTGGACGGTGTTCCCGGCACGAATACCTGGAAGGGAGTCCAGCAGGTCCTCGGCGGCTACGGCTATTCGGGGCCCGTGGATGGCGTCATGGGAACCCACTCGTGGATGGGGGTTCAGCGCTTCGCGGCGAAGGGCGGCTACACGGGCCCCATTGACGGGGTGATGGGAACCAACTCCTGGAAGGGCGTGCAGACCGTTCTGCGAGGCTTTGGATACACAGGCCCCATTGACGGGGTGATGGGAACCAACTCGTACGCGGCACTCCAGAGGGTCGCGCGCCTGGGTGGGTACATGGGCCCCGTCGATGGTGTGATGGGGGTGAACTCGTGGCGAGGCCTCCAGACCTTCCTGAGCGGCGCCGGGTACACGGGGCCCCTCGATGGGGTACCGGGAACCAACACCTATAAGACGCTTCAGTCCCTGGCGAGCCGGGGCGGCTACGCTGGCCCGCTTGATGGCATCCCCGGACCCAATACATACGCGGGCCTGGCGAACCTGCTGGACTGAACGCCAGAGGAGACGGCACCTTCTACTCGAGGAGCACCCGTGCCCCGGCCAGGATGTAGAGCCCAAGGCCGATGAGCACGAAGGGGAGTACGAGGTGCCCGTACCGCCTGATGGGATCGCCCAGCAGGCGGTTCTTGACGAGCGAGTGTCCGGCGAGACACCAGAGCGCTGTCATGACGGCGAAGACCACCACGTGCACCGGGATGGCCCGCGGCTCGCTCGCGAAGAGGGGGATGTACACTCCGAGGTTGTCGCCACCATTGGCCACCGTCACGCCCGCGACGGCCAGCACCTGGGAATGAGTCCGGCGCTCCAGCTGCTGCTCCGAGGCCTCCGCCTGCTCATCCTCCGGTGCGCTCGCCCCCTGGGCTTGCATCAGCGCACTGAGCTTGCGCACGCCAAGAATGAGCGGCACGACGCCCAGGAGCGCGGTGTACCCCTCCGGAATGGCCAGTGCGGCGACGGAGGCCAGAACGCTGCCGAGGACCAGGACACCGATGCCAAGGAACTGACCGGCAACGATGGCTCGCGCCCTCAGGTGCGGGTCGGCGAAGAAGGCCGCGAGCAGGAAGATGTCGTCGATGTTCGTCGAGACAAAGACCGTGGTGCTGAGGCCGATGAGCGTGAGCGACGCTGCCATGAGGTATTTCAACGCAATGATGTCAGAGCTGGTGAACTCGCCGGTTGCGCTCGATGGGAAGCAGGCGTTCATGAGCGACTGGCTCACGGTGGAGGTGCTCGGCGTTCCGGGGATGAGGATGGCCCCCACGCCGGCGGCTCCTTCGTTGCCGCCGGAACCGCAGCTGATGACCTGATTGTAGTAGTCCGAGTGGCGGAGACCGAGCGCGTGACCAAGCGCGTCTTGGATTAATCAGTAAAGGAGGGGGGCCGCCAGGGCTGTGCGCCGGGCCGGTGCAGAGGCGGTGCAGCCCTCTTCAGGCACACGTCGGCCCAAGCGGCCCACCCCGCGGGGGGCGGCGGCAAGGGGCGTGGGCTCGTGGGGCAGCGTGAGGGCTTGGGGCTCAACACCACGCGCGCTGGGCGGGCCCCTGGGCTTTAGCCAGGCTTGCCCTCGACGTCGGCAGCCCCAGGTGCTACGGGCAGACCTACCAACCCGTCCGGGCTCCGCGCCGCGCGCTGGCGGCGCCTCCTCTCATGTTGGGGATCGGCCTTCGGGTTGCGTATTGTCGCGGACATGATGAATGCCCTGTCCACTCCCTCCCGGCTGCCCCTGTTGCTGCTCTTCCTGCTCGTGCCCGGCGTGGGCCTCGCCGGCCAGGAGGAGTCGGCCACCCCTTCCCCCCCGCCCTCCGCCACGGTGGAGCAGCCGCCCCCGGCCTCCTCCGCGCAGCCGGGCACCCAGCCGCGGGCGCCCCGGCGGCTGACGGAGGAGAGCGAGTATGAGCGCGAGCGCTCGCGTCCCTCCCGGGGCATGCGCATCCTCGCGGAGACGGGCGCCGGGCTGCTGACGTCGGCGGGGCTTGGGGTCGTCGGCCTGGGGGTCGGTACCGGGATGTGCGTGTGGGGCATCATAGTGCAAGGCGCGGATGCGACCAACGCATGCCTGGCGCAGATCAGCATCGGAACGCTGGTGGGCGTCGGCCTCGGGTTTCCGCTGGGCGTCTTCTGGGGCGGACAGGCCGTCGGTGGAAGAGGAAATCTGCTCGGTGCGCTGGGAGGGCTGGCCGGGGGCGCCCTGGTGGGCTTCTTCGGGGGCTGGCTGATCGGCCAGCATGAATTTGACGGCATCCTGCTCAGCGTGCCCCTGGCCATGGTCGGCTCCATCGTGGGCTACGAGCTCACCACGCAGTCGGAGCCGGGGCCCACCGCCGCCCGGGCCTCGCCCGTGGCCTCCGTGCGCCCCCGGCTCCATCCGGTGCTGGGCTTCTCCCCGCGCGGCGCGCTGGTGGGTCTGCGCGGCTCCTTCTGAAGTATAGGCGGGATGAGGGCCCTGTTGAGGGAGCGGAGGGGGCGAGGAAGGTTGCGGAGGGGGGCCGCCAGGGCTGTGCGCCGGGCCGGTGGAGACATGGCAGGCGCCGTGTCCGAAGTTGGGGAAGCTCCCGCGAAGAGTGGCGAGGCCATCGCGCAGCCCGTTCCCGTCGAGTGCAATCAGACCGATTCGACGATCTCTTGCTGCCTCAAGAAGAACCCGGGCCAGTACGAGCGCTGCGGGGCTGTCGCTCCCAGGCAGGCACCCAAGCGAGCACCTAAAGAAGAAAAAGGGCCGGACAAACTCCCTCCAGCGACGCGGAGGCGCCCAACATCCACAGCAGAAGGACTGCGCGGAGAGTCGAAGGCACGCTCGTTACCCGGGGGCTGTTCCATCGGGCCCAGAAGCGATTTCCGTGCCAGTCACCATCGCTGCGCCAAGCCGGGAGCTACTGGCACGGAAGGCCATGCTTCTGGCCCCAGCTGACACGCCAGTACGTGTCCCCTGTGTCCGCTGACGTGTCAGCCGGGCTGAGTGACGTGTCAGCCGGGCTGAGTGACGTGTCAGCCGGGCTGAGGACTATGTCCATTCGGCCAGATTGCTCAAACATCACTTCTGTTAGACGCTCTGAGTGAAAGGCCAGCCTTGAGCTTCCCTGATGAGGGGGCACGGCTGGCATTCGCTTTGCTGTAGCCCCAACTCACCTCGCCATCCATCCCATGGATGGTGTGAGTGCAAACCGGTATCAACCAGGAGGTAAGTCATGTCGAAGTCCATGGTCCGTTTCTTGGGTATTCTCTTCGCTGTCGCCATCCCCGCTATCACAGCGGCCCAGCCAGCCCAGCCGACCGACAAGGCGAAAGATACTGCGTGCTGGCAGCCCGCCTACGTGAACTGTCTTGCCACCAATCCCGGGCCCGCCGGGTCCAAGGCCTGCTACGGCAACTACCTGATCTGCATGACGACAGCGGGCACGCCGAAGACCGTGTGCCACAAGAAGGCCTTCACTGACTGCGTGAACAACACGGATAGGAGCAGCACTGCCGTGAACGGCTGCCACGAGAACTACAACAAGTGCCTGACCATCGAAGATGTGGACTCGATCTGCTGGAAGCCCGCCTATGTGGACTGCCTGGCCACCAACCCGGGGATCGAGGGTTCCAAGGGGTGCTACAACAATTACCTGAGCTGTACCGCCAAGGCGAGCATGACGGACAAGACCTGCTTCCAGCAGTCGTTCGTTGCGTGCGTGGCTTCCAGCGATGGCAGCAGCGCTGCCGTGACCGGCTGCCATACCAATTTCCTCAAGTGCGCCAAGTAAGCTGACGTGACTCTCAAGGGGCCCACGCCCATGGGGGTGGGCCCCTTCCCAAAGTGTTGCAGCGCAATACTCCCCTGAAAGAACAAACCGAGTGACCCGCCTGTCCCAGCGTCTCCTTGCCACGAGCGCCACGGGAAAGTATAGGCGGGATGAGGGCCCTGTTGAGGGAGCGGAGGGGGCGAGGAAGGCCGCGGAGGGGGGCCGCCAGGGCTGTGCGCCGGGCCGGTGGAGAGGCGGTGCAGCCCTCTTCAGGCACACGTCGGCCCAAGCGGCCCACCCCGCGGGGGGCGGCGGCAAGGGGCGTGGGCTTGTGGGCAGCGTGAGGGCTTGGGGCTCAACACCACGCGCGCTGGGCGGGCCCCTGGGCTTTAGCCAGGCTTGCCCTCGACGTTGGCAGCCCCAGGTGCTCCAGAATGGCGCGTACCCCACCGGGTGCAGTCACGTCCGCCAAAACCCGTCGCCTGCCTCCACATCTCACGCAGGCGAACACGTCCAAGTCGAACGTCCTTCTGATAACTATTGCACCAGGCGCCACCAGATGGGGCGCATGCAACAGTGTGTTCTGAGAATGGAACGGAGCGCCCGGCCGCGTCGCTCGATGCTCCGGTACCGGCCTTTGCAAACAGAACCTAGGCGCCCCATGGCCCACGGCCCTGATTCAGGAGCGCGTGAGCCATGAAGTCGCGGAACGCGCGAACCCTGGCGGGGAGCAACGGGGTGGCCGGATGCAGCAGGTACAAGGAAAACCTGCGCGGACTGTCGTGGCCGGATAGCAGCCGCACCAGTCGCCCTTGCGCGAGCTCCGGTTCGACCAGGGTCAGGGGCAGGATGGCAATCCCTACCCCCTCCAACGCCAGGGCGCGGAGGAACGTGCCATCCAGCGCCACGACGGCCGGCGTGAGGTGAACGGCGCTCGGTCCGCTCTCTTGACGCAGCACCAGGACGCGATGCTCCGAGAGATCCGCCAGGCGACGCGGGTGACCCTCCCGTTCGAGGTACGCGGGCGAGGCAACGAAACCCATCTGTCCGTCGAGCAGCCGAAGCGCGACCAATGAGGAGTCTCGTAGGGAGGAGGCCAGGCGAAGCGCGACATCCAACTGGTGTGCGTCGAAATCGAGCTGCCGGTCGGTCAGGATCAGCTCCAGCGAGATGTCCCGGTGGGCCTCACAGAATCGCGCGAACACCGGGGCGAGCACCGTATGGGCGAAGTCCGGCGGAGCGGTGACACGAAGCCGCCCTCGCGGGTGTCCCTGTGCCTCCTTGAGCGCATCCGTTGCGTCCTCGAGTAGCTCGAGCGCCCGCCCGACACGCTGCCGGTACAGGACTCCCTCCTCCGTGGGCTGCACGAGCCGGGGGCTGCGACGAACGAGGGGAACACCCAGGGCCGATTCCAGACGGGAGAGCCTTCGACTCACCGAACCCTTGGTCTCGCCCAATTGCTTCGCCGCGGCGGTGAGCGAGCCATGGTCCACGAGCAGGCAGAAGGCACGCAGGTCCCTCAGGTCATCCGGAGTCGTTGCTGAAATGGCAACCTCGGGTTTCGTTTTCGCTGACTTGTTGCTCACGGAGGGACAGGGTACCTCACTGCCCTGGAGGCCCTTCATGAGCACGACGACGAAGAACAAGATGACGCGCCGGCAGGTTCTCGGTGGACTCGGCCTGACGTTGGCGGCCGTTCCACTCAGTCAGCTCCTCGCCTGCGGTGACAAGGACCCGGGCACAGGAGAAGCGGGCTGGGCGACCGGGGGTACCTCCGCGATGACCGGCGCCAGCGCCTACCCCAACCCGTTCGCCTCGGATTCGGGCACGGCGTGCAAGCTGACGTGTGAACAGATTCTGGGCCCCTGCCATGGAACCACGCTGGTCCGTAAGGACATCAGCGAGGGCCATGACGGGCTGCCCGTGCGCCTCGCGTTCCGCGTGCTGGATGAGTCCTGCAAGCCCGTCCCGGGCGCGACCGTCGACATCTGGCATGCCGGACCGGAGGGCGTCTACTCGGGCGACGATATGCACCCGTTCTGCAATCCCGACAACCAGGAGGCCCGCGCCGCGCGGTGGTTCCGTGGTGTGCAGACGACGGATGCCGACGGCCGGGTGGACTTCGATACCTGCTTCCCTGGCTGGTACGCGGGCCGCGCCACCCACATCCACTTCACCATCAACATCGCCGGCACCGAGTCCGTGACGGCCCAGCTCTATTTCGACGACTCGCTCAACGACGACATCATCGGCACCCAGCCGCTCTACAACACGCGTGGCCAGCGTGACACGCGCAACACGGCCGACATGGTCGTGGCGCAGGAGCAGCTGGGCGACTTCCTCCTCCAGGCCCGGAAGATGCCGGATGGCGCGATGCTGGCCTGGAAGACCTTCATCGTCCGCTCGTCGAACGGCACGCCCCTGTGCAAGGCCAACAGCAAGGCCTTGCAGGATCTGATCGATCGCGGCTTCGACCCCAACGACCCGAACGGCCCCCCGCCGGCTTTCCCCTGAACCCCTGAGCGCCCGTTGGGCGCGGCTCGCGCGGCTTCTGCCAACGCCCGCGAACCTCAAGTCCATGACGGCCCCAGGCGGTCGGCTTCCGTGCCGCGTGTGCCGGTGGTGGTGCCCTCGGCTGGGGTCTTCGGCCCCGCCGTGGGTGCGCCCAGGGGCGTGCGGGCCGCCGCCGCGCGCGGGGCGAGCCGCCACTCGCCGTGGATGAAGAGCCAGGCGAGCCACGCGACGAAGCCCGTCAGGCGCGTCTTGCCCGTCTCGGCGATGGCGCGGTGCTTCCCGATGGTGGCCATCGCCCCCTTGTCCTTGTAACGGAAGGGGGCGCGCGGCTTGCCCATCAGGTCCGCGAGGACGTTGCGCGCCACCGCATGACCCATCTGCATCGCCGCGGGCGCGACGCCCGGCACGAGCTTCCCGTCGAGCTCCACGTGCGCCACGTCGCCCGCCGCGAACACCTCCGGGTGGCCGGGCAGCGAGAGGTCGGGCAGGACGTTCACGCGGCCCGCTCGGTCCAGCGGCACGCCCAGGCTGCGCGTCAAGCGCGCGGCCTCCACGCCCGCGGCCCACACCACCGTGCGCGACGGCAGGCGCTCCTCGCCCAGCGTCACGCCCTCCGCGTCCACCGCCGTCACGCGCGCGCCGGTGCGCACCTCCACGCCCAGCGCGCCGAGGTCCTTGTGCGCGCGCTCGCCCAGCTTCTCGCTGAAGGTGGGCAGGATGCGCGGGCCGGCCTCCACCAGCACGACGCGCGCGCTGGAGGGGTTGATGCGCCGGAAGTCACGCACCAGCACCGTGCGGCTGATGTCCGCGATGGCGCCGGCCATCTCCACGCCCGTGGGCCCGGCGCCCACCACCACGAAGGTGAGCAGCGCGCGCTGGCGCTCGGGGTCCAGCTCGTTCTCCGCCTGCTCGAAGGCGCTGAGGATGCGGCGGCGCAGCTCCGTCGCCTGCTCCAGCGTCTTGAGGCCCGGCGCGAAGTCCTCCCACTCCGACTTGCCGAAGTAGCTGTGCTGGGCGCCGCACGCGAGCACGAGGTAGTCGTAGCGCAGCCGCACGCCCTCCTCTCCGCCCACCCAGCGCTCCTCGAGGCTCAGCTGCGTGATGTGCGCGAGGTGGACCGAGACGTTGGGACGTCGGGCGAACTGCGAGCGGATGGGCACCGCGATGTCCGAGGGGCTCAGGCCCGCGGTGGCCACCTGGTAGAGCAGCGGCTGGAAGAGGTGATGGTTGCGCTGGTCCATGAGGGTGACGCGCAGCGCTGGGTTGCGCGCGAGCGCCTTCGCGGCGTTGAGGCCCGCGAACCCCGCGCCCAGCACGATGACGTGCTTCTGGCCGGGGGCGAGTGGCGGCGTGATGGGTTCCATGCGCAGGTGTCTCCAGAGGGGGCGGCAACGCCCGTGAGGGTTTTGGCGGGCGTCAGACGCGCGACTTGAGCCCGGCGGCCACGGCCCCGGACAGCGGCGTCGTGGGACGGCCGATGAGGCGGCTCAGGTCGCCGCTCCGCTCGTCGAGGTCGCCCCGGGCAATGCCCTGGTCGGCGCTCACGAGCACCTGGGCCATCGGCGGTGGCAGGCCGAAGGAGAGCAGGGTCTTCTCGTACGCCTCCGCGGGCAGGTCGTTGTAGGCGACGGGCTTGCCGGCCTGACGCGCCACCTCGGCGGCGAGCTCGGCCATGGTGAAGGGCTGATCGCCCCCGAGCTCGTACACCCGGCCCTCGTGGCCCGGCGTGGTGAGCACGGCCACGGCGGCCGCGGCGAAGTCGGCCCGCGTGGCCGCGGCGATGCGGCCATCCTTCGCGGCGCCCATCAGCACTCCGTGCTGCAGCGCGGGACCGAGGTTCTCCGTGTAGTTCTCGAGGTACCAGCCGTTGCGCAGGAACACGAAGGGGATGCCCGAGGCGCGGATGGCCTTCTCCGTCGTCAGGTGCTCGGCGGCGAGCGAGACGCCCGAGGTGTCCGCCTTCAGGATGCTGGTGTAGGCGAGGAGCTTCACGCCCGCCTTCTTCGCCGCGTCCACGACCGCCTGGTGCTGGCGGGCGCGCTGGCCTACCTCGCTGCTGGAGACGAGGAGGAGCTTCTGGACGCCCTGGAAGGCGGCGTCCAGCGTGGCGGGGGCGTTGTAGTCGCCCTTGCGCACCTGCACGCCCCTGGCCGCGAGGCCCTGTGCCTTGTCGGGGCTGCGCACGATGGCGATGACCTGGTTCGCAGGGACCTTCTGAAGAAGCTGCTCGACGACGAGCTGGCCGAGGTGGCCAGAGGCGCCGGTGACGGCAATCATGGGGATGGACTCGTTCTTTCTGGGTCGAGCGTGTGCCGCCTCGACCCGGGTGAGGGTGTCGGGCCGGCCGGCGGCCGAGGCCGCCAGCAGCGCCCGTGAGGGGGAGCGCTCAGCCGAACTGGAACGCGGAGAGGCGAGCGCCGCCGAACGCATCGTTGAAGGTGACGCGGCCCACGTCGTCTCCGGCGGCGCCGGCAACGACCATCAAGGGGAGCAGGTGGTCCTCTTGCGGATGCGCAAGCCGCCCGCCCGGTGCGGCAGCCCATGCCGTCAGCCGCCGTGCACGCTCCTGCGGCGCTGCCGTGGCCGCCTCCCGCAGCCACGCGTCGAAGGGCTGCGAGTCCCTCAAGGCGGTGCCCGTGCGCATCGAGCGGAAGTTGTGAAAGCTCATGCCGCTGCCGAGGATGAGCACCCCTTCGTCGCGCAGCGGCGCGAGCGCGGCGCCGATGGCCAGGTGCTCCGTCGGGTCGTAGTTGCTCTTGAGCGACAGCTGGATGGTCGGGATGTCGGCGTTGGGCCAGGACACCTTGAAGGGGATGAAGGTGCCGTGGTCGAAGCCCCGGCTCGCATCCGTCTTCGTGGGAATCCCCGCCGCCTCGAGGAGGCCCGCCACGCGCCGCGCGAGCGCAGGAGCACCGGGCGCGGGCCACTGGATGGTGTAGGCCTCCGGGGGGAAGCCTCCGTAGTCGTAATAGATGGGTGGCGCCGCCGCGGTCATGACCGTGGGCTCCGTCGCCTCCCAGTGCGCCGAGACCACCAGCAGCGCCGTGGGCCGGCCCGGTAGCCCCTTGGGAAGGTCCACCAGGTAGGCGCGCAGCGCTTCGATCTCGTGCTTGGGCACCATCCGGCCCATGTCGACGAAGGGCCAGGGACCGCCGCCGTGCGGGATGAAGGCCACCGGCATGCGCGCGCCCTTCGCCGTGCTGGCCCCTCCGGGAGATTCAGAGGCGCCGGTGGCCCGGGCCGTCGCGGCGAGGGTTGCGAGCGCGGCGGCCCCGCCCAGCGAGGCCTCCCGGCGCGTCAGTTCGTTCTTTTTCGTGTCGCTCATGGTCGGGTCTGCTGCCTGGGTGTGTGTGTCGGAGGTGCTGCTGCTGCTGCTCGACCCAACATGCGCGCGTTTCCCGTTGCACACCACCCTTTGGGTGGACAACATGCTGTTCCATGCCCGAAACACGCGTGAGCTTCGAGCTCCTGACCGTCTTCGTCGCCGTGGCGGAGGCATCGAGCTTCACCAAGGCCGCCCACAAGCTCGGGATGGGGAAGGGGACGGTCAGCCGGGCGATCGCGAGCCTGGAGCGACAGCTCGGGGCCGAGCTGCTCCACCGCACGACGCACGCGGTGGCGCTCTCCACCGCCGGGACGGCCCTCTACGAGCGAACAGCGCAGCACCTTGCCGCGCTCAACCAGGCACTGCAGAAGCTCCCCGAGCGCGCAGAGGAACCCTCCGGGGTGCTGCGGCTCACCGCGCCGTCCGACTTCGCCTACGTCGTGCTCCCCGAGGTCCTCACGCAGTTCGCACGCCGCTATCCCAAGGTGCAGTTGGACCTCCGCGTGACGAACGCCAACGTCGACCTCGTGGCCCAAGGGTTCGACCTCGCCATCCGCGCCGTCGGGGGCGGGAAGATGAAGGACTCCACCCTGACGATTCGCCGCCTGGGGCCTGCGACGGGGGGCTGGTTCGCAGCGCCGAGCTACCTCGCGCGGCGTGGGAGGCCGAAGGAGGTCGGCGAGGAGGGGCACGATTGGATCCTCCACCCCGCACAGCGCACGCTCATGAAGCTGCCCGCGGACACGCCGTTCCGGTTCTTCTGCGACGACATCCTGATGACGCGCAGCCTCGCCCGGGAAGGTGCAGGCATCTGCATGCTCCCTGCGTTCGCCGCCGCGCCGTACGTGGCCGAGGGCCTGCTCCAAGCGGTGCCGCTGACCGACCAGCACGCCTTCAAGGCCGAGCTCGCGCTCGTCTACCCGTCGAGTGGACAGGTCCCACGCAAAATCACTGCCTTCCGCGACGTCCTCTTGGAGGCCATGAAGAAGTGGAGCGCCGCGCCATAGACTCGGTCCGGGCGAGGCGACACGCGCCTGCCACGTGATGCCCTGGGTCTTCATGGGACCGCCGTTTCCAAACGGAAACGCAGTTGTGCGCCTGGCCCGGATGTGGACCAGATACGAAACAGTTAGAACGGGTGCGCCGGGAAGGACGTCGCGCAGTACCGCGTGATGCCTCTTCCCCCTCGACCTCGCTGCACCGGAGAAACACCATGGCTTCCGTCACCACGCAGTCCCCCTCGCGGTCCTCCGTCGCCCAGCCCACTGCCTCCAAGGGCCTGCACATCGGCCTCTGGGTCGTCCAGGTGCTCCTGGCCGTGGCCTTCTTCATGGCGGGGCTCACGAAGGTCACCCAGCCGCTCGAGGCACTCGCCGCCCAGATGCCCTGGACGACGGCGGTGCCAGGCGCCCTCGTGCGCTTCATCGGGACCGTGGAGATTCTGGGCGCGCTCGGTCTCATCCTGCCCTCCGCCACGCGCATCCAGCCGCGCCTCACGCCGCTCGCCGCGCTCGGCCTCGTGGTGGTGATGGTGCTGGCCTCGGGCGTCCACGTGACGCGCGGGGAGCTCGGCATGCTGCCCGTCAACTTCGTGCTTGCCGCCCTGGCCGCGTTCGTCGCCTGGGGCCGCTCCAAGAAGGCGCCCATCGCCGCGCGCTAGGCCGCGCGCTCAAACAGAGGCCGTCCGTCACGGCGAGCCGCCTGCGCTGGCTGCACCTCGCCGACGGCCTGCCGCAATACGCCCGCACCCGGGCCGAGGATCAGAACGAATAGGCCCGCGTCGAGGCGGGCCGGAGCCTCACATCGGCGCCGCTGGGAGCTCGACGCCCAACCCGCTCGCGAGCTTCAGCAATTGCTGGGGCGTCGCGCACCCGAGGTGCTCGGGCGACAGCCTCCCCTGCCACCACCGCAGCAACCACGACGCCGCGGGATGGGCCGCCGCGACCCGGCCGAAATCAGCGCCTGCCTCGCGGGAGATCCGCGCCACCTCCTCGTCGAGCCGCTCTCGCAGGCGCGGGAGGGAGTAGCGGCCCTCCTCGGCCCCTCTGCACCCTCCCTCCCCCTCAACAGGGCCCCCATCCCTCTTATGCGCCCGCGGCTCCAGGGCCTGTGCCGTTTCAGAGCCGCAACGGCAAGTCTCGAGTTTATGACTGGCAGTCCGAGTGGCCGGCCTGGCATTCAGGGGCCCCCCAACCAAGCAGCAAGGAGAACACCATGAGTCGAGCGGTACGAACGGTCGCGTCCACTCTCGGCGCGCTAGTCCTGGCAGTGAGCGCCCAGGCCACGCCGAAGGCGGACACCAAGAAGGCGGAGAGCAGTCCCGAGGTGCGGAATGCGGTCAACTTCCACCTGCTGGACTTCGTCGCCTGGAACAACCGCGACTGGACCATGTTCCGTCACCTGCACACCGCGGACGTGAAGGTCGAGATGGGCGAGATGAAGACCCAAGGCATCGACCAGCACGTGGGCGCCATGGAGGCCATGATCAAGCAGGCGCCGGACTCGCGGCTCACCCAGCACACGCCGATCGTCACCGAGGGCAACTGGACGTGCATCGTGGGGATCTCGCCCGGCATGCAGATGGCGACGGTCGCCAAGTGGCGGGAGGGGGCGATCTCCGAGGAGTACCTCTTCATGAAGCAGCTTCCTCCGGGAACGCCGGCTCCCACGCTCAAGGGGGCTCCCATCGCGAAGATCAGCAACCGCGGCGACATCCAGGCGCTCACGGGCGCCGAGCCTGGCTGGAGCTGCGTGTTCGGCCGGGGCGAGAACGGCAAGTCCTTCGTGACGCTCGCGCGGACCGTGAACGGCAAGGAAACGCAGAGCATCACGTTCGCCGACTGACGCGCTTACCCGGCGGCGCGAGCAAGCGCCGGCTGGGTGGCAAGAGCCCTGCGCGTCCGGTCGCGAGGACCGGCGCGCAGGACCGCCTCTGCCTTCGGTCCGGGTTGCAGCGCACCCGGTGCATCCAGCACGGTTCACGCGGTGTTCCTGAGCTGAAACACACTGTCCGATTCTTCTCACCTACCGCCGTTGGAGAAACGGCCTAGCTTGTCTTCCGTCGCACCATCCCCCCCTCACGAAGGAGAGCAGGACCATGGCCACCCCCAAGATTTCCATCATCGGCAACGGGAACGTCGGCAGCGCGCTGGAGAAGGGCGCCAAGAGCGCCGGCTACGAGGTTCGATCCACCGGCGCTGACCCGAAGGACGTGCGCGCGGCGGGCGCCTGGGGCGACGTCATCATCCTTGCCGTCCCTGCCTCCGCCCGTCAGGACGCCATCCAGAACCTCGGGGAGATCCGGGGCAAAACGGTCGTCGACGTGACGAACCTGATGAACCCGGACTGGAGCTACGGCGGCGACATCAAGAGGAGTGGCGCCGAGCAGGTCCAGGAGTGGGCCGCAGGCGCGCGCGTCGTCAAGGCCTTCAACACCGTGTTCGCGCCCAACATGGCAACCGGCAAGGTGAAGGGTGAGGCCCTGAGCCTCCTCGCGGCCGGTGACGACGCAGCGGCGAAGAAGCAGGTGCTGGATCTGGGCAAGGCGATGGGCTTCGACCCCGTGGACGCGGGCCCGCTGAGCAACGCGCGCTACCTGGAGGCGCTCGGCTTCCTCAACATCCAGCTCGGCTTCGGCCCCACTCAGTACGGGACGGACATCGGCTTCAAGGTCGTAGGTCGCGGGAAGTAGCGCGGGCGTTGGGGGCGCTCCCCACTCCCTCCAAGGAGAAGCATGAGCACGATCCACACCGCCAAGGCGTTCGTGAAGGGCGTCATCGGCCGCCTCGTCTTTCGCGACGCCACCGTCACCCGCGCCGAGGCGCTCGGGCCCCACTTCCGGCGCCTCGTGCTGGGCGGGCCCGGGCTGGGGGGCGCGACGTGGAGCCCGGGCGACAAGCTCCAGGTCTTCCTCCCCGGCGTCGGCACGCGCGCGTACACGCCCGTGCGCTGGGACGCGGCCGCGGGCGAGACCGAGCTCCTGGCCTACCTGCACGGTGAGGGGCCCGGAGCCCGCTGGGCGCGGGACGCCCGGCCCGGCGAGCAGCTCCAGGTCTTCGGCCCGCGCAGCTCGCTCGTCGTCGGCGGCCCGGAGCCCAGGCTGGTCTTCGGTGACGAGACAAGCGTGGGGCTCGCGCTCGCCAACGGCGCGAACCGCCCCGCGGTGCTTGAGGTTGGCGACCCGCGTGAGATGCAGCCCGTGCTCGAAGCGCTGGGCCTCTCGGTGGTGACGCTCGTGGAGCGCGGTGCGCACGAGCGGCTCGTCGAGGCCGTGGCGCGGGCGCTCTCCGCGCACCCGGGCGCGCAGCTCGTCCTGTCGGGCCGGGCTGCCGCCATCCAGGCCGTCCGCCAGGGCCTCCGGGCGCGCGGGGTGGACCTGGGCGGCGCGCGGGCGAAGGCGTACTGGGCCCCGGGCAAGGTGGGCCTCGACTAGGCTGCCGGCAACGTCTCGGACCGCCGTTTCCAAACGGAAACGCAGTTGTGCGCCTGGCCCGGATGTGGACCAGATACGAAACAGTTAGAACGGGTGCGCCGGGAAGGACGTCGCGCAGTACCGCGTGATGCCTCTTCCCCCTCGAC
>NZ_DASVSO010000541.1:0-4553 GCF_036388035.1 Archangium sp.
GCGAGGGAGCGGGCAGGGTGGCGCCCCCGGAGGGAAAGCGCCATGCTCTCTCCCCGGAGGTAGTCCATGTCCCTCTTCGATGCCGTGGCGGCCGGTGACCTGGCCCGCGTGCAGGTGCTGCTGGATGGCGGCGCCGACCCCAACCCCTTCGACGCCGAAGGCCGTACTCCCCTCATCGTCGCCGCCGAGAACGGCGAGGAGGCGCTCGTGAAGGCCCTGCTCGCCGGGGGCGCCGACCCCATCCTCTCCGACCGCATGGGGGAGACGGCGCTCGGCAAGGCCGCCGCCCACGGCCACAGCCGCGTCGCCGCCCTCCTCTATCCGCTCTCCTCCGAGGACGATCAGATGATGGCGCGCACGCTGCTCAAGGTGGGCACCGACTTCTTCAACCTCCCGCGCGAGCCGGGGCCGCCCCCGGACGAGTTCCGCCGCAAGCTGGCCTCCGCCACCGCCTATGTCGCCGGAAAGCTCGGGGACAACGCGCCCAATGAGCGGCTGGAGCGGCTGGAGCGCGCGGAGAAGAACGCCAAGAAGCGCTGAGCCCGGTGCGGCTACAGGTTTGTCGGGAGATCGCACGACATTGTCCTGTTTCCCGCACCCCCTCCGCCCGTCGGTGAACATCCCCGCTGGCCAGTTTCCGGCGTCTCCCGCCACTCCGTGCGACTATCTCCTCACTGTCCGGTGCGGCCCTGTGGGTCGCACGGTTCCAAACAGCCCCTTCTGTACGGGGCCGTCGTGAGCGGGGGGACATGCATGTTGATGACGGATGAGCGCGGGGTGTTCGGCAACGCTTTTCACGGTCTCTTTCAGCTTGCACACGGGAGGCTCTCCGCGGGGGCCCGCGGTGCCCTCGGACGCATGGGGCTGCAGCTCGACTGCCAGCCCCAGTCCTTCTACCCGCTGTCCGTGTGGCGCCCCTCGCTCGACATCGTCGTGCGCGAGCTCTACCCCGACCTCCAACGCGACGAGGCCCTGCGCCGGCTCGGCCAGCAGATGGTGCTCGGGGTGAGGGAGACGGTGCTCGGCCGGGGGATGCTCGCGCTCGGGCGAGCCCTCGGGCCCCGCCGGCTGCTCATGCGGCTGAACCACAACTTCCGCAACGCCGACAACTACGTGCAGATGCAGCTCACCGAGCTGTCCCCCACCGCCTACGAGGTGTGGATCAACGAGACGCTCGGGATGCCTTCCTACTACCAGGGCATCCTCGAGGCCGCGCTCGGCGCCACCGGCGCGCGCGAGCCCCGCGTGCGCAGCCTGCGCGTGGAGGGCGGCAGCGCCACGTACCACGTCGAGTGGCACGCGTAGCCCAGGGGGGCGGGAGGCTCATCGCCCGCCCCTCCCCCCGGGAACAGACTAGTTGTTGAACTTGCCCTCGCGCGCCTGCTCGAACGGCACGCGGTGCTTGAGGTAGGTGTCCTGGAGGCTGTGGTTGGCGATGACGTTGAGGCCGCCGTCGCCGAAGCGGTGCACCACCGCGCCCTTGCCCGCGTCCTTGAGGAAGGCCGCCGGGTCCACCGTGCCACCGAGCCCGAAGAGCGTGGGCACCGCGTCCCGGTTGTTCACGTAGTGCACGTACTTGGGCCCGTCCGGGTAGGTGGTCGCGGCGGCGCCGAAGGTCTCCACGTTCAGCCGGCTCATCGTCTTCTCGACGTCGGCCTTGGACATCCCATCTTCGATGCGCAGCCGGTTGGCGACGTCCTTGAGCGCGCGGCTGGTGATGAGGCCGCCCTGGCTGTAGCCCATCAGGTCCACCGACCGGCCCGCCTTCAGCTCCGAGTAGAGGGTGTCCGCCAGCGTGTCCACCGCCGGGTTGCGGCCCTTGTCCAGCTTGTCCTTCACGCACTGGGCCAGGTCGCTGACGAAGCCCTCGGTGGAGTTGTGGATGCCGATCGTGCGCGCCCCCGCCTTGTCGGCGATGGCCTGGAGGTCGCTCGACTGTGCCTCCTTGGGCGTCATGATGCCGTTGACGTAGATGATGGTCTTCGTCGGGTTGGTGTTGTTCTTCGGCATCACCGCCGGAATCTGGTTCAGCGGCGTGCCCGGCGGGAACGTCTGCCCGTTGGCGCCCACGAACTGGCCGTCATACGCCCGGTCCGGCTTCTTGCTGCCACCCAGCAGGTTCGTCACCTGCCGCGCCGGCCCCGCCTCGAAGGCGTCCACGCCCTGCTTCACCACCTTGGCGCTCTCGGCCACGGCGGTCTTCACGGTGTTGACCGCGACGTTCGCGGTCTGCTGCGTCTTCTCGACGGTCTGGCGCGCACCCTGGCCCACGTGGGACAGGAGGTTGCGGTTGCGATCGATGGTGCTCATGGGGGCTCCTGCGGATGATCCGTTGCTGCATTCTCCCATGAAGCGGTGCGGTAGTTGCGTACCCCCCCGCACTTTTCTGGCACGGTGCCGTCCTCCCCTCTCTCCCTCCCTGGGAAAGGAAGAAATCCATGAGCGCGAAGCGTCTCCTGTCGTCGGCGGTGCTCCTGTCCGGCCTGCTGGCCCTCGCGGCCTGCGGCAAGGCCGAGGTGGGCGAGGAGTGTGACAAGACGGGCAGCACCGACGAGTGCGTCGAGGGCGGCATCTGCGACACCCTCGGCGCCGGCAGCACCGCCCTGCAGTGCCTGAAGATCTGCACCCAGGACTCCGACTGCCCCTCCACCCAGTCCTGCACCGGCGTGAGCGGCAGCAACCAGAAGGCCTGCCACAACAAGTAGGAATTCCGGCCCCGCGCTCGCGGTCGCTCCGACGGTGCGGGTGGGCTCGGTCGAGCCCATCCTCGAGCGGCGAGCAGCCACGAGCGCCGGGGCGAGTGCTCCTCGGGGGCTTCCCGGATGGCTACCTCAACCCCAGGAGAAGGGGTTGAGCCATGCGCGAGAGCATTCTGACGGCGATCATCGCGACCGTGTCCTGGGGGGCGACAGCGCTCGCGCAGCAGGGCAGCTACGCCCAGCAGCAGCCCATGGCCGGGAGCTACCAACTCCAGCAACCGATGACTGGCAGCTACCAACTCCAGCAGCCGATGGCTGGCAGCTACTACCTCCAGCAGCCCATGGCCGGCAGCTACCAACTCCAGCAGCCGCTCATTGGCAGCGAAAGCCTCGAGCCGCTCTTCAACAACGACAGCTACAACATCAATCAGCCCTTCGTCGGCAGCTACGACCTCTATCCCCTGCGCTTCGACACGTTGGAGGAGCTGGAGGACCCCGAGATTCCGTCCGGGGCCCTGCCGTGGGGTCAGTGACCCGCTGACTACGGGCCGCAGCCGAGCCGCTCCGTCCCGATGGCGATGTCGTCGTACCAGAGCTCGTCCTGCTCGCCGTGGTAGGTCTCGAAGCCGAACCAGGCCCGGGCATATTGGGGAGACCAGCTCTTCAGGTTGGCGTCCCAGTTCGTCGTGTGGAGGCGGGTGACCTCGTTCCCATCGAACCACGCGCGCAGCTCGTGCTGGGCCCCATTGAAGAAGGCCTCCACGCAGTGCCACTTCCCCGCCACGAACTGGACGCCCTGCTCCGGCTGGCCCCAGGGGCCCGAGAGCACCTCGTACTCCGTGCCCGGGTGGATGAGGTTGGCCTCCAGCACGTACTGGTGGAAGCCGATGCGCACCATGCGCTGGTCATCCCCCGAGCCCGCTCCGAAGTAGGTGCTGTGGCCCTGGCCCATCCCCCTCTTGGAGCGGATGAAGGCCCGCATGTAGAAGCTGTTGTTGGCCGCCGGGAAGGGCACGGTGGTGGTGAACAGGACGGAGCGGTAGCCGCTCTGGCCGGTGCCGTTGACGTACACCGACTTCGAGCCGGAGTGAGCCTGGGTGCCATCCACGGAGATGCTGCCCTGCTGCCCGAAGACGCGGAGCGTCCACGTCGCCGCGTTGGGCGGTCCGCCGACGGACGCCGTCTCGAAATCATCGGAGACCAACAGCCCGCTCGCCCCAGGCAAGCCGCCCCCCTCCTCACTGTCCGTACAGCCCCAGGACAACCCGAAGAGACACACGCTCAACAGCCACAATCCTCGTCGCAGGTGCATGGCCGTCACGCTACCCCAACCCCTGGAGCAGGAGCGGAGCGCGCGCCGCTCGAGTCGCAAGCCGTCCAGAGGGCATGAGGGGGTGCGGTGGGGCTGTCAATCGAACTACCCCCGGGTAGGGGACGGGCGCTCCCTTGGCCGCCTGTCCCGTCTTGGCGGACGAGGGGGGGAAGACACACCTTCATTGAGCCTCACCCGTCCCGGTGGTTTGGAGCGGACGGAAGGAGAGCTTCATGGAAAGCAGCCCACCTACCGGATGGCAGGCAATGGAGGCTGCGCCCGTAGCGGCGACCGAGGGCGAGCACTCCCTGCCCCCCCGCTCCCTCTCCTTGAGACAGTTCATTCTCCGACTGCGCGACGCCAACAGACGCGGAGGCGCCGAGGCCCTCGAGCGGGTGCTGCGCGAAGGCAGCCTGCACCGGCGCGCCGTGGAGCCCTTCGCCCTGCTGCGCGAGGGGCGCTACACGCGCACCTTGGTGTACCGGGACGAGGACCTGGAGGTGCTCGTGCTGGGCTGGGGCCGTGGCGCGCGCGCGCCCAAT
>NZ_DASVSO010000542.1:0-4281 GCF_036388035.1 Archangium sp.
CTTGAGCGCAGTTCGGGTGGCAAGTACCCCTGCACCGTTGAATCCCTGCAGGAATGGAGCAGTCTACATTCGAGCGCCAGTAATACGTCCCTCCGCCTCGCGGCAGCAGCCCTCGCGGCGAGGATTCTTGGCCCGAAGGCCGCTGCTGCTCTCTTCGGCATAAGTGCGGGGCTCGATACGCTGAGCCAAGTCGCGGGTCAGGAGGGGGAGAAGTCACTGGCGAAGGTTGATGTCAGGAGCGCTGCTTCCGCTGGCCTGAACGGAGTAACTGCCGGTGCCGTCCTTGGGCCGCTCCAGCACTTCAAGTACGGGCCAGCACTACTCGAAACCGCGACTCTAGTCAGCAGCGGCTATGCCATGCAGCACGGCGCGCAGTCGCTTCGAAATGGTGTGGACTCCGGTGATGGCTGGAAGATCGCCTATGGTATGACAGAGGGCGCGCTTGGCATGTTCGGAGCCTACGGGACCATACGTCCGTGGTTGGACGGGCCCCCTATCTTCCCGTCGGGGCCGCAGTTTGCTTGGGCTACCAGCGGTGGTGGGGGTGGAGGAACTGCGGCGCTCACTGGAGGTCCATCCCACGGAACCGAAGCGTTGTTGCCGGGATGGTCGGTGGCTGGTGGAACGGCAACGTTCATGGGCGCGGATCGCGGGAAAGGGCCCCGGCCTCATGGTAACGATCCGGGGCCAAGCCCCCATCGTTTCCAATACACGGGACCCCGGCCGAAGGTGCCCGGTGAAGGGTTGCGGTACCAGTTCAAGCCAGGCATTGATCTGGACGCTCGTGGGGGGCAGATGTCGTTCGCGGATGCGTTGAAAGAGGCGTTCGCGAGAACTGGCGCTCCGCTGAAGGACTTTTTTGTCACCAAGTGGGGGAAGACGCCCGAGGGTAAGACTGTACCCGTTGAGTGGCAGGCGCCGGGGAACGCCGAAGTGAGCTTGGATTGGGGGCACTACGCGGTTAACAAACGGGGCGAGTGGGTAACCGGACCTGACACTCCGCACATTGGGTGGAAGACACCAGTCGAAGGAAAGGTGGGACACATCCTCATGGACTCCATCCCCGCCAGTCGCCCCCTTGTCAAAGAGGCGGGGGAATCCATTTCGGCCAGTCGCCCCCTTGTCAATGAATAGGTGGTGAACAGTGACGCCCAGATTGAGTTCTAAAGTCGCGGACGCCGCCCGAGTAATGGGATTGCCGGTTACGGAACTAGCAGAGGCGGAGCGAAAGGAGTTCCGCGAGCAGGTGCGGCTTGCGTTCGCATCGGAGTGTCGGTTTGGAGAGCTTTGGGACTATGCCTCAGATGGCGAGGCCTTGTATTTGCCGCGGCCATGGGATGCGCTTAAGAGCTATCCTGTAGTGGGGCCAGTGGTATTGTTCTTTGAGCCAGATCGCGATCAAGTCATGCTGAGGTTTGAATCTCTAGCTGACGCGGCGACCTCGGTTGAGGCTGTTGGGAAGGTGGAGTTCGCTGCGGTTGATATTGGGTGCGACTGGTTCGTGTCTTACAATCATTCAGAATTTCTTATTTTGCGCGGTAGCGCTGCCAATTGGGTGACGTAGGGGCCGCACGCGCTCGGCAAGCCTTCGGGGCGAGGGATGATGCAGCGGATACGACGCAGGCGCAGGTAGTGACGGATGACACGAGAGCTGTAATCCTTGTCTCCCGCCAGACCCTGAGGACGCAGACGCGGGCATCCCCGTCCCTTTCGTCGGATTACGCCCTGGCATTAGAACCTGTTTCGGTAGGAGCCTACCGGCCCCGGGAGCGGCCGAGGGAGTAGCGGGGCAGGTGGGCGTCCTGGGTGACTGCGGAAGTAGGATGAATCACCCGACTTCGGGAGTTCTCTCTCATGGGAGGTGAAGACCGGAGCCATGGGGCTTGTGAAGCACGATGACGGCTGGCGTCTACCGGATGAGTTGTGGGCGAAGATGGAGCCGCTGCTGCCACCCAGGCCACCGCATCCGCTGGGGTGCCACAACCCGCGTACGCCCGACCGGCGGGCCATGGAGGCCATTGTGTTGGTGCTGCGCACGGGGATGCAGTGGCGTGCGTTGAACGCCACGGGCATCTGCGGCGCCTCGTCGGCCTACCGGCGCTTCCGAGAGTGGTTGGAGGCCGGAGTGTTCCTGGAGTTCTGGCGCCAAGGGTTGCAGGCCTATGAGGCTCTGGCCGGAATCGACTGGGAGTGGCTGGCGATGGATGGGGCCATGGGCAAGGCACCGCTGGGAGGGGAGAAGACGGGTCCCAACCCGACGGATAGGGCCAAGAAGGGCACCAAGAAGAGCCTGCTGACCGATGGGCGCGGCGCTCCCCTGGGCCTGGCCGTTGCCGGCGCCAACGTCCCTGACTTCAAGTTGATGCGCCCCACGCTCCAGTCCATGCCCGTGGAGCGCCCCACCCCGAGCGCGCACGCACCGCAGGGGATGTGTCTGGACAAGGGCTATGACTACGACCCGGTACGAGCCCTGGCCCGGCAGTACGGCTTCACCCTGCACTTGCGGCAGCGTGGCGAGCCGGACAAGCCGCTCAAGCGCGGCAAGAAGGCACGGCGCTGGGTGGTGGAGCGCACCCACGGGTGGATTCAACAAGTTCCGTCGTCTGCTGGTGCGCTGGGAGAAGCGTGAGGACACGTACCTGGCGTTTCTCCACCTGGCGCTGGGCCTCATCACCTGGTTCCACCACCTGCTGCCCCCGTAGGCGGCGGGCGACGAACGGTGCACCAACACAGCACGGCCAGCAACAGCCCCAAACGCATGGAGGCGCATGGCCCCGTGCGTCCCGAAGTCCTGCGCGAGCTGTCTTGGTCGCGGTTGGAACCCGCCTCCGCTCGGTCTACAACTCGCTCGCACGAGGCATGGCCTTGCTATCGCTTCGGCTCCTACCGAAACACGTTCTTAGCCCTGTCGCGCGTGACGAAGGCGCAGGCGAAGCCGCAAGTTCTCGCTCGACCGCTGATGGGAAGAGGATGATCGGTCCCCTGTCAAGGGGAAGATGTCCGAGTGCGGCCGGGAAAACGGTCTTCACTCTGGACAATCTGTAGGGCCGTGGGAGAGCCTCCGCGCCGCACGAATTGCACTGGAGTCCCATCCGCCATGTGGCAGCCGGGGGGCCAACACGCCCTGAAGAAGCAGGAGTGCGCTCTCCTCGTGAGGAGCGCGGTGGCCGTGGTGTGCGCGGTGCTGGGGGTTGGGGCGCTGAGCGGGTGTGGAGACGCCAAGGTGGTGGCGGAGGTGGGCCGGGGCAAGGTGCGACAGGGGGAGGTAGAGCTGTGGCGCCAGGAGTGGAGCGCGGGGAAGAGGCCGACGCCGGAGGAGGCGCTGGAGGGGGTGGTGGAGCGGGAGCTGCTGGCGGAGGAGGCCCGGCGCGTGGGGCTGGAGGAGGAAGAGGGGGTAAGGGCGAGGCTGGCGGCGGTGAGGCGGGAGGTGCTGGCCAGGGCGCTGGTGGAGAAGAGGATGGAGGAGGCGACGGGGGAAGGAGCGCTGCGCAAGCGTTACGAGGCGCGGAAGGAGGCGCTGGGGCGCAAGCAGGTGCACGTGAGGCACATTTTGGTGAGGGTGCCGCCGGAAGGGGACGCGCAGGGGAGGGCGAGGGCGCAGTCGCGAATCAATGAGCTGTACGCGAGGCTGAGGGGGGGAGAGGCCTTCGAGAAGGTGGCGAAGGAGGGTTCGGAGGACAGGGTGAGTGGGGAGAAGGGGGGAGAGCTGGGGGTGGTGCAGGAGGGGCAGGTGGACGGGGGATTCTTCAGGGAGGCGCAGGGGCTGAAGAGGGGAGAGGTGTCCAAGCCATTCCAGACGCCCTACGGACTGCACCTGGTGCAGGCGGTGGAAGAGGCGCAGGTGGTGGTGCCGAGCTTCGAGGAAGTGAGGGGGAAGCTGGCGGCGGAGGCGAGGAGGGAGGGGGAGGGGCGGCTGGTGGAAGAGCTGCGCGAGAGCATCGGAGTGAAGAAGTACCCGGAGCGGCTGCGTGCCGTTGCCGCCGGAGGGCGAAAGTCCGAGGCGGACGCAGGAGAAGGAAAATGAAGAGCGTCATGGTGCGGGCCTGGCTGGCGCTGGTGCTGGCAGTGGGGGTGGGGTGCGGCCATGAGGCCCCCCAGGCACCGCAGGCCAAGCAGTCCGCGGCCGGAGCAACTGCGCCGGAGAGGGCGAGTGGGCCCACGACGGTGAAGGCGGACACACAGCGCGCCGCGCTCGAGTCCGGCAGTGGCACGTCCTCCAGCGGCACCACCGCGTCCGCGACGACGGCGGCGGCGTCCACCGTAACGGAGGCGGACGGAGGG
>NZ_DASVSO010000543.1:0-8429 GCF_036388035.1 Archangium sp.
TGCCTCCTTCTTCATCGCGATGGAGTTCATCGCGGGGCACGACCTGCTCTCCATCCTGCGCAAGTGCAAGAACGCGCAGGTTCCGCTGCCGCCGGCGCTCGCCGCGCGCATGCTCGCCGGGGCGTGCGAGGGGCTGCACTACGCCCACACCCGCAAGGACAACCAGGGCAAGCCGCTCAACATCGTCCACCGCGACGTGTCCCCCTCCAACCTCCTCGTCACCTACGACGGAGGCGTGAAGGTGTTGGACTTCGGCATCGCCAAGGCCGAGTCGCACAGCACCAAGACGGAGGCGGGCAAGCTCAAGGGGAAGTTCAGCTACATGTCCCCCGAGCAGATCCGCGCCGAGCCGCTCGACGCCCGCAGCGACGTGTTCGCGCTCGGCATCGTGCTGCATGAGATCCTCGTGGGCCGCCGGCTGTTCAAGCGCGACAACGAGCTGGCCATCCTGCAAGACATCCTGGATGGCGAGGTCCGCCCCCCCTCCGAGCTGCGTCCCGACGTGCCTCCGGAGCTGGATGAGATCGTCGCCAAGGCGCTCCAGAAGGACCGCAAGAAGCGCTACGCCAGCGCCCAGGAGATGCAGCTCGCGCTGGAGAAGTACCTGTCCGGCACGCCCCAGCCGCCCACGAGCGTCCAGGTGTCGCGGTTCATGATGGCCCTTTTCTCCGAGGAGCACGCCGCCTACCAGCGGCTGCTCCAGGAGCTGCCCACCGCCGAGCCCGAGCAGCTCGTCAACATCTTCGAGCAGGGGCACCGCACCTCCAACTCGCAGCTCTCGGGCTTCACCAACGCGAAGGCGCGTCCGGAGGGGGAAGCGCCCCCCGTGGAGGTCGTGGAAGAGGATGCGGTGCGCCGGCCCACCCGCCGCAAGGGGCTGGTGGCGGCGGTCGCCACCGTCGCGGCGGTCGCGCTGGCCGGGGTGCTCGCCTTCGTGCTGATGCGCCCACCGCCGCCCCCACCGGAGCCCATGGTGGGTGAGCTGACGGTGGAGAGTGCTCCGCCCGGTGCCACCGTGTTCCAGAACGGCTCGCCGACGGGGGTGAAGACGCCGGGCATCGTCCGGGGCCTGTTGCTCGAACAGGACCTCCGGCTGCGCTTCGAGCTGGAGGGCCGCGAGCCTCGCGAGGTGACGGTCCGGCTCACGAAGCAGTCCGCGAGCAAGAGTATCTCGGTGGAGCTGCCCCCCGAGCAGGCCAAACCCGGCGGGCTGGAGATCGTCACCGAGCCGCCTGGGGCGACGGTGGTGCTCGACGGCAAGTCCCAGGCCGGGGTGACTCCCCTGACGCTGTCCGAGCTGACCTCCGGGGTGGAGCACCTGGTGCGCGTGAGCCTCGAGGGCTACCAGGAGGAGGCGGCGACGGTGAAGGTGGAGCCCGGGGTGACGTCCCCGGTGAAGCTCGCGCTCAAGGCCCTTCCACCCCCCGAGCCGGCCCCCGAGACCGCCGCGGAGTTGCGCGGGAAGAAGTCGAAGCGGGAGAAGCTGACGGGCCAGGTGGTGCTCTCCAGCACGCCGGCGGCGGACATCCTGCTGGGGGCGAAGAAGCTGGGACGGACGCCCGCCACGGTGACACTGCCGGCGGGCAAGGTGGCGCTCACGCTCGTCAACGCCGAGCTGGAGCTGCGCCAGACGGTCTCGGTGGACGTCGAGGCGAAGGGCACGACGCGGACCGACATCACCTTCCGCAAGGGGAAGATCGCCGCCGATGCCACGCCCTGGGCGGACGTGTACATCGGCAACCGCAAGCTCGGCACCACGCCGCTCGCCCCGCGCGAGGTCTACGAGGGCAGCTACATGCTGCGTCTGGTGAACAGCGAGCTGGGCGCCATCAAGACGATGAAGGTGGTGGTGGAGCCGGGAAAGACCACCGTGGTGCGCGAGCGGTTGGAGTAACCAGGGAAGCATGAAGCGACGCACCTTCCGAGTCGATGCCTCCCATCCGGCTCGCCCCCTGGGCGAGGCCCTGGCGGCGGAGCTGAACCTTCCCCAGGAGGAAGCCGAGCGCCTGGTGAACGTAGGCGCGGTGTACGTGGCCGGGCGTCGGTGCCGGGACGCGAAGGCGAAGCTGTCCCCGGGGCAGGTGGTGACGGCGGTGCTGGAGGAGGGTGGACAGAGCCCGCTCGCGGCGGCGCCGGCCTCCGCGCCGGAGTTCCGGGTGCTGCACGAGGACGCGGAGGTCATCGCGGTGGACAAGCCCGCGGGGATGACGGCGCAGCCCACGGAGGGGAGGGTGGGGGACAGCCTGGTGGACAGGGTGGGCGCGCACCTGAATCGACCGGCGGGGCTGGTGCACCGGTTGGACCGGGAGACGTCCGGGGTGACGGTGTTCGGGAAGACGCCCGAGGCGACGACCGCGCTGGCCGAGGAATTCCGCGAGGGCCGGGCCCGCAAGCGCTACCTCGCGGTGGTGGGGCCCGTGGAGCTGCCGGCGCAGGGAGTCATCGATCTGCCGCTGTCGAAGGACCCCTCACGTCCGGGGCGCTGGCGCGCGACGCGTGCGGCGAATGGGATTCCCGCGCTCACGGAGTACCGGGTGCTGCACGCGGGGGCGGACTTCTGTCTGGTGGAACTGCTGCCCCAGACGGGCCGGACGCACCAGCTCCGCGCGCACCTGACGGCGCTCGGGGCGCCCATTCTCGGGGACAAGCGCTACGGAGGCGCGGCGCAGGCGGGAGGGATTCCGGCTCCACGGTGCCTGCTGCATGCGCAGGCGTTGGAACTGGCGCATCCGCACACGGGCCAGTCGGTGCGTTTCGAGGCCCCCGTGCCGGAGGATCTCGCGCGCTTCTTCACGTCCGTGGGGGTCGTTGCTCCCTCGGGAACGATTCGTCCGCTGGACGCGAGTGCTCGCGGGTAGAGGTGCTGGCGTGTTCGATGCAGTGCCCTGACTGCTGTACCGGGTACGCGCCATGGTTCCTAATCGACATCCAAGCTCCAATTGCCCGCATTCCAATGTTTCAACGCCTGGGATGCCTCAAAGGGAATCAGACCTTCCCCCTTGGCGGCTTCCTCTAAAACGGGCTTGGCTTGCTCTGGTCGCTCACTGAGCAGGAAAACCGCCGCATAGACCCGAACATCCATGCGCGGATGCACGAACAACGCCGCGAGTGCGTCCCGCCCTGCTTCGCCGTGGTCGCGCAATTTCTTGAAAGCAGCCGTGTAACGCTTGGCACACTTGTTCCCAAACTTACTGTCGCCACGCATGATTGCATCTGTTTGCGCGGCCACGTTTCGCGCGAACTCCTCTGCGATATTCTCCAGGGTCATTTCCAAATTCCCTTTTTGACATTCTCAATCACCAGCAGGCCAAACTCTCGCTGCGTCTCGTAGGGTTGGGTGCTGAGCCACTTTCTGACCGTCAGTTTTGTGGACCTGGTGATGGACGGTCGAATCGATGAATAGAAAGCACTCACATCGCGGTGTAAGTTCTTGTCCAACGCAATGACGTTCTCGGTGTTGTGCAGGGACTCGCCACCAAATCGGTTCACATTCCCGGGAGTCTGCTCCACGATGTGGTGCCATTGTTTCCCTTTATCCGCTGACCCCATGGCCGACTTGAAGCCACTAAAAGACCCCCACGCCCTGTGTCCATTGGCGAGGAGTCTACCTCTACCCGACGCAGGACTCCCAACGCCAAGGCTCTGGCCAGCCATGGCCACAACGTGAGGTGCCCCTACAAGGCGGATCGTGCCCTCGGGCACGGAGACAATGACGCGCTCGGCTCCGGTTGCCGCATCCAGCAGACGCAAGCCGGTACTCGCCGCGACCTTCTCTGATGCTTGCGCGAACCCGGGGAGCTTCGGGGCCTTGGATGCGAGCCCCGCCGTTTCACCTATCGCCGCCGTACCTACCAGCACGAGGATCCGCACACTGTTGGGGCCGATGACACGGCCAAACTGCTCGCCTATCTCGCGCAACTCCGCAAAGGTGGAGGCCCGGGGCGCATCTTCATAGAGCTGCGCATAGGCCCGCAGGAGATCGAAAAATTCCCACCCGAGATAACCCCACATGAGCACGGTGAACGCGAGGGCAATGCCCTTTGTCACCGGCTCGGGCACCGGCGCCAGCAATAGCACCATGTAACCCGCGATACTGATGCTCAGCAGTGTGAGCAACTGCGTGGGGTTGAGCATGGCCCGCACTTCCGCGTTCACGCCCTCCAGCGCGGGACCCACCGCCAGGGAAAGCGCGAGGCGGCGCTTGTCCTCATCCTGGAAGCGCGGCCCATCCTCAAACAGTGTCAGGCAGTCCCCTGGAGTGCCGCGCCGTTCGCAATAATGCCCGTAGGACTGTGCCAGGCCTGAGCGCCACGCTTCGCCGCTCAAGGGCGTGGAAGCCAACACCAACCTACGGCCGACATACAGCGGGGGGCGGGACGTGGCCACCCGCAGCGGCATGTCGAGCCAAAGCATTGTCAGGGCTGACGTCACCTCGGAGTCACTCACCTGCACCGGCGCGAAGTTCGTGGGCAGCCTGGTAAAGACAGCCTCTTCCGACTCCAGCGCTCCCGTTTGGGGGGCGTCGTGCCCCACGGACGGACGGTAATGGTACGCCGCGCCCATGGGGGCCTTCGTGGCGCACGCTGTCACCAGCATCAGCGCCGCCAGGGCCAGCGCCCCCACGCGCAAGGGCCGCCGTGGGCTCATGGGGCGTGAGTTGACGGACTCCTTGGACATTGTGGCGGTACAGCGCGACGACTTCGGCACCGGGGGGCTCCTTGCAAATCCTCCGCGTGGGCTCGCCCGCATGATGAGCCACGACGGGCTCCGCCGCGGCCGATTCACGCGGCGCAGATGAGGTCTGGGTCAGCCCTGGCGGGTGCGGAACTCGAGGATGGCCTCGGCGGCGCGGCGGTAGCCCCCTGACGCGCGCACCCCTTGCTGCAGGGTCCGCACCTTCGCTCGGAACTCCGGCTCCTGCGCGACCCGGGCCACCGCTTGCTGGAGCTGCTCCACCGTGACGGTCTGCTTGTCCAGGGCGAGCCCCAGACCCAGCTCGGCGACCCGATGGGCATTCAGGGGCTGCTCCGCCATCTGCGGAATGACCACCACCGGTACGCCGTAGGAGAACGACTCCATCAGGCTGTTCGCGCCACCGTGGGTGACGAAGACGTCCGTGCGCTCCAGGACCTCCAACTGTGGCACCGAGGGGCGCACCAGGAAGTTGTCGGGGATGGGCCCCAGCTCCGCCGCGTTCACCGCGTGCCCCGTGGCGAGCACCACGCGCCAGGGCGTCCCGCCGAACGCCGCGAAGCACATCCGGTAGAACTCGGGCCAGTTGTTGAAGATCGTCCCCAGCGAGATGTAGAGCGTCGGGCCTCCCGCGAGGTGCGCGAAGGGGAAGTCCCCGGCGTCCCCGCGCGGCCGGATGGACGGCCCCACGAAGAGGTAGCGCTCGTCGAAGGTGTCGCCCCCCGGCTGGAACGCGCGCGGCACGCAGACCAGGTTCAGCGGCTCCGCGTGGCCCATCATGCCCCGGAAGTCCGTCGGCGGCAGGCCGTACTCCCCCATCAGGGCCGCCAGCTCCTTGTTCGCCTGCTCGAACAGGCTCGGGAACGCCGCGGCCCGGCTCCGCATGAAGGCCGCGAACTGGCCCACCCCGGGGTCGATGGCCATGGTGGGGCGGAAGGTGATGGCGGGGAGCCGCAGGAGCTGGGCAATCATCCGCCCCCACAGGCACATCGGGTCATAGACGACGTAGTCGGGGCGATCCGCGCGGACGACCTCCAGGAGCTGGGCGAGCACGTGGCGGCTCTCGCCGGGCATGCGGGCCGGGAGAAACCCCACCGTGCCCGCCTTCAGGCCCTCCTCCACCGTGCTCTCGTAGCGGTGGAACCGCGCGCCCGCCCGCTCGACCTGGGGCCGGAACGCGTCCGTGAGGTAGTACGTGACTTCCTCCCCCAGATCGACCAGCTCCCGCACCACCGGCAACGTGGCGTTGACGTGCCCGTGAAAGGGGACGTTGAAGAAGGCTCCCTTGGCCATGTGCGTGCTCTCCGTGTCTGACTTCCGCGAGTCTCCAGCCTACGCGGCGCAGGTGAAGTGGAGGCCTTCAATCCAGCCGAGCCCGGTGAGCGCGCCTCGGATTTCGTCGCGGATTCCTCGTACGCCCACCGCCGCGATGAGGTGGGTGTCTTCTGGCGGTGCGCCCAGGGACTCCGGCGGGAACACCGGAATGCCGTGGATGCGCGTGCCCACCTTGCGGGGGTGCACGTCGATGAAGCGCTCCACGCGCGCTCCCTCCGCGAGCAGGAAGCGCGTGAGGGTGAGCCCTCCCGGGCCCGTGCCCCATACCGTCAGTGGACGTCCCCCCACTTCCCGGCTGCGTGCGAGGTAGCGCGCCTTCACCCAGATGAATCGTTTGTGCGCATACCTCGGGTCCGTCCGCGTCAGCCGCCCCGTGCTGTCCCTCCAGCGCAACAGCACCTCGGGCACGTTGTGCATCCCGTGGCCCAGGTGCATGAGCTTCAGCCACAGGTTGTAGTCCTCCGGGAAGTCGCCGTGCTCCCACCCTCCCGCTGCCACCACCGCCTCCCGCCGCAGGCACACCGAGGGGTGGCAGATGGGGCTCTCCACGAAGCGCTCGCGGTGCAGGCGCTCGGGGGTGGTGAGCCCGTTGAGCCACGTCGCGTAGTCCCTCATGGACGGGCTCACCGGCTGGTCCTCCCGGAACAGCTCCACCCCGGTGCCCACGCCCCCCAGGCTCGGGTCCGCCTCCAGCGCCGCGACGCTCGCCTCCAGGCGCCGGGGCAGGGCCTCGTCGTCCGCGTCCATTCGCGCCACGTAGGGGGAGGTGGCATGCGAGAGCGCGAGGTTGAGCGCGGCCACCAGCCCCCGGCCCCCTCCGTCGAGCACCTCCACCCGGGCGTCCCTCGCCGCCAGCCCCTGGAGCACTCCGCGCGTGCCGTCCGTGGAGCCGTCGTCCACCGCCAGCAGCCGGATTTCACGCAGCGTGCCTTCGAGCAGGCTTTCCACGGCCCGGGCCACGGTGGACTCGGCGTTTCGGGCGGGCAGGAGGACGGTGACGACCGGAGGCGACATCGCGTGTAGACTGCCCCACCCATGGGTGGCGTGAGAAACGGCAATGACGCCGGTTCGTCGGAGGCGGTCGATTCGCGCCAGCGCTCGCCCGCGGGTGTGTCTGTGTCCGGAGGTGGCTCCGAGGTGCCTGATGTCGTGGAGCGTCACCGGCGGACCGCCGCCCGTCTGCTGAACGAGGGGCAGGCCGCTCGGGCCTTTGGCGAGCTGGTACGGGCCAGCCGGGGCATGCCCATGACGCCGCGCCTGGCCGCGGTGCTCGTCGCCTTCTCCCTGCGCGCGGGCACCGAGGCCGCCGCCATCGCCCTCCTCTCGTCCGCGCTCGGCAACACCCGGGGGGACACCCGCCGCGCCGTGCGGCTGCAGCTCGCGCGCCTGCTGCGCCGGGTGGACCAGCTCCCCCGCGCCGTCGAGACGCTCCAGGCGCTCGTCGCCGAGTCCCCCGGAGATCGCCGCGCCCGGAAGCTCATCGAGGAGATCTTCCGTCGCATCAACCTCCGCGAGCAGACCCCCACCGGGCGCTCCGAGGCCATGCGGGACGCGGAGCCTCCCGCCCAGGAGCCTCCCCGGAGCGAGGCCGTCGAGGGCGGAACGCGGATTTATGGGACCGTCCCGGCCCCACCGCCTCCTCGGGGCGAGGTCGTCGAGGGTGGAACACGGCTCTATGGGCGCGTCGTGCCCGTCGTCCCCGTGGTTCCCTGGGAGGAAGATGAGCCCACGGCGGAGGCCGTTCGCCCACCCGACGCGCGCTTCCAGCCGCGTGCCCCCAGCGAGCCGCGCAAATCCCCCCCACGGCCCTCTCCCTGGTTGGAGGATGAGGTCACCTCCGAGGCGTCCGACCTGCCCGACGTCCTCGCGGGTGCTCCCGCCCCCACCCCGCGGGCGGACTCCTCCGAAGAAGTCTCCGACGATCGGCACGAGACCCTCGAGGTCGCCGCCCTCGGGCCGCAGGGCACCGCCGAGTCCTCCGCTCCGGCCGTCAGGCCCGAGGCTCCGTCCACTCCGCCATCGGGTGAGGCCCGGGCGGAGGCTCCCACGGCCTGGAGCCATGAAGAGGACGCCGGGCCCTCCCGCCCGCTCGTCCCCCGGCAGGAGAGCCCGGAAGACACCCGCATCGAGGCCCAGCTCATCGCTCGCCAGGCCTGGCGCGAGCTGGCCCAGTTCTACCTGGCCCGTGCCGATGGGGCGAAGGACCCGTCGGTTCGCGCCGAGTCCCTCACCCGGCTCGCCGAGGTGCTGGAGGACGAGCTGCAGGACCCCGCGGGCGCCGCTCGGGTGTACGGGCAGATCGTCTCCCTCACCGGGGACCAGACGGCGCTCGCGGAGCAGGTGCGCCTGCTGTCCCAGCGCGGCGATGCCGATGACTGGGCGGTGCGGCGCGTGCTCGACGA
>NZ_DASVSO010000544.1:0-11872 GCF_036388035.1 Archangium sp.
CTGCAAGGACTCGTGCTCGGCTCGGTGGGAGTCATCGCCGTCTGCACGAGCGCCTTCGCGGCCACGTCGAGCGCCGCGCGCGGTGGGGACGGCCAGGCCCTGTCGGCGGCACTCACCTCCGCGAACGTGCTGATGGCGCTCGCGGCCTCCCTCGGCCCCATCTACGCGGCGAGCATCCTGGTGGCGGCGCGCGTGCCGCTGGCCCGGCTCGTGGCGGCGCTGCTGGCCTCGGCGGCCACGGGCTCGCTCCTGCTCGCGGGGCTCGCTCCGCCGCTCTACCTGCTGTGGAGGCTGGACGGCGAGTGGGCGGGTCCGCTGCTGCTCACCGGGGCCTTCCTGCTCTCCGGGACGGCGGCCGGCGCGCGCATCCACCGGCTGCTGAGCCTCATGGCCGAGTCCGTCACCCGCGCCGCGCTGGACAACCCCACCGCCATGCTGTCCGCCGAGGACTCCTACCGCGTGGGCATCCTCGCGCGGGTCTCCTGGATGATGGTGGCGTTCACGTCGGGCCTCGGCTTCTGGGCCTTCAACGCGCTGGGCTGAGGAGGACGGACCATGACGGCGCTCATCATCCTGGCGGCATACGCGGCGTTCGGGCTGCTGGCGGCGGGGGTCGCCCTCACCCGTCGGCAGGGAGGCCCCTTCTGGGATCGACTCGGGCAGGCCCTGCTGTGCCTCACCCTCTGGCCCTTCCTCCTGCCCGTGCTCCTCTCTCCCGGGGACGCCTCCGTGCCCTCGGGGAGCACGCCCCGGAGCGCACGGGCACGGCGGCTCGAGGACGTGACGAGCCGGCTCGAGGAGTGCTGGAGACAGGCGGCGGTGGAGGGCTCGTGGGCGGCGGAGCAGGCGCGCGAGCACCGGCTCCTGGACGGGTTCGTCTCCCGCCTGAAGGCACAGGAGCGGCGCCTGATGGAGATGGAGTCGGTGCTGGCCAGCGCGCCCGCGAGCGTGAAGGAGCGGCTCATCCGGCTGTATGAACACTCGGCGACGGAGCTGGAGCACAGCATCGGCCTCGTCGAGGAGCTGGTCGCCCAGCTCACCCTCCTGCGCTTCTCCGACCTGGGCAACCCCTCCGCCGTGCGCGTGGAGCGCGGACACATCGAGGATCTGCTGCTGCGCATCGAAGCGCTCGCGGAGGCCTCCCAGCCGGGCTCGAGCGAGGAGCCACCGTCCCCCCAGGTGGCGCGCGCGTAGCCCCGAGGTCGCGGGCGAACCTTCGACTATCTCACCAAGGGACGGGGGAGCCGCCCCTCCAGGGCGGACCTGCTGGCAGGTGCAGGACAGGAGCCCGGACATTTCCCCCGCCCCTGTCCGGAGAGGGCTGGCCCACGGGGAGAGCCATGTCTACCTACAACACAGGATTTCCCTGTCCGTCCGAGGGTAGGCAAGCGCGCCACCAGCAGAAGAAGTCGCACCCATGACCACTCCCCTGGCCCCGAGTTCCATCCTCGTTGTCGACGACGACCCGGACATCCGCGACGCCCTGCACGACATCCTGGCCGACGCGGGTTACGACGTCTCCCTGGCGAACCACGGCAAGATGGCGCTGGACGTGCTGGAGAAGATCGACCGGCCCTGCCTCATCCTGTTGGACATGATGATGCCCGAGATGGATGGGGCACAGTTCCTCCAGGTGATCCGCCAGGATCCGAGCGCCCAGTCCATCCCGGTCGTCATCTGCACCGCGAGCGGGCGCAACACCCTGCCGGGAGCGCAGGGCCTTCTCAAGAAGCCCTTCGAGCTGGACGAGCTGCTGGCGACCGTCGCCGCGAACTGTCCGCAGCCCGCCGTCTGACGGCTCACCGCCGCGGGCTGGACGACATTTGGGGCGGTCGGGAGCCACGAGCCGCGCCATACTCGCGGCCATGAATGCCCAGGACCTCCTCGCCCGACTCCAGGACGCCACGCCCAACGGTCCGCTGGATCGCCTCGCCGCGCTCGTGGTGGAGCACGAGCTCTCCCAGCCCCTCGACACCCTCTTCCCGCCCGCCCTCGTGGCGCGCGCACTGAGGGCCGCCCTGGAGGGCTGGCTCGCCTCCGACACCGCCGACCGCGAATTCGCCTCCGCGCTCAACCACTTCCAGGGTCAGCTCACCCAGGACCGGCGCACCCTGCGCGAGGCCCTGCCACCGGAGCTCGCCAAGGGACTGGCGGAGCTGGCCTCCCGCCGCTACTCGCCAGATCGGACGCTGGTGCTGTCGGTGCTGGACCGGCCGCCCGTACGCTCCCTGGCGCGCGGGCTGCTGTTCAACGTGCTCATCGAGTTCAGCCGCAAGGTGAGCGCACCCGTGACGGAAAACCGCATCGCCAAGGGCTTCTCCGGCCTGGCGAAGCTCGCGGCCGATCAGGCCCGGAGCGCGGGCGGGGCGCTGGGCGGCATCGCCGGTGCGCTCTCCGAGGAGATCGAGCGCCAGGTGGAGAAGCGCGCCCGGGACTTCGCGGACTCGGCGCTGACGGGCGTCTTCCAGCAGCTCGCCGACGCGCTCACCGACCCGAGCCGGGCCTCGGAGCAGGCGGAGATGCGCGTGGCCCTCCTGGAGGGCGTGCTGGACCTGCCCCTGTCGAGGCTCGGGCGCGAGCTGTCGCGCTCGGACGTGCCGGGAGGGACGGCGGTGGCACGCAAGGCGCTCACCCAGTGGCTCGCCTCGAAGGACGCCACCGCGGAGTTGGAGGGCTGGCTCACGCGCGCGATGGCGCGGGACGCGAAGCGCCCGGTGCGCGAGGTGCTCGGGACGCTCGGCCTGCTCGAGGCCTTCCAGTCCATGGGCCGCGAGTCGCTGCGCGGACGCCTGGCCCCGGTGGTGGCCTCGGAGCCCTTCGCGCGCTGGCTGGAAGAGCTGATGAAGAGCTGATGCTGGAATAAAGGAGACACCGAATGGCACTCGAGGATGATTTCCGCTCCGCGCAGGAGCGCGTGAAGACGCTCACCACCCGCCCCTCCAACGACTCGCTGCTGGAGTTGTACTCGCTGTTCAAACAGGCCACCGAGGGAGACGTCCAGGGCAAGCGCCCGGGGATGCTCGACATCAAGGGGCGCGCCAAGTACGACGCCTGGGCTGGCCGCAAGGGCCTGGGGCGCGAGGCGGCCATGCAGCAGTACGTGGCGCTCGTGGACCGGTTGATGCGCGGCTGAGACCCGCTTCGCGGCTCGCGGCACCCAGCCCTTCACCCCTGGGTGCCCATCACCTTGGCGGCCCAGGCGCGCGTCTCGCCATCCACGTTCTTCATCAAGGAGTCGAAGCGCCCCGCGCGCATCAACTCCACCAGCCGCTCGTCCCGGGCGAGGATGTCGGTCGCGTGCCAGGGAAAGAGGAGGTCCGTCTTGCCCGATTCCTGGTAGCGCGGGTCCGCGACCAGTGCTTCCAGGTACCGGGAGTAGCTGTCGAAGAACCGATCCACGTTCGAGGCAACGGGCATGACGTAGGGGTCGAATTCGTAGGTATCCACACGCACCACGGGCTGCCTCCCCCCTCCATCCGCGAGACCGGGTACGGTGGCATAGGTATAGGCCATTCCCATATCACCCCCAAAGACAATCACGGGTTGCCCCAGCGCCTTCCACCATTTCTCCCTCCAACGTTTGTTGGTTGCTTCAAGAGCATGCTCTTCATCATTGGATTGAGAAAGCACCCATCCCATCACCTTCGTAGCAACTGCCGCGTGTCCCAGGCGGGCATAGACACTCGCCAGTACCGGGTCGAAGGGAACATCCTCCCATGAAATCCCAACCCTTGACGGCTCACGAGCAGGTGGCGAGGTTCTCAGACCCAGATTCAACCGCTGGCATACCTCCAACAGCCGCGCCAAGCCGGGCAATGCCATGGGCTCCTCCATCGTACCTCCCCATCTAGTCGAGGCCAGGGAATCGGCTCCGTAACTCACGGAGTGCGGCTTCCCCGGCTTGTTCCGCGGTCTTCAACAACCCTGGTGGATCCTCAACGCGGTGGTACCAGGGCTCGAAGTGCTTATCAATGACTTGAGCTGCACGCCGCACTTCGTCTGCGGTTGGGTTGGGCCGGGCCTTTCGAAACCTCCCCCAGAGGACGTTGATTTCCTCGTGGATGTACTTCTGCGCCATCGCCAGATTCCCTCCGGCGTTGATGTTTTCATCTGGGAAGAGGTGCGCATATTGGAGTGGACGCCGATGATGAATGGGAAGCTCCCCACCCCGCTTCTCCAGGATCGCCGCGAACTGCGGATGAAGCTCCGCGTAATACGTGCGAGCATCCGCTCGAAGGGAGTTCTTCAACCCAACACCTAGCGGTTGCTGAATGGCCTCTTCGAGGCGAACGAAGAGGCCTCGCAGCGTCTTGCTCTCGCCCCGGCTCAGAGCCTGCTCACCTTCCAGCGCCAGCTTCCGCCAGAGCTGCTCGAAAGCCGCCTGCTCCTCCTTGGACAAGCGCTTGAGCGCAGTGCTCAACCACCCGGCCACCACCTCGGGCTCGCGCCCCAGCGCTCGCGTCACCCACTCCAGCCCCTCCGTAGCGAAGAGGCCCAGGCCCTTCGCGATGATGCCTCCCACCACCCAAAGGGCCATTTCCTCCACGCCCCGCTGCGCCAACCAGGCCGAGCCCTCCACCACTCCCTCGTGCCAGCGCAGGAGGATGGCTTCGTGCATGGACCGATACCAACTCAGCTCGGGCGCGAGCGGCTGCGACGGACGCCCCACCCGGGCGGATTCCACTCGGCCCCGAGCCTCCGCCTCTCCCAGCCGGTGCTCGGCTCGCAGCACCACGTGCACTGTGCGCGCGCCCAGCCCCTCGGTGAAGGGCAGTAGCGCCTGGACGAGTTGCCCCGCCACCTCGGACGAGAGTGGCAGGGCGCTGCCTCCGGGCCCCTCTCGCGTGCGCCGCACCTCCAGCAACTCCCAGCCGACGAGCCGGCCATCCTCCAACCGCACCGCGAACTCCACCCGCGTCGCGCCGCCGGTGGGCACCTCAACGGCACGCAATCGCTCCCTGGCCGTTTCGTGGAACGCGAGGAAGGTGTCGGCCGACGCGCCCCGGGTGCGCAGCGGAAGCGTCCTGGCCTCTGAGGGGCGGGCCTCGTGGTGCGTGGCGTCGTAGTCCACCGCCCAGCGTGCCTCCTCACGCCGCAGCCGCAGCACCACCTCACCCGTCCGCCGGCCCACGTACTCCGTGAAGACGTGGCGCAATACGCGCGCCAGCCCCTCCGCTTCCACCGGACGCCCCGGGCTCCCGCCGTCCCTTTCCTCGTAGCCCACCAGCGTCAGCGCGCCCTGCTCCACCCAGAAGGTGAAGGCCAGCACCGCCCCCACCTCCTCCACTCCCCTGCACAGGCCCACCACCCGCGCCAGCGCCCTGTCCGCCTCGGCCTCACGCGCCGCCTCCGCGTCCCGCCCCTCCCGCTGTGCCGCCAGCACCAGCGCCGTCGCCCTCGCCTCCTCCACCCGCCGCGTCCGCTCCCAAGCGTCCTCGTGACGGGCTCCGCCTTCTGGCCCCAGCGCCCACGTATGCACCGGGGCTTCCGCCGCGACGGAACGCGCTCCCGTCCCGCCTCCGCTGCCGGAATCAGGGGGTTCCTCCCGCGGCGCCGCTGCCTGAAGGCCAGCGGGTGTCAGCCGCCGGTAGGCCATGCCTCCGAGCATGCCGCGCCCCAACGGTGCTCCCGTGACGCAGCCCACCTGGAGCAGCAACACCAGCCCCACCGTACTCAACCCGGGCCGCTGCCGCGCACGGGCCTGGCCCGGGCCAACACCATGGGCGGACATGCCGCACCTCTCCGCGAGCCCTGGCTCGAGTTCGCCGCCCGGGCCCCTCGCGCACGGTCGAAGTCAGGCGGGCGGGTGGACTCCACTTCCAGACGTCCAGAAGCATCACACACGCACCCACCTCACTTCCAGACGTCCAGAAGTGCGGGGGGTCCGGAGCGGTCCGCATGGGTGGAGAGTCGCGCGGGAGCGACCGCCTGGGACATGCTGCCGGCCTTCTCAGCACCGAGAGGACACACGCATGGGACTGTTCGACAAGCTGAAGGACGTGGCCAACCTGGTGACGGGCGGCGCGGCCCGCGTCTCCCTGGAGTACTCGCCGAGCGTGGCGAGCCCCGGCGAAACCCTCACCGTGCGCGTCACCGCCACCTCCACCGGCGCGCAGGTGAAGTCGGGCGGCGTCTTCGTGGACCTGCGCGCCGTCGAGACAGTGCGCCTGCCCCGGGGCATGGCGACAGGTGTGGACCAGCCCATCCACACCTCGCACACCGGCTTCGAGCAGCAGTTCCCCATCGCGCCCGCCTTCACCCTCGCCCCCAACGAGACGAAGGTCTTCGAGGGCCAGGTGCGCCTGCCCTCCAACGCCCAGCCCTCCTTCGCGGGGCACTACACCCAGCACGAGTGGTCCATCCGGGGCCGGGTCGAGGCAACGGGCAACGACCCCGACTCGGGCTTCCTGGCGCTCCGGGTGGGCACCAGCGGCTAGCCGCCTCGTCGAGCAGGCAGGGCAGCGGCGAGGAAGCAGGCGTGTCCATGCCAGGGGTGCGACCCCATGCCTATCGTCCAGGAATGAGGTCTCCGTTCGCTCAACGCCTGGGTTGCTCGCTCGGTGTCCTTCTGCTCTGCCTCGGGACGGCGGCGGGCGCGCGCGGTCCCGAGGCCCCGCCAGCCCCGGAGCAGGAGCCGGAGGAGGCCGCGGAGCGCGGGGAGGGCCAGTTCCTCCGGGTGCAGACCGCGAAGCAGGACGTCTCGGTGCGCATCTCCTCGGAGTCCGCCGTGGGTCCGGGCGTGCAGCTCGTCCGCGACGAAGGCGCCGTGCGGGGACGGGCCGCCGGCCAGTCCGTCTACCTGCGCATCGCGAAGGGCAAGGGCGAGCTGGACGGGCTCGTGGGCTCCGAGCCGGCGTGGATCTCCTCCGCGTCCAAGAAAGGCTCGAGCCTTCGGCTGGAGGGCACCTTCGGCGGCGGCACCCTGGCGCTCGACGTCAGCGCGAAGGAGCTCACCGGCACGGTGGGCCCGTGTACCTATGACCTGGACTTCAAGGACGAGGCCTACCAGGGCGTCCGCGTCTGTGATGGAGAGCGGCAGCACGTGTGGGTCTTCCTGACGCCCGGCATCCCGGAGCAGCTCTCCCCGATGCTGGCTACGGCGCTCGTCGTCCTCCTGGGCTCCTAGTCCCGGAGATACAGCCTCCATCCCCCGGGCCAAGGCGGTAATCTCCGCCGCGATGAACACCCCCACCGCCCCCCAGCGGCTCCTGCTGCGCCCGGAGGACCTGTGGTCCCAGACGCTGCGCACCACCCAGCACGGCCTGACCACCGGAGCCCTGCAGCCCATCGCCACTGAATGCCGGGTGCTCGAGCAGCACGGGCTGCCCTTCCAGGTGCGCGTGCTCGGGCGGGTGCACCTCAAGGAGCGCAGGCGCGAGCAGCCCCGCGCAGTGCCCTTCAATCCCTTCGAGAATCCGGACCCGGACCTCGTGGTGGGGGACGTCTCGCCCACGCATGTGTGCCTGCTCAACAAGTTCAACGTCGTCGAGCACCACCTCCTCATCGTGACGCGCGCTTTCGAGGAGCAGGAGTCCCCGCTCACGGCCGCCGACTTCGAGGCGCTCGCGCTCTGTATGGAGGGCCTGGACGGGCTGGCCTTCTACAACTCAGGCGAGACGTCCGGCGCCAGCCAGCGGCACAAGCACCTGCAACTCACGCCCCCGCTCGGCCCCGAGGGCCTGCGCGCTCCCATGGAGACACTGCTGTCACCGCGCCCCGCGCGAGGCCACGTCACCACCGTAGCGGCCCTGACGTTCGCCCACGCGGTGACCGGGCTCGGGCCATGGACAGGCGCGTTCCGTGAGGACGGGGCACGGCTGCTGGAGGCCTACCAGTCCCTGAGGGCCGCGGTGGGGATGGAGCGTGAGCTCGCCCCCTACAACCTGCTCGCCACGCGGGACTGGATGCTGTGGGTGCCCCGAGCCCACGCCGAGGTCGAGGGCATCAACGTCAACGCCCTGGGCTTCGCCGGCTCGCTGCTCGTCAAGACGGAGGAGCAGTTCCAGCGGCTCCAACAGCTGGGACCCCTCGAGTTGCTGCGACAGGTCGCGCCACCTGCCACGGCCACACCCACGAGGACCCGGGGATGACGGCCCCGAGGGTGTCACTCGTCATCCTGGGCACGACGGTGTTGCTCATCTCCGGCCTGGGCTGGGCAACGCTCGAAAGGGAGGCGCTCCTCCCCGTCTTCCCGCCCTACCTCTATTTCGTGAGACATCCCATCCATGGGCTCGTGCCCGCCCAGGGAGGCATCGCGACGTTCTGGCCGGACATGGGCGTGACGGTCCGCGGGTATGTGAATGGGGTGGATTGGACCGTGCGCAGCGAGTGGGACGTCGACAACGACGGGGTGTTCGACTGCCGCGAGGACGATTGCCACCACAAGAGCACAGGGCGCTGGGCCGCATGCGTCTCCCGGCGTGTGGATGGGCGATGGGTTGCCCAACCTGAGGAGATCATGGACTGCGGCATCCGGGGGCAACGGGGCCCGGTCACGAAGGAAGGGAGCGAGACGGCTCCCCCCTGAGCCGCTGCCGCTTCAGGCCTCCATCAGGATGCGGTGCCGGTAGAGCTCCAGCAGGATGTCCTCGTGCAGGTCCGCCTGCTTCTCCTCGCGCAGGCGCTTGCGCACCGCCTCGACCGGCTCGCGGCCCGTGAACTCCACGATGAGCGCGTAGGCCAGCCCGGGCAGCGCCACGGCGTCGTACTCGCTGTAGGCCCCCAGCGCGACATTGCCATCCGGCAGCCACTTCACGGTGGCCTCGGGGTTGAGCTTGAGCACCTGGGGCAGCGCGGGCGTGACCGCGTCCCGGTGGAGCTTCTCCAGCACCTTCAGCTCGATGACACCATCCAGCCCGAGGATCTTCTCGACCGCCTCCGGCGACAGCGCGCGGATGATGTCGTAGCTGGCCCGGTAGAACTCGTGCTCACGGCCCGCCCACTGACGCCACAGCGCGGCGTACTCCTTGTCGGGCAGGGGCTTGTCGTCGAGGTCCTCGACGGTCGGCGTCTCCGACAGGTCCGGCTTGTCCTTCCCGGCCAGGATGTACTCGGGCAGGAGCTGGAGCACGGCGTAGCGCGAGAGCTGGATCTCCGAGAGCGCCAGGTACGTCTTGAGCGTCATCCAGAACTTCCGCCCGTCGGCCCCCGCCACGTACTTGCAGAAGAAGGTGGAGCACACGGCCTCGCGGTAGGGCCAGATGGTGCAGCCGCCCTGCTCCAGCTCGTAGTACGGGCAGCGCATGGAGGCCGCCTTACCGAAGAACTGGCGCGAGTTGCGGTAGAGCAGGTTGTAGCGGGCCGACGGCCGGACCCACTGGGGTGACACGCCCATGCGGCTGGAGATCTTCTCCCCCACGCGCCGCTGCCCCTCGCCCAGCTCCGCGCGCTCATCGGCCAGCAGCGCGCCCACCAGGTAGTTGGGCAGCTTGGGATAGTAGGTGCAGCACTTGGTGTCCGGCCGGAAGAAGCGGCTCACGCCATCCACGGACTCGACGGCTCCCTGCGCCGAGGACTGGCACATCGCGCACGAGGAGCACGTGGCCTTCGTCTCGACGGGAATCTCCTTGCGGAAGAAGTCGGGGAAGAGCTCCCGGTAGAGGACGGGCAGGCTGTCGAGGATGAGAGGCATGGACACGGGCAGCTCCGTTCGTGGGCGGGACGAGAGGCTCAGGAGAAGAGCCGGATGAGGATCATCACGATCAGCGACAGGGCGGAGAGCTGGCCCACCCCGAAGCTCACCGAGCGCCACGGCTGCAGGGCCTTCAGGTAGGCGACGCTGTGCGCCACGCGGGCGGCGGTGAAGGCGATGAGGCAGATCTGCAGGCCGAGCACCGGCGCGCCGGCCAGCACGGCGATGAGGCCGATGATGAGGAAGGCGGGGATGTTCTCCAGGTCGTTGCGGTGGGCGCGCTGCACCCGCTCCACCTCGGGGTGCTCGGTGGCCGTCACCTGCCTGCCGAAACGAGCCCCGTCCTCGACGTTCACCGCCACCTTGAGACGGCCGCGCGTGATGGCCGTGTAGATGGCGACGGCGTACATCTTGATGACGAGGACGATGGCGCACAGGGCGTAGAGCCGGAAGCCCGGCATCGACAGCATCAGACTGGAGGAGAAGTTCGGAAGCAGGTCGTTCATGACGGGGTGGCTCGTGGAGAGCCCTGGACCCGCCATGTACCAGCAGCGCGGAGGTTTTGACAGCCGACCCAGGCTGACGTCAGCCCGCGACGTAGAGGCTGGCCATCACGACCTCGAGCACGGCAAGCCGCACCTGGAGTGCCTTGACGTCGCGGCCCGGCTTGCCCATCTTGCCGGGCCCCATGCCAGTCCTCAGTGGTTCAGTGACCTTCTCGCGCTTCCGGTCCGAGCCGACCGGAAACGCTCCTTCGGATGTGAAACGCTGGCTCGCCAAGGGCCTGAAGTCCGGGGCCTTCGAGCCCATCGACCTCAAGAAGACCGAGGACGAGCGGGCGGCGGGCTTCGTGGAGCTGGAGCACAATGACTCCACGGACTTCTCCACCGGCAGCGTCCTCTATGGCGAGTACGCGCTGTTCGGCTTCCGCATCGACACCGTGAAGGTGCCCGCGCCGGTGCTCAAGGCCGAGCTGACCAAGTGGGCCACCGCCTTCGAGAAGGAGAACGGCCGCGCGCCCACCCGGAGCGAGAAGTCCGAGAACCGCGCCTCCATCCGCCACATGCTGCGCCAGCGCTCCGTGCCCCACACCAAGGTGCACGACGTGAGCTGGAACTTGAAGACGAACCAGGTGCAGCTCTGGGCCTCGTCGCGCAAGGTGGTGGACGAGGTGCTGCTGGCCCTGGAGACGGCCTTCGAGGTGAAGCTCCAGCCGCTGGTGCCCGCGTCCCTGGCGGCGCGCGCCGGCATCAAGGACGACGACCTCGTCCCCACGCCGGAGCTGATCGGCGTCGAGATTTCCAACAGTGAGATTCCCAGCGAGGTGGCCCATGGGGAGGCGTGAGCAGGCGAGGATCGAAGCGGCTTTCATGCGGGGCGACACGGGTGTGGACGGTGCCGCCACCGAGGAGGAGACGCGAGACGAGGCCGAAGTCGAACGCGACAAAGCCCGAGAGCAACTGCTGCGCGGCCGGGCCTACCTGGGCCGCGAGTTCCTCACGTGGCTGCTGTGGCGCTCGGAGTCCGGCGACGCGCTGGCGGACTTCGAGGGCACGGGCCTCGTCGTCCTCTACACCGGCCGCTGCACCCTGCGCGGCATCAACGGCGACGTCACCGAGCTGTCCGCCAGCGGCGCGCTCGCGCCCTACTCGGAGAACGTGAAGCACTCGCTGGATCGCGGCCTGCTCATCCACCAGGCCCGCCTCCGCATCACCCACGGCGAGAAGGCGTACGAGGTCACCCTGGACGCCGAGTTCCTCGACATCCGCTCGGCCAAGCTGCCGGAGCTGATGACCGAGGAGGAGGATGACCGGCTCCAGGAGCGGCTCTACCTCACCGAGCAGCTCTCCGGCATGGTGGACGCGCTGGTGCAGGCCTTCCTCGAGGTGCGCGCGAGCCGCAACTGGAGCAAGAAGGTCGTCCCCGCGCTGAAGAGCTGGATGAAGGGCGAGGACGAGGCCCCTCGCGCCAACAAGATTCAGCTCGCGCGCGCCGCCCGCGGCTGAGCCAGCACCCGGGCCCGGCCTCCGGGCCCGGCTCCGGGCCCGTCCCTGCCTCAGCGCGGGACGGGCCCCACGCGATAGCCGGGCACCGAGAGCACGAACCGGGCGCCCTTGCCCGGTGCCGAGTGGACCTCCAGCGTGCCGCCGTGGGCCAGGGCGATCTGCCGCGCGAGGAACAACCCGAGCCCCAACCCCGACGAGCCAGGGCCCCGCGCGAAGCGCTCGAACAGCCGGGGCA
>NZ_DASVSO010000545.1:0-13470 GCF_036388035.1 Archangium sp.
ATGGAGCCATCCCCGAAGGGTCGGGGGATGCTCAGCATGCCGGGCCCCTGGCGATGGGGAAATCCGCTCTGGGTACAAGTTTCGATTTCGGAAACTCGGCGAGACGCCGAGCGGAGGCGACGGGAGGTGCTTGGACCTCAACGGGTCCTCAGGCCCGAGCGAGCTTGCGCAGGTGACGCTGCTCGCGCCGGCGCTGCCGGGAAGCCTGGAGCGCATCCATGGCGCGGATGAGGGGCTCGCGCCAGGTGGCGTGCTTCTTCCGGGGCAGGTCGCGGTCATTGCGCCCCCACTTCTCGCGCGCCAGCAGCTTGGCGTCGTAGCCGAAGAGGGCCTCGTAGAAGGGCTCCCAGCGCTCGCCGCCGTACTTGCAGACGAACTGCCGCAGCGCGCCCTCCTCCAGGCCCCGCAGGCGCATGGTGCGCAGCATCTGCTCGACGCCCTCGACGAAGGGGCGGCGCTGGGCGGCGACCCGGCGATCGACGAGCACGCAGAAGCCGAGGGCGCAGACCAGCGCGGCCCCGAGCAGCCCGAGCGCCCAGAGGTGCAGGCGGAAGGAGTACAGGGCCCAGGCCGCCCCACCCCACGCCAGCAACCATGCCGCCCAGGTGACGAGGGGCGCCTGGAAGACGAGCTGGCGGAAGCGCAGGAAGAGCGCCCCCTTCTGGAGCAGGCCCCGGAGACAGAAGGAGAACATCCAGGTGGCGGCGACGAAGCTGGCCGAGACGAGCGCGGGACGTGCGCCCAGGCGCCACCCGAGCCCGCCCGTGACGCCCGCGGCGAGCAGGGCGAAGCCCGCGACGAGCCACCTCCGCCTGCGCGCCCAGTGCGCCTGATTGAAGCCCTCCACGGAGGACTCGAGGAAGCTGGCGTGCTCCTCGCGGGGCGAGAAGGCCGCGGCGCTGTCGATGCCGAGGAAGGCCTCGAGGGCCTGGATGACGTCGTCGATGTGCGCGGGCCGCTCCTGGGCGCGCTTGGCCATCATCCGCAGGACGAGCTGGGAGAGGAAGACGGGGACGCGCGGCGCGCGCTCGCTGGGGGAGACGGGGGGCTCGAGCATGTGCAGGGACATGACGCCCACCAGGGAGTCCGCCTGGAAGGGAGGCTGTCCCGTGAGGAGGTGGTAGAGGGTGCAGCCCAGCGAGTAGATGTCGGCGCGCGCATCCACGGCGGAGGAGTCCTCGAACTGCTCCGGAGCCATGTAGGCCGGCGTGCCCATGGTGCGCTCGAGGGACGAGTCACTGGCGCCCGAGCTGGACGCACTCGCCTCGGAGCGCTGGGCGAGCCGCCGCTGGCGGGTGTGCTCGACGAGGGCCTGCTTGACGAGGCCCAGGTCGGCCACCTTGACGATGCCGTTGCGGTTGAGCAGGAGGTTGTCGGGCTTGATGTCGCGGTGGACCATGCCCCGATCGTGGGCGAACTTGAGCCCGCGCGCGGCCTGGAGGATGTAGCCGGCGGCGACCTCGGCATCCATGCGGCCCTCGCGCTCGACCCGGGAGGCGAGGCTCTCGTCATCGACGAGCTCCATGCTGAAGAAGTGGACACCCTTGTCGGAGCCGCAGTCGTAGACCTGGACGACGTGGTGGTGGACGAGCTGGGCGGCGGCGAGCGCCTCCTGGGTGAAGCGGTAGACGAACTGGGGATCATCCGCGAGGCTGGGACGGAGGACCTTCACGGCGACGTCGCGGTCGAGCGAGAGCTGGCGCGCGAGCCAGACGGTCCCCATGGAGCCGGCGCCCAGCCTCCGCACGAGCTGGTAGCCGCCGAGCGTGGTGCCCTGGGCGAGGGAGACGGAGTCCTGGCCCGAGGCCGCGGAGGCGCGCGAGGGGGCGCCCTTCCGGGAGGCGCGGGCGGGAGGAACGGAAGCCAGGGCCGGCGCACGCGGGGCCGGCTCGCGCGGCGCGGGAGGAGGCGTGACGGAGCGGGCCACCGCGGCGGGGGCGGAGGCCTCGCGAACGCGGCGAGGCGTCTGAGCACGAGCCGGAGAGGAAGGTGGCGCGCGCGGAGCCCGGATGACGGCGGTGCGCTCCTCTCGAGCTGGCGGCGCTTCCGGCGTGGAGGACCCACCCCGCGGCGACACGGAGGGGACGCGCTGGGTGACGGCGAGGGCCCTGTCACCCACCTTGGCGAGGGGAGCGGACCCGGTGCGTGCGCGAGCCTGGGCAGGGCGGGACGTGGTCGGAGCACGCCCGGAGGCGGCCTGACGTGAACGCTCGGGCACGACGAGCGGGATGGGCTCGCGGCAGGAGGCGCACCGCACGCGGTTGCCGCTGGGCGCGGCCTCCACCGACACGGTGTTCCGACAACGCGGACAGGAGACGCTCACCATCGGTCCCTCCTGGCCTCTCCATGAGCGAGCGACCTGGGCATCCCATGCAAGCTAGGTAGCTTCCCCCCTTGGACACCCCTCCCCGCGGTTGGAGTTGAATGCCCACGAATGAACAGCTTGGAAGGCCCGCTCGACCGCGTCCGACCTACGGCCCAGCTCCACCAGGGCTAGTTCCTGCTCGGCGGGTCCGGTTGCAGCGGCTGAGGGGAGTAGAGGCCCAGCGGGTCCCAGACGTATTTCTCGATGGGCACCAGGGTGAAGTGACTCATGGCCTGTCTCTGGGCGAAGCGCATGAAGCGCTCGGAGACGATAATCACCCCCCAAAGACCACGCGGCCGGAACACATCCTCCCCGTTCCACGTGCCTTCCTCCAAGGCGAGCCCGTCGTTGGCGTCAATACCGGTGGCGCGACACCACGTGCACTTGATGGGTTTGCTGAACCGCAGGCGGCTGCGCTCCATATCCAACGCTGGCTGGCCATAGGCCGGGGTGACGAAGAGATACCTGGGCGGTGGACCGGGCTTGGGGCCGCGACGCTTGCGGCGTACCCGCACCACCTCCACGGGATGAAAGCCGCTGAGCCCCGTCAACCCCTCCGTCTTGAACTCTTCCGCGAAGCGCTCGGTGACCAGGAGATCGCCACCAGCGCCCTGCATGAAATCTCCAAAGTCCTCGCCGTAGAGTTCCAGGTCGACCCGGTAGGGAGGTTGCCAGCTCAGCGTCCCGAGGGTGTCCCCACATTGAGGACAGCGCAGCGCGGGGCCGATAGTCGGCTTGACCGTGCTGAACTCGGTGTCGTGCGGGCCTTCTCTCAGCTTCTTCAGCACGAAGAAACGCACGGGATGCGAGGGAACGTCAGAAGCCATCCGGGAACCTCGCGCGCATCGCGGGTCGATTGTAGAGCTGCCGCAAAAATGCCTCGAACTCCTCGGGTGTTGCTGTGTCATATCTTCCAAGCCATTCGATGACTTCGTCATCTACGTCACGGTGCCATTTCTGGTAGCCGTTGTGGGAGGCCTTGTCGGTCGCTCGCGTGACAAGACGTGGATCCCTCGCGGTGTAGTGGCCTCGAAGGGTGGCATGCCGCTCGAGCGCTTCCGCGATCCGCTTGGAAATGACGTGGTGAAGCTGTCCGCTCGCACCAGACGCCGCCTGGCCTTCTCCTCCTCGGGCCACCATGGCGACCGCCGTGGCAGGCAGGGAGATGACGACGGTGCTTCCTACGACGGCCACCGCGCTCACCTGCTCCACGTTCGCCAGGTGGATGCCTACCCGTGAGGCCCCCACCGCCGCTGCCTCCGAGAAGCCAGGCAGCATCGGCAGCCGCGAGGCCAGCCACGCGGCGCCACCGGTCATTCCCTGGCTCACCGCCACCGTCACCGCGAGAACGAAGACGCGTGCCACCTCCGGCCCCACCCGGTTGGCGAAGCGCTGACCGGCCCGCTCCAACTCCTCGGGGGTGCTGGCCCTGTCGGTGGCCCGTTTCAGCTCCCGGCTCGCCTCCACCACCTCCAGGAACGTCTCCACTCCCAGGTAGATCAACAGCAGCGCTGAGACGATGGCCGCGGCCTTGGTGAAAACGGGCTCGGGGTTCGCCGCCAGGACGGCCCAGGTGATGAGGCCCGTGGCGATGACCGCATAGAAGACCTGGGGGGCCAGGGTGTCCTCCACCGCCTTGGAGATGCTCTCTCGCAGAGGGTCGAGCGACAGGCCCAGGGCAACTCCCAGCTTGTCCCACTCGCTCAGGCCCATCACGTCGTCGAGCAGGGAGAGGCAGTGCTCCCCGCGCTGGCCCGGCTGACAGAGGCCGCTGAAGCTCTTGCTCATCAGACGCTGCCATCGACCGTCCGTGTCGTTGCCGGGATAGCTGGCGCGTACCAGCCAGCCTTGCCGAGGGACACGGAGGAAGAGAGGCGCGTTCAACACCCACCGCGCCAGCGCGTCCTCGAACGCTTGCGCGTCCACTCTCACGGACTTGCTCGAGGCGGACGGCTTGTACTCCAGAGGAGCCCCCTGCCCCGTGTCGAGGCGTACAACGCGCGGGGTGGCGCACGCGGTGAAGAGAGCCAGGAGCAGGACTACAGCGGTCAAACGATGTGCCAGGAGACGCCCTCCAACTCGACGAGGGCTCCAGCCTACGGGACTGCCCCTGGTAAGCCCACGGTCCGCGGCGGGCTTCGAAACCTTTGACCCCCCCAGCTCGCCCGCTTGCTGGCCTTCCCTCCCGGCCCTGAAACGCAGCGCGCCCGTCCACCGGCGTCGGGCCCCCTCAGCTCACGGGGCGTCCACGCTGCGCATCACACCCCCGCAGGTGGAGATGGTGGACTCGGTGAGGAGGACGAGCCGTCCGTCGGGCAGCGCCTCGAACCCTCGCGGCTTCCACTCCCACTGGGGGAGGCCCTCGCTCGCGGGCACCCAGGCGCCGCTCGCCCGGTCGAGCTCGAAGACGGTCGTTTGGTGGGAGGCGGAGTCCTCGACGAAGACGTAGAGGCGCCCACCGCCCGCCGCCACCCGCTGCACGCCCCGCGACGGGGTACCAAAACCCACCGGCGCCCAGCGCCCGGCAATCGTGTCCCAGCGGAAGAGGCCCGCCCCGACGGTGGGCAGCAACACGCTGCCGTCGGTGTCGAGCGCCAGGCCGTTCTTGTAGCCCCCGACGTACGGGGAGTGCTCGGGAATCCCGTTATCCAGCCACTCCCAGCCCGGCCGGCCCGGAGCGAGGCGGTAGGCGCCTGGTTTTTCGATGGAGTTCGCCCACAGTGCCCCGTCCGCCGTGCGCACCAGCCGATCGAGATCTCGCAGCGCGGGCACGGCCGCCCACGAGGACACGGTGGGGGACCGCCACCACACGAGGGGGTCCAGGGTGTCGGTGCCCACGTAGAGCGTGCCGTCCGAGAGGACCTCCACCTCCCGGGCATGACCCCCATCCCCGGGCCCAGGCCCGGACAGCAGGTGGAGCCCGAGCGAGCCGGGATTGGCGCGGTTGAGCGCGCCAATCCTGGTGACGAGGGTGAGCGCGCCCGAACCGTCGAGCGCCACGTCATCCACGGCCATGTTGTGGAACCTGCCCGAGGAGTCCTCGTAGCCGATCATGTCGCCGAAGCCCGTCCACGCGTCCTCGGAGGGGCCCATGCGGTAGAGCGCGCGGTGCAGGCCCTCGTGAGGGCCGGTGCCCGCGCCCACCACGAGCGTGCCGTCGTGGCCCACCGTGAGGGCGTTGAGGGGGGAGCAGCCCGCGGGAATGCCTTGCACGCCGGCCACCTGCCAGGCGTCGAAGATGCTCGCCAGGCGCAGCACGCCCGTCGCCAGGGACGCGGCGAACACCGTGCCCTCCGGGGTCACCTCCAGTTCTCTCATGGCGTAGCCCGACCAGTGGTTGAGGTAACCCGAGCGGGTGCCATACACCTCGAACGACGCCTGCCCCTGGGGTCTCCAGTAGACGCCCGCGAAGTTGAACCCGCTGCCCCCGGTGGTGGCGACCAGCAGCTCGCCGCCAGGCCGCAGGCCGACGTCGTACACCTCGCACCCGACGGGGCCGTTGCACGCCGGCAGTCCGTTGAGCATCTGGTCCCAGTTGCCGCTCTGTTTCGTCCAGACGAGCACGCCCTTGCTCGCCGCATAGAGGGTGTCGCCCTGGAAGGCGAAGGCGTAGACGGGATTGTTTGGCTGCAGGCCGCTGAGCGGATCCGCCTGCTGCTCCATCAGGTGGAGACTCACCCACTCGCCGCTGACCGCATCCCGGCGGAAGACCTCGCTGTACCGCGCCCTCGGGAATTGCTTCCAGCCGCCCAGGAACAGCTCGCCCGAGGGCGACACGCCCATCGCCGTCACCTCGAAGTCCAGGGGCGCACTCACCTGCGTCCAGGTGCCCCCCGCGCCCAGGCCCCGGTAGTACAGGAACGGGAGTACCTTGCCGTCCGCGTCCCACTTGAACCACCAGGCCCACAGCCGGCCCGCGCCGGTGGGGTCCGCGTGCAGCCGCACCTGGTCGAAGGGCCCCCACGGTACCTGCACCGCCTCGGCCTGACGGCTGCCGGCGGGCACGCGCAGCAGCCCTCTCGATTGGGTCAGCCACACCCACACGTCCCCGTCCCGGGTGGCCACCACCGCCTGGGGCGAATCCGGGGAGCCGTCCGCCTGCCGGGTGGACACGTAGCTCCAGCGTCCGGAGACGGGGTCGAGCCGGCCGAGCCCCTGCTCCGACACCGCCCACAGCGCGCCCGCGGAGTCGAGCGCGAGCGCGTCCTGGTACACGGAGGACTTGGGGGCGAGCTGACCGCCCAGCCCCTCGAAACGCGCGATGCGCGAGGCCACGGGGCGCACCTCGAGGGTGAGGCTGCCCGAGCGCGGCACCGTCTCCTGGGTGGTGAAGGTCAGGGTGTAGGTGCCGGGGGCCGAGGCGCTGAAGACGGCGTAGGGCTGCTGCTCCTCCGCGCCCTCGTAGATGGGAGTCACCTGCAGCGAGCCCCCCGCGGGACTCACCGTCCAGCGGCCGGAGTTGTATTTCGCGTTGAGGGCCTGCACGCGCTGGCGCGCGCCGGGCACGATGACCGCGCGCTCGGGGTAGAGGCGCAAGGGGCCGCCCACCCCCAACAGCAGGCGCTGCTCCACCGTGCCCGCGGCGTTGCTCGCCACCAACCGGTACTCGGTGTCGTCGCTCGGGGCGGTCAGCGACACCTGGCTCTGCCCCGTCACGTCGAGGCCATACGGCATGAGCGTGAGGGTGACGGGCGTGGTGCTGCTCACCTCCCAGCTGAACACCACCGTCTCGCCCGGCTCCACGCCTTGCTTGTCCACGGAGAAGCGGTTGATGACGGGCCGGGGGGCCGGAGGCGCCTCGCGGGTGATGAGGACGGACATGACGCCGGTGCGTCCCGCCGCGTCGCGCGCGCGCACCACGATGTCATTGGGCCCGAGCTCGAGCGACACCTCGAAGGAGAAGCTCACCGAGTTCGGACCCGTCGACGTGAACGACAGCGGCGTGACGGTGGTGCCCACCACGCGCTCCACCGCCACGATGCCCACGTCGTCCAAGGCGTCGCCCGTCACCCACACCGTGGCCTGGGTGGTGCTCAGGGAGTCGGCGGGGTCGGTGATGAACACCGAGGGCGCGATGGTGTCGGGGTGGAGGCCCGCGTCGCCCGAGCCCGCATCGCCCGGACCCGCATCGGGCGTGGACGGAGGGGGGCCCGCATCCGGGGTGGTGCCGCCGCCTCCCGGCAACGGGCAGGCGGTGAGCAGCAGCAGGGGCAAGGCGAGGAGCGCGAGCGAGCGCGGTGACAGCGACATGGAGGGGCGACCTCGAGAGGTAGGGCCGCCGCATCCTAGGAGAAAGCCGCTGGAGGTGGTGAGCCAGGGAGGGGCCGGCTCGACCTTCCGCATCCGGCTACCGCCCCAGCGCTCCCGCGCGTGGCGGCGCTCATCTCACCGTGCGTATTTCGCGAAGAGGATGGCGGCATAGTAGCCGGTGAAGCCCGCGGAGAGGTTGGCCGCCAGATCGAAGTCCATCCGAAGGGCCTCCTTGGGCAGGAAGGCGCCCGGGTGGATGGGATTGCGCAGGTTGGGGGTTGCGGGAATCGCGCCGTGGTACAGCGACAGGGCACAGATGGCCGCCTCGATGGCGGACGAGGAGTCCTGGGTGTGACCGTAGTAGGGCTTGGTGCTGGAGGCGAAGACCGAGGTCCCCAGCTGGGAGTCCTCGAACACGCGACGGATGGCATCGAGCTCCGCGCTGTCGCCCTGCTTCGTCCCCGTGCCGTGCAGGTTGATGTAGAGCCGGGAGTGGCCCAGCTCCCGTGGAGTGCGGCCAGCGCGGCCCAGGCTCTCCTGGAGGACGCGCTCGTAGCCCTGGTCGTCGATGGTGACCACCATCCGGGTCGGGAACATTCGCTGGGAGTAGCTGACGATCTCCGCGTAGATCCTCGCCTCGCGAGCCATTGCGTGCTCCAGCTCCTCCAGCACCAGGACCGCCGCGCCTTCTCCGAACACGAAGCCCTGCCGCTCCTCATCGAAGGCCCGGTACAGCCGTGAGGGCTCCTCGTCCCTGTTCACCAGCACGCCCAGCCGGTTGAGGGACTCCCAACAGGTGCTGTTGTGGAGCATGGCGGAGGTGGCACCGGCCAGCATGATGGGGCTTTCCCCCAGGCGGAGTTTCTCGACGGCGTTGATGAGGGCGATGTTGCCCGAGGCACAGGCCGCCGCGACGCCCTGCGAGGGACCGTGGAAGTCATAGGCCATGCTGATGGCGCCCGCCGGGCCATGCGCGGAGTTGAGCGCGGCGTACATGGTGGAAGGCTTGCCTTCGAAGATGGAGGCGGTGTCCCCGAAGGTGTTGCCGATGATGACCCCAATGTCCTCGCGGTGGGTCTCCAGCACCCGCTCGTCCAGCCGCGAATCCTCCAGGGCCAGTTGCGCGGCGGCCAGCGCGAGGTAGAGGGTGCGATTGGGCAGGGGACGCAGCTCGCGGTCCTGCAGCTTCTTCAGCCGGTGCGCGAGGGCGGACCCATGGGGCGCGCGTCCCGCGATGGCGATGGCCTCCTCCAGGTCGACGCTGGCGGCGGCGGTCGCCTGGCCGGGCTCGGGGGTGAAGAGCTTGTTGGGGGTGACGAAGCTGCGGCCCGTCAGAAGGTTGTCCCAGAAGGCAGACCCCATCCCCGCGGCGGTGACGGGTCCCACCCCGGTGACGACGACTCTTCTCATGTGTGCCCCCCTCGTCCGGTGTCGCACGGAAACGGGGTCCACTTCCGCCCGTTGACCGGAAGAGCTAGGCCCGCTCTCCCCGGGAGGAAACGGCGGACACGATGAGGGAGTCCGTCGCTGGACTCGAAGCGGGAGCCCCTGTCGGATAGTGGCTATTGCCTCAGTTCCAGGTGCCCTTCAGCCCGTGCGTGCTAGCTCCGGCTCGGCGGATCCGTTTGCAGCGAATGAGGGTAGTAGAGCCCCAGCGGGTCCCAGACGTACTTGTCGAGGGGTATCAGGGTGAAGTGACTCATGGCCTGTCTCTGGGCGAAGCGCATGAAGCGCTCGGAGACAATCACCCGCCCCCAGAGGCCGCGCGGCCGGAACACATCCTCCCCGTTCCACGTGCCCTCCTCCATGACGAGCCCGTCGATGGCGTCGATACCCGTGTAGCGACACCACGAGCACTCGATGGGCTTGCTGAACCGTAGTCGGCTGCGCTCCATGTCCAGCGCTGGGAGGCCATGGACCGGGGTGACGAAGAGATACCTGGGCGGTGGACCGGGTGTGGGGCCGCGACGCTTGCGGCGTACCCGCACCACCTCCACGGGATGAAAGCCGCTGAGCCCCGTCAACCCCTCCGCCTTGAACTCCTCCGCGAAGCGCTCGGTGACCAGGAGATCGCCGCCAGCACCCTCCATGAAATCGCCAAAGTCCTTGCCGTAGAGCTCCAGTTCGATCCGGTAGGGAGGTTGCCAGCTCAGCATCCCGAGGGGTTCCCCACACTGAGGACAAGGCAGCGCGGGGCCGATATTTGGCTTGACCGTGCTGGCCTCGGTGTCGTGCTCGCCTCCGTTCAACTTCTTCAGGACGAAGAAACGCATGGGACGCGAGGGAACGTCAGAAGCCATCCGGGAACCTCGCGCGCATCGCGGGTCGGTTGTAGAGCTGCCGCAAAAATGCCTCGAACTCCCTGGGTGTTGCGCTGTCGTATCTTCCAACGGCAAGGAAACGACGCGTCAGCGGGGCTCGGAGCCGTCGCCACCGTCCAGGCTGGTGACAGGCGGGCGTGGCACCGCGACGGGCAGGAGGCAGTGGCCCTGATAGGTCACGGTCTGCGGTGGGCAGGGGCGATTCTCAATTCGCAGCCAGCAGACGCCGGACACCTCCACCTCGAGGCCCGCCGTACAGGGCGCCCGCTTCTGGTTTTTCACCGGGCGCGGCGCCTCGCCAGCCTGGACGGGCACGGGGTCCACGTTGACATCCGTGACCCAGGCCTCCCCCATGGCCTCCCGCACCGGCTCCTCGGTCACAGGTGCCAGCGTCGCCGGCAGCAGCGCCAGTACGAGCGCGACAGCACCAGCCAGCGCCGGCTCCAAGCGCCGCCACCGGCGGTGCGGCTCATTGGACGCGGAGAAGGCCTGGTCCATGCGCCCTACTCCGTCGCGCACATCCTCGAACATGCACACCAGCTCCTCCACCGAGTGCCTGTCGGGAGCAGAACAGGGGGAATGCTCCAACTCCACGGCGAGGTAGTTGGGGGAAGTCGAGGAGCTGAAGCACACTCGCCAGTCGGTCAGCGGCACCGCGCCCTCCCCTTCCTCGGCGGCCGGCTTGAGGACCAGGGCCGGCGCTCCGCTCGTCTCGTGCGTGGCCCGATAGAGCTCCCCCTGGCTGTACGCGGACTGCGGCACCTGCTCCTGGAGCTGGTACGGCCCCAACCGCTCCGGTTGGTCCCAGCCCGACTCGGGCTTCTTCTCCGTCTCCACGCGTGCCTCTCCCTGACTTCCCTGCCTGCTCAAGACCTGACGCTCTTGTTCGCACCGAGCCCAGCCCCACTCCAGGAGGTGATCGGTGACCACAGCGGATCCCTACTCCACAAGTGGCGCGCTCGTCGCGGCCTACGGCTCCGTCCCCTCCGTGCGTCCAGCGCTCCCTTTGGACCGAAGGGCCTCCCACAGCTGCACGTGTTTGAGCAGGATGTCCTTGATACCGCTCCGGACGGTTTCGGAGCTCAACGCCTGCTTGCTCATCAGCGTGCGAGCTTGTCCTGCTCCGAAAGCTCGCCCTCGAACAGCGTGTTCACCTTCTCTCGGGACCTTGCCGCGCTCCTTCAGCGGAGTGAGGCATCACTTCCTACCAGGGCGCTTTGGCTTGAGGCTGGGCTTCAACCCCTCGCGCTCGATGACCTCGGCGACGAGCGGCGCCCACCGGCGGAGCAGAGGAAGGGACAGGTCACCGGACAAGTAGGCCCGCAGGAACCCGGTCCGGGCCAGCAGTGTCCGTCGCCCACGGCGGAGCCCGAGGCGGTCGAGCGTGGACTCGGCTCGCTGACGCATGTTTTTCGGGCACTTCGGTCCGACTTCGAGGTGCAGTCCGGGGTAGGTGAGGCGGAACCACCCCGGGCCGACGGAAGCGGGATCGACGATTTCCCTCGATGGGATGGCTCGCTTGCGGCTGTTGACCCAGTTGGCCGCATGGCGATAGTTCGCCCACCGGTAGGCGGCTGCCCTGTCTTCGGCGATGGAGACGAAGTGATCGACCGAGCCCACCGTCCCCAGAAACGTGCCGAGATACGCGCAACGTTGGTCGAACGCGTGCCAGAGATCGTCGAGCACCCGGGTCCAGTAGGGAGGTGGGCGCTTCTTGGAGCCCTTATTCGCCTTGAGCCAGGCACGACCGGGCCCGCCGACGCGCGTCTGGAATCTCGGGGGTTGTCTACCCGGACCGCACGGAACCATTCCCGCCCTCCACGCGCTCACGCTCGAGCGCCCACCGAATCCAGAAGGGATCGTCCCCTGGGACGGTCTTCCGCAGTTCCGCGTCTATCTGTTCGAACGACGAGAGTCTCGCGGGCAGGCCCTCGTGCTTGCCTCCCAACCAATCCTCCGCGGCCCGCATCGCGTCTTCTGCTTCGATCGAGCGCGCCTCCTCGAGGTCGAACACTTCCGACGTCAGCCAGGCGCTCGCGTCTCCACGCGGGTAGACATCCAGGTTCTCGAGCGAGATGTCGCCCTCCTCGAGCCGGAAGTGGAAGAGCCGGTCCGTCTTCTCGTTGAAGGACGGCTCCATCGCCGCGAGAACCAGGGGTGAGTGTGTCGTCAGGAGCACCTGAAGATGCGCGTTTTCGGCACCGAGGTCCTCCACGACCTTGAGCAGTGACGCAACGATGTCCCGCTGCCAGCGCGGATGCAGGTGCGTCTCGACCTCGTCGACGAGGAGGACGACGCGGTTCTCGGCTGGCTGCTTCAGCAGCTTGCGCGCCGCTTCATGCTCGGACCAGGCCCAGACGATGAGGTAGGCAAGGCCGAGCACCCGCCGGATGCCGGCCGAGGCGTGCACGAGGGGAACGTCACCGTACGGCATCCGGAGCGTCGGGTGCTCGCGAGAGTCGTCCACCGCGATCCGCATCGGCTCGCCCGGCTCCAGCATCGGCTCGCCCGGCGGAGAGAGCTGCTTCAAGACCCGCCGGAGCATGTGGAATCGCGACTGCTTCTGGGCACTCTCCTTCAACTGCCAGGTGATCCAGTCTTCGATCAGCCCGCGACAGATGATCTTCCCGGGGGGACCGCGCAAGCCGTTCCAGAGCTCATCAGGTCCGAAGTGGTATGCGTCCGGTCGGTCGGAGTCGTCGACGCCCAATGCCTTGGCGTTCCGCCAGTAGTTGCGAGCGGGATCCCACACGGAGAAGCCGCCATCGACGCGGGCATAGACCGTGAGGCCGGCCATTGGTGGCCTGCCACCCGGCCAGCCCCAGGAGCGCTTTTTCGCCTCCCACCGGCTCTCCTTCTGCGTCGTCTTCCCGCTCCGCAGACGAAGCGTCCACCTGACGGACGCGGAGCCCTTCGTGTCCGCTCGCGGAAGCGCCGGTTGTCCTGCCCAGGTTCCCGTCATCGCGTACCACGCGAGGTCGAGGACGAAGCTCTTTCCAAGTCCGTTGTCACCCGTGAGCACATTGAGACGCGTGCCGAGTGGCAGGTCGAAGCGTGGAGCCGGGCCGATGCCCTTGGTCCTCAGAGACAGGAGCATGCGCGTACTCTACCCACCTGCTCGATGGAGTGGGGCCCCCAATCTCCCTGGAGTGTGGGTCCGCCCTCCCCTACTCGCCGCGGCGCAGCCGCTCGATGTAGTCCGCCGGCAGGCCCGCGCTCTGCGCTCCGCGCACCAGCGCCTCGATGAACCGCTGGCTGATGGGGCCCTCGGTGGCCGCGCGCCTCGGCGACGTCACGAACGCCGTGGCCTGCAGCTCCTGCCCCTCCACCCGGACGCGCACGAGCCGCTCCACGCACATGCTCGTCACCGCGCCCTCCTTGTGCTGGATGATGGGCCAGTCCTTCCCGGAGATCTCGAAGAGCCTCCCGTGCACGCTCTTGCCCGGCGCGTCCTTCAGCCCCGCCACCCGCCCTCCCCACCACCTCGAGGGGAAGTCGTACACGAGGTCCACGTCCAGCGCCTCGGCCAGCTTG
>NZ_DASVSO010000546.1:0-12050 GCF_036388035.1 Archangium sp.
CGCCCTGGCGGAAGAGGACATCCACCGGGTTGAAGGAGGCGGCACGGATGCGCACCCGCACCTCTCCGGGGCCCGGCTCGGGCAGGGGCCAGTCCTCTTCCACCAACTGCTCGATTCCACCAAAGGCCCGCTGGGTGATGACGCGCATGCGGTGCAACGTACTGGCGCCCACGGGTCACTGCCAGGAGATGTGGCGGAGGACTCGTCCAGGAAGAGAGGCTCTGTCAGCGCCAGGTATTGCAGGCGCGCCGGGCGCACGCCGGGTCCGCGAAGCCCGCGAGCGCGAACTGATCCACGCTGCCGTCAGTGAGCACCACGGCGCGCCAGGTGCAGCCCTCCGCCTCGATGCCGGAGACGTCCGCGAAGCACTGCAAGAGCCCGTCCTCCCCCTTGCACGCGTAGTCCACCGCGCCGAGCCTCATGCGGGAGTCGCCCCTCCACTCGGGCACGGCCTGGCCGCCTACGTGCTCGATGAGCGCCTGGGGACAGTCGCTCTGCTGCCAGGGCGCGAGCTTCGGGTTGTCGATGCGCGGCTGGCCGCAGTAGCGGTGGAAGGGGTGCCACTCGCAGTTGGCGACGAGCTGAAAGCGCCCCTCCAGGTGCAGGCCCGGGTCGGATGTGAAGTGGCTGGTGAGGCGGCCGCGAGAGATGACGGAGCCATCGTGGTTGCCCGTCCACTCCAGCTCCTCGTACTCCATGTCGATGACGTCGTAGCTCGGGGACGGCCCGAAGACGAAGGAGTCGTTGAGCCTCACGCCGAGGACGGCCCCCCGGTGGGTGCCCGCGTGCACGGGCGGCGAGGGCAGCTCCCAGAGGAAGAGCTCGAACGTGTCCTCATCGATGGGCTCCGGTCCGCTCCACGCTCGCACCGTCACCTCGTGGTCCGGGTCGCTGAGGTGGATGAAGGTGGGATCGTTGCCCCGGCGGTCTTCCCGGAGGAAGTTTTCGTAGACGAGTCCGCCGATGCCACCGTTGGTGAAGCGGAAGGAGATATCCACCGGGCCGCCGTAGCGAGTGCCAAAGATTCGGCCCTCGACGTAACTGTCGGGCGTGCCGCCGCACGCGACGAGCCAGGAGCCAAGGGTGAGCAGGAGGAGCCAGTTCCTGTGCATGCCGCGAGCATGGCAGAAACCTGGGCGACGCGCAGCGGCCCTGCTTCCAGCGGCCGAGTAGCTCTCCCTCACATGAAAATCCCCGGAGCCGCCTCTAACGCCGCGCGCAGCTCCTCGACTGTCGTGTCCATCTTCTCGGCCACAGTGGGTGCGTGCCACGTTTCCGCGACTGTGCCCGCGGGATTCTTCGCAAGCCCCTCAATGATGATCCCGAACTGACCGGGCCACTCACGGCGACCCAGCTCCGCTGCATGCCCGAGTGGCTCCAAGAAACTGAAGCACGGCCACAGCGGCAGCCGAATCGTCTTCATGTCGCAGTTGAAGAACCGGCAGCCATTGAGACGGGCCTCTGAGAAGTCGCACTCCTCGAGCCCCCCAGCCTTCTCCCTGTCGAACAGGTCCGCGCGGAAGCCGAAGTCGTTGCCGGTAAACCGGCCCTTGAACTGGCACCTGCTGAAGCTGATCGGTGCCCAGCGCACGGTCTTCAGCTCGCCCTTCGCCTGAATGGTGCAGTTGATGAATTGTCCGGACATAGGAACCAGCGAGCGCCCGGCCGCGCTGATGACGAGGGTGCAGTCGCGCAGTGTCAGGTCGGGACCGAGCCAATAAATCGGCCCCTTGGTCAGCTCGAGCCGCTCGCCGATGACCTCTCGCTTCTCGTGGTGGATGTTGGGAGTCACGTAGGCCTCAGAAGAAGATCATGCGAAAGAAAGTGCTCGCCATCCGTCGCCCGTGCAGGGCGAAGTTCGACTCCGTGCCAGACAGGATCTCGTAATGGTAACCCTGTCCCCCGGGCCGGTGATGTCGACACCACGACTGTTCCACGACAGGCCTGGGAATCGCGCCTGCATCTGGGTCTCCACCCACCGCCCCCGCGCCTGTCGCTCAAGAAGATTCGCGCGGTACTCTTTCCCGGCCTTCCACATCTTGTCGATGGCGGCGCGCTCGTCCGGCGACAGCTCCGCCCGGGACCACCTCGCCGCCATCTCCTTCACCGCCGCCTGCAGCTCGTCGCCCAGCCGGTCCTCCGCCGGAATGTCCCGGTAGCTCTTGCCTCGCGGGAGGTGCCACCGCTCGCCATTGCTGAGGATGACCTGCTTGTTGCCACCGCGGTGCTGGATGGCCACGGTGCCCGAGTGCCCCCCAGAAGCGCCCGAGCTTCCGCTCCTCGCCAGGACGTTGATGGCCACCGGCGCCTGAGGGGACGTGAGGACCACGAGCGCGCGGCCCTGCTCCACCACGACCTCCACCGCGGCGGCCTCCTCCATCGCCACCACCACCGAGCCCTCCATACCCTGGGCCGCCCACTGCGCCTGCACCTGGTTGAACCTGGGCAGTGAGCGCAGGTGCGTGGCCACCTCGCCGAGCGTCCGCCCGGTGAGGGTAGCCACCGCGAGAATGAGGGCCCGGGCCGCATCTGTCCCTACGCGCTTGCCGAAGGCGTCGCCGGCGTCGCGCAGCTCCTCGAACGTGGTGGCCTCGTGTGCTGCGTGCGCCATGCTGGCCCACCCGTCCAAGAGGCCCCACATGGCATCCAGCCCCAACCAGGCCAGCAGCACCACGGAGAGCGCAGCCGCCACCGCCTTCGTGCTCGGCTCCGGTAGCAGCCAGAGCGCCAGGTACAGGCCCACGGCCCACACCAGGGAGGAGAGCAGCGCTTGCGGGCTCAGCTCGCGCCCCAGAGCCGCCCGTGTCTCGTCCAGCACTTCGCTGAAGGCCAGCGCCAGCGACAGGGTGCGCCTGTCGTCCGTGCGCAGGTAGGGCCCATCCGTGAAGAGGCCCAGGCAGTCGCCCCCGCCGCGTGGCTGGCACCACCGAAGGTACTTCTCTTTCAGCGCCGCCTCTGCCTCCGGGACGAGTGTGCTCTTGTCGCCGAGGGGCACCAGGGTGAGCACCCTGTCGCGGTACACCTCGGCGAGCAGCTCCTCCTCGGGCATGGCCTGGAGCAGGCCCTGGGCGGCCTCCTGGGGCGTCCCCTGCACATGGTGGTGCTGGAGGAGCTGCGCAACCGCTCGCTGGTACTCCTCCCGCGTGACGGCCACCACCCGCGTCCGGCCGCGCGCCTCCACCTCGGCCGCGTAGATGACGACCACCGGCTGCATCTCCCTCGGCGCCGAGCGCGCCTCGCTCTCAGCAGCCTCCTCCCCCGCGCGCCCTTCCCCTGCACCCCTACCTGCTGCGGGCCCCTGCGTCGCGCATGCCGCGTGGAGAAAGAGGACGATGAGCCAGAGGGCACCTGCCGGCGCCCACGGTGGCGGGCCCCGCCGCCGGGCCTCGAGCTGCGTTCCGCCGCCCTCCCCCACCGCAGGACTCCGGTGCTTCTTCGTCATGGCGCTGGCCTCCCCCGGGAGAAACAGCCCTGAAGGATAGGATGCGGGCTGGACAACCCTCCCAGGAAGGTCTGAGCGATGCCTGCGCGCACACCCTGCCCCTTGAGCAGCCTCTCGCCCAACCGCCGCTTCCAATGCCCAGGTGTCGGGGGCCTCTGCCCATCAGCCTTGTTGCCAAGGCCCTTCAGCACCGCCAACACCCGCCTCCTTGCGCCGCAGCCCGGGCAAACGAAAACGTCGAAGCCGAACCTGCGCTTCACCAACCCTGCCCAGTCCAACCCCGGGGCGCGCTGCTTTCCCTGCACCTGCGCAGCGACGCCCGGGGCCTCAACGGCTCCTGCGCGCTCAACGCACCGCTGCCGCAGCCGCGGACCTCAACTGCACTGGCCTTCCATTCGTCCTCATGGGTTAGGCTCTCTCAATGTCCTCTTCCGATTCCGAGAATCGCTTCTTGGCCATGCTCGTCATCGCCGCGCCCTGCCTGGCGTTTGGCGGCTTCAATTTCATGCACACGTTACGGTTCGTATTGTACGCCGAGGCGGCGCAAGGAGTGGTGGTCTCCGAGAGCAGCCGGGGGGACGGCTCATACATCATGTTCAAGGGCTACCCGGAGATGATCACGTTCTCGGATTCAGCTGGCAACGTGCACACCACAACCCTCTACTATGGGCAGCCGGGCCATCGGATGGGGAAGACCGTCAAGATCCTGTACAAGCAGCACGACCCGGCCGGTACCGCGCGCTACGGGGGAGCAGACCAGCTCTGGGTCTTGTCGGGCGCCTTTCTGGGGATCGGCGCCATGTGGCTGACCGGCGCGTTCGTGGTCCGGAAACGCGGCTACTGATGATGGAATCGACCGGTCGGGCTATTGAGCTGACTCTCCAGCTCAAGGCACGCGCGTCGCCCCCTGCTTGAGGGAGCCATCAATCCTGAGACCCGGGATCGAGCGGTATACGCGCACGGTCACAATTGAGAGTGTATACTTTGACGCGCGGTGCTGCACTCTACGTAGGAGAAACCAATCGTGGTGTGAAGACGTGAGCCCAAGCAGCGACCGGACGCCCACCTACGTCCCTACTCTCTCAACGCGACGCTGAAGGACGGGCGCGTCGTTCATGTCGTGAAGGACTTCATGAGGAGCGAGGAGGCGCAGGCCCTCGAGCGCCTCATCGAGAGCTACCTCGGCATCGCGGACCGAGCTCCGGCGAGGTCCGAGGCCTGGACCCGCGCCCTGATCTCCGTGAAGGGCTCGGGGCCTTCGTCAGGGGCCGGTCACCGTGACATTGTCGATGGCCAGGCCGCAGGCCACACCAGTCGAGGTGCTCTCGAACTTGATGAGCGAGCTGGTGCTCGTGGCATTGAATGTGTAGGACCTGTAGGCCCATGTGCCCGAGGCGTTCGAGATGCTGGCTGAGGACGGTCCATAGGTGACCGTGCCATAGCGCCAGGTGGTCGCACAGTTCGGGCTGTTGGCCAGCGCGAACCTCACCGTGTACCCGGCACCCACCACGGTGGAGACCATCTGCGAGACGCTGCCGGCGCCATTCCCATTGAGATCCACGGACTTGGTGCCCTGGGCCGCGGTCTTGTAGCTGCTGTTCATGACCTTGATGCTGCCGCCGATGGTCCAGCCCGGCAGCGCGGTGCTTCCGTTAGAGAGGATGGTGTAGTTGTACACGCCGGCAGGGGCGGACTCGAAGCTGCCGTTGATTTCGACGTTCAGGCCCTGCTGCGTGCTGCTCAGCTCTGGCTCCCCAGCCACGGTCGGATCCATGGGGCCGCAGGCCACCAGGGCCAGACCCACTCCCAGCACTGCGCTCTTACCGATGACTCGATTCACGTTGATGTGTCCTTTGCGGTTCACGTTCCGTCCGTCCGGATTCACGCAGCCACATAGACGCCGGGCGAACGGAGCCTTGAACCGCTGAAGGACGGGACGCATTGCCCGGTGCATGAGCTCGGTCGCCAGTCGAGCCAGCGAGCACTCATGCCGCATGCCGCGTACAGGAGGAATGGGGGGAAGCCACGCGGCTCGTGCTCCGCTAGCGTCCCATCACCGGTCTGTCCCTGCTCGGTGCTGCCCCAGCGCTTGCTGGGTTGTGCATCAACGCGGAGGGCGGCCCCCCGAGACAGGGAGCCGCCCTCCGGCACTGCCCGTCATGAGGCTACTTCTTGCCGGTGCCCTCCGGCTGGCCCCCCGGGCCCTTGCCCCCGGGCTCACCCTTCCCGGCCTCCTCCGGCTTCGCGCTCCCCCCGCCCTGCTGCGGCGGCGGGAAGTACTTGTTGGCCGAGAAGTCCAGGACGGCCTGCACGCGGAGCTTCTTGAACTTGCCCTTCACCGCCTTGTTGAGCTCCTCGCCCGACTTCGCGCCCTGGCGCGTCTTCTCGAAGAAGGTCAGGTATTCGAGGTTCTTCTTGAGCAGGTCCTTGCCGCCCTGCTCACCGTGGCCGGCGTAGATCTTCTTCACCGGCAGCTTCTGGAGCTGCTCGAGCGCGGCAATCCACCCCTGGGGCTCCTGGTCCGCCAGCCACATGTGCGTGTTGTTGTAGACGAGATCCCCGGACACCAGCGTGCCCGTGCCCTTGTGCCAGAGCGCGTACGCGTCCTTCACCTCGGCTGCCGGGAAGTGGAGCACTTCGAACTCGGCATTGCCCACCTTGAGCGTGCTGCCCTCGAGCTTCTCCAGCGCCGGAAGCTCCGTGGGCAGGTTGGCCGCGAGCGCCCCGTTCATGAAGCCCTCGCGGTAGAACTTGAGCATGCCCGGGCCCGTCTGCCCCACGGCCTCCACCGTCGCGGGCATGGCCACGAGCCTCGCCTCCGGGAAGGCCGCCTTCAGCCGCTGCAGGCCGAAGAAGTGGTCCGGGTGCGCGTGGGTGATGAAAATGGTCTTCACCGTCCCCTTCGCCTTCTTCGCCTTCTCGATGAACTTGTCCGCCTCGTCATTGAACATCTGCGCGTCGACGAGGGCGACCTCCCCATTGCTTTCGATGATGTGCGAGCTGACGAGAAACGCGTTCTCGGACGCGGTGTGCGACTGGATGGTGAAGTCCTTGGCGGCTTCGACACGACCGGCCCAGGCCACCAGGGCCAGGGCAGCCAGCAGTGCGAGCTTCTGGTTCGACGAAACGATCATCTTTCCCTCCGTTGCGCCTGCTCCTCCTGGAGCGGCGGGGGATTCTCAGCAGGCTATCGGGGCACGGTCCAGAAGTGACTGCCGAGCGCGGTCGGTGGCCCTGACGCGGAGCTGACCAGCCCGGGGCCGCTGAAAACGGGCTCGGGCCGATCAATTCCAGCAATTCCAGACAGTCATTGAATCGAGTGAGCCGCTTCTCCCCTTCGGCGGCCCTCGCTGAATGGACGCGCCCGCACGCCTGAAACGCGGCCGTTAATTCCGCGGGAATTTTTCTCTGCATCATTTTCCACATTGGCGGCTCATCACAGTGCCGAGGCGCGGAGCCGCCAAGGCCCGGCCTGTCCGAGCTTCATTTTCGTAACCCCATGTCACTGGCGACGTGACGTCGGAAGAGCCGCGTGGTGCGGCTTGGAAGACGTGCGTCCTGAAGGAGCACGTGTATGAAGAATCCACCCCTTTGTTTCCGGAGCACGCGCGGGACGCTGCGCAAGGCGGCCGTCCTGCTGTCGGCTCTCACCTTCGGCATCGCCGGGTGCAACCCCACCGAGCCCCAGGGCCAGGTGCAGGAGCAGGAGGACACCGCCACCGCCTCCTTCTCCATCAAGAACGCGGACTTGTACGACTCCGCCAGCGGCGCCCAGGGCCGCGTCCTCTCCGCCCGCGCCCTGACGTCCGCCCAGGCCTTCACCTTCTCCGACGTGACCCGCCTGCGCATCGACGTGCTGGACAAGGACGCCAACGCCCCCATCTACATCAACTTCGACCTCGCCCTGTCCGCGGGCGAGTGGACGGGGAAGATCCCCTTCCTCCCCAAGAACAAGCTGCTCTCCTTCTCCGCCAAGGCCCTGAACTCCAGCGGCGACGTGCTCTTCAAGGGCACCACCGAGCAGACCTTCACCAAGAGCGGGTCCGTCGTCATCGCCCTGGGCGCGGCCAATGACGGCCAGACGATCTCCATCCCCCGCATCAAGAAGATCTCCGTCCCCTCGGCCTTCGGCTCCGACCAGAGCGGCAACGTGTCCTTCTCCGTGGAGGCCAACACCGGCGACACGCTCTCCTATGAGATCACCTCGGAGGCGGGGAGCGGCACCTTCTTCCCGACGAGCGGCACCATCACCCTGTTGGGGACCGCGGGCACCTTCGTCAGCCAGTACACGCCGCCCACCGTCAGCGCCAACACCGATTTCCAGCACACGGTGAAGGTCTCCAACGAGGCGGGCCACTCCGTCACCACCACCTTCAAGACCAAGGTCAAGCCGCCCGGCCAGACCGATGGCGTGCGGGACAACGTCATCGAGGTGCGCTTCAACCCCGTCATCAACAGCCTGAGCGCGAGCCGGCTGACCGGCAGCAACTCCGTCCTCTTCCATGCCGACGTGGCCGACGATGACGACGTGTCGGCCCTCACGTACGCCTGGAGCCTCGCGGCCACCGGCGGGACCACCCTCGACCCGAGCGTCGTCAAGTTCACCAGCCCCACCAACCCCACCACCTTGCAGGGGTACACCGTCGCCCTGCAGGCCGAAATCACGCTCGAGGTCACCGACAGCGTGGGCGGCAAGACGACGTTGAAGTATCCGCTCGCCGCCAACCAGTTCCCCGACAACCCCGTCGTCGAGGGAGGGCTGACCGGCATCAACTCCATCCGCGCCGGCGAGGCCCACACCTGCGTGCTCTTCAACAACGGCAACATGCGCTGCTGGGGTGAGAACGCCTTCGGCCAGCTGGGCCAGGGCAACACCCTGGACATCGGTGACACCCAGAAGCCCTCGGCCGCGAAGGATATCGCGCTGGTGGGGGTGGGCGCCCGGATCGCCGTGGGCGGCAAGCACAGCTGCGCCCTGCTGGATACCGGCCTGGTGCGCTGCTGGGGCAACAACGAGTTCGGCCAGCTCGGCTACAACACCACGCAGCACGTGGGGGATGGCGAGGCCATCGCCAGCTACGGCTACGTCAACCTGGGCGGCGTCGCGGTGAAGCTCGCCGCCGGCTACGAGCACACCTGCGCCCTGATGGACACCGGCCGGGTGCGCTGCTGGGGCCACAACGACTACGGCCAGCTCGGCTATGGCCACACCGACGACATCGGCGACGACGAGCAGCCCTACTCCGAGGGCGACGTGGAGGTGACGGTGGAGGAGGGCCGCTCCGTGAAGAACATCGTCGCCGGTGGCCATCACACCTGCGCCCTGCTGGACAACGGCAACGTGCGCTGCTGGGGCTACAACGGCTACGGCCAGCTCGGCTACGGCAACACCAAGACCATCGGTGATGCCGAGCAGCCGTACACGGCCGGTGACGTGACTGTCGGCGGCGCCGTCGTGCAGCTGACGGCCGGCGAGAACCACACCTGCGCCCTGCTGGAGACCGGCAACGTGCGCTGCTGGGGCTACAATGGCTACGGCCAGCTCGGCTACGACCACGCTGGCAGCGTCTACTCGCCGACCAGCACGAGCCCGGCCGCGGGCGATGTGAACATGGGCGGCTACGTGCTCCAGGTCGCCGCGGGCAAGACGCACACCTGTGCCCTGCTGGGCACCGGCGACATCAAGTGCTGGGGCAACGGCGCCAATGGCCGGCTCGGCTACGGCAGCACCAGCTCCCGGCTCAAGCCGAGCACCGCGGTGGATCTGGACGGCTCCAGCGCCTACCAGGTGACCGCCGGCGGCAGCCACACCTGCGCCCTGCTGAGCACGGGGGCCGCCCGCTGCTGGGGTGAGAACGGCTCCGGCCAGCTGGGCTACGGCAACAAGGAGGACATCGGTGACACCGAGTTGGCCTCCGCCGGGGGCGACATCGAGCTGATCAAGCCGTAATCCGTCGCGCCTCCGGGGCGAGGGCTCTCCTGGGCCCTCGCCCCTTTTTCGTGCCCCCCGAAGGTGACCTCCATGAAGAAAGTCTCTTGCCACCTGGTGCTGGCGTTGGGCCTGGCGCTGCTCGCGGGCTGCTCGGCTCCCGCTGACACCGGCGCGGCCCAGCTCGCCGTCTTCCTCCCCCGCACCGGCGCCGCCTCCATCTCCCGCGTCTCCGTCACCGCCAGCGCCGCCGACATGCCCTCCGCGTCCGTGGACCTCGTGGCCTCCGACGATGGCCGGAGCGGACTGCTCGGCAACCTCCCCGCGGGCGCCCAGCGCACCTTCCTCGCCCAGGCCTTCGACGCCTCCGGATCCCTGATCCTTCAGGGCTCCGCCTCCGGCGTCTCCATCTCCGCCCACCAGACGGCCTTCATCGCCATCACCCTCCACGAGCCCGGCGCCTCCCCGGCCTTCCCGAGCGAGCCGCTGGTCATCGACTCCCTGGTCGCCTCCTCCAGCTCCGTGCCCGTGGGCGGCACCCTCTCCCTGCGGGCCGAGGCCCATGGCCTCCACCCGGACGAGACCCTCGCCTACGCCTGGTCCTCCTCCTCGGGCACCTCCTCGTCGGACACCTCGGCCTCCACCGCGTGGACGGCGCCCCGTGTCCCCGGCCCCCAGACCCTCACCCTCACCGTGACGGACGCCAGTGGCCGCTCCTCCAGCGCCGCCCTGCGCGTCACCGTCCTGCCGAGCGGCTCGAGCCTGTCGAGCACGTCCAGTGGTGGAGAAGGCGAGGCACGGGTCACCGTCTCCTTCAACAGCGCTCCCCGGGTGAACACCGTCGGAGCCACCCTCGCCCGGCTCGTCGTGGGGCAGGCCACGTCCGTCTCCGCCTCGGCCGAGGACCCGGACGGCGACAGCCTCTCCTATGAATGGAGCGCCACCTGTGCCGGCACCTGGGCCAATGCCCTCTCCCGCGTTGCCGGGTTCACGCCCTCCGAGGTGCCCGCCGGCCCCTGCGACAACTGCGACCTCACGGTCTCCGTCTCCGACGGGCACGGCAGGCAGACCACCGGCACCGTGTCCCTGTGTGTCGCCGCGACGCCCGACCCCACCCACTTCAATCCCGTCATCCTCCGCACCTACAGCTCCGCGCTCTCGGAGATGACCTCCCCGGGACAGCTGATCACCTACGAGGTGGCGGCCAGCGACCCCGAGGGCTCCGCGCTCGCCTTCTCCTGGGCCGCCACGACCGGCGCGTTGGGCAACCCCATCAGCACCGCCTCGCACAGCCGCACCACCTGGACGGCCCCCTCCTGTGTCAGCGAGGGCACCATCCCCACCATCACCGCCACCGTCACCAACGCCTTCAGCCGGACGGCCACGAGCAGCTTCGCGATGATGGGGCTGCCGTCCTGCGTGCTCTCCGCCTGGACCCCGACGAAGACCCCGCTGCGCACCGCTCGCTACCACCACACGGCGACGCCGCTGTCCGACGGCAAGGTGCTCGTCGCGGGGGGGCAGGGCTCCAGCATCCTCACGGCGGCGGAGGTGTACGACCCGGGCTCGGGCACCTGGAACAACACGGCCAACACCCTGCGCACCGCGCGCTACGCCCACACGGCGACGCGCCTGATCGGCGGCAAGGTGCTCGTCGCGGGGGGACAAGGCTCCAGTCCCAGCTACCTCCTGGCGTCGGAGACGTACGACCCGGGCTCGGGCACCTGGAGCAACACGGCCAACACCCTGCGCACCGCCCGCGCCTACCACACGGCGACGCTCCTGACCGACGGCAAGGTGCTCGTCGCGGGGGGACAGAACCCCGGCTACCTCTCGGCGGCGGAGGTGTACACCCCGGGCACGGGCCTCTGGACCACGACGGGCGTCATGACCACGTTCCGCGCGTACCACACGGCGACGCTGCTGAAGAACGGCAAGGTGCTCGTCGCGGGGGGACGAACCTCCAGCAGCTTCCTGGAAACGGCGGAGCTGTACGACCAGAACACGGGCCTCTGGACCAAGACCGGCGCCATGAACGCGGCCCGCGCCAGCCACACGGCGACGCTGCTGTCCGACGGCAGGGTGCTCGTCTCGGGAGGAGTCCAGGGCGGCGGCACCTTCCTGGAGACAGCGGAGGTGTACGACCCGAACACGGGCATCTGGACCAAGACCGGCGCGATGGCGTCGAAGCGCTCCAACGCCGCGGCGCTCCTGCTGCCCAACGGCAAGGTGCTCATCTCGGGGGGAACCAACGGGACCAGACCCGTCGCGACGGCGGAGGTGTACGACTCGGGCCTGGGCATCTGGAGCACGATCAACTCCATGGGCGCGGCTCGCGCCAACCACACGGCGACGCCGCTGACGACCCTCGGTCAGGTGCTCGTCTCGGGGGGAGCCACCGGCACCAGCAGCACCGCCGTCGGTTCGGCGGAGCTGTACACGCCCTGACTCCCGCGAGTCATTGGACCCCATCGCAGACACGCTTCACGCAGCTTCCAGGACCCTCTCGTGAAAAGACTCTCTTCCCACCTGTTGGTGGCGCTGTGGCTGGCGCTGCTCGCCGGCTGCTCCGCCTCTTCCCCAGGTACCGGCTCGGCCCAGCTCGCCGTCGCCGTGCCCCAGGCCCTCTCCGCCTCCATCGCCCGCATCTCCGTCACCGCCAGCGGCGCCGACTTCCCC
>NZ_DASVSO010000547.1:0-6357 GCF_036388035.1 Archangium sp.
CCCCCTCTAAGACGGTCGGCCTTTCCGGGCCAGCTTGGAAGTTCTCAGGGTGGACCCGCGGTTGCTTTGGCTACAGGCGCTTCGGGCGCCACCAATGACTTCTGGAGTTCAAACAATGTCGCAGAGGACCTACAGCGCGAAGCCGGCGGATATCAAGCGCGACTGGCACATCATCGACCTGAATGGCAAGGTGCTTGGCCGCGCGGCCAGCCAGATTGCCACCCTGCTCAAGGGCAAGCACAAGGCGATGTACACCCCGTCGATCGACACGGGTGACCACGTCATCGTCATCAACGCGGAGAAGGTGCGCGTGACGGGGACGAAGGAGCAGGACAAGATGTACTACCGGCACCCGCGCGCGGGTTTCCCGGGCGCCCTGAAGAGCACCAACCTCGCCAAGCTGCGCGCGCGGCACCCCGAGGACATCATCATCAACGCCGTGCGTCGCATGCTGCCCCGCAACGCGCTGGGCCGTCAGATGATGACCAAGCTCAAGGTCTACGCTGGTGACACGCACCCGCACGCCGCCCAGAAGCCGGTCGCGCGCGAGGTCGAGGCGTAAGCGCTCCTTCCTTCCCCACTTCCACACCTTTTTTTAGAGAAGAGACGACATGGCTACCGCCACCGAGAAGGGTTTCTATGGCACCGGCCGCCGCAAGGAGGCCACCGCGCGCGTGTGGATCCGCCCGGGCACCGGCGTCGTGACTGTGAACGGCCGCGACATCAACGTGTACTTCGGCCGCGAGACGTCCAAGATGGTGCTCAACCAGCCCCTGGACATCCTCGAGCAGAAGGGCAAGATCGACATCGAGGTCAACGTGCGCGGCGGCGGCCTCACCGGCCAGGCCGGCGCCATCCGCCACGGTCTGTCCCGCGCCCTGTGCAACTACAACCCGGACTTCCGCCCCGCGCTGAAGAAGGCCGGCTTCCTCACCCGTGATGCCCGCGCCGTCGAGCGCAAGAAGTACGGCCAGCCGGGCGCGCGTCGCCGGTTCCAGTTCTCCAAGCGCTAATCCGTCTCTTCGGATTCGCTGGAGCACCCACACGGCGGGGGTCCTCTCGGGGGCCTCCGCCGTTGGCTTTTGCGGGCCCGGGCAGGCAATCGAGCCTCGACGGGGGGCTCGTCTTCGGGCCGGTGGGGCGTGCTAGCATCCCGGCCCATTCATGGAACTCAACGAGATCCTCCAGATTGCGCTCCGCGGCGGTGCCTCCGACATCCACCTGAAGGCGGGCCTGCCGCCCATGTTCCGTGTGGATGGCTCACTGGTTCCGCTGAAGGACGGCAAGCGGCTGCCCCCTGAAGAGGTGGCGCGCATGGCCTTCGGCATCATGAACGAGTTCCAGAAGGAGAAGTTCAAGCAGAGCAACGAGGTGGACCTGGCGTACGGAGTCCCCGGGCTCGGCCGCTTCCGCGTGAACGTCTTCCAGCAGCGCGGCACCGTCGGCGCGGTGCTCCGTGTCATCCCCTTCAAGGTGATGACCATCAAGGAGCTGATGCTGCCGACCATCCTGGAGAAGATCTGCCTGGATGAGCGCGGCCTCATCCTCGTCACCGGAACCACGGGTTCGGGTAAGTCCACCACGCTCGCGGCGATGATCGATCACATCAACGCCACCGAGACGAACCACATCATGACGATCGAGGATCCGATCGAGTTCCTCATCCGCGACAAGCGCTCCATCGTGAACCAGCGCGAGGTGGGCGTGGACACGATGTCCTTCGCCCAGGCGATGAAGAGCGCGCTGCGGCAGGACCCGGACGTCATCCTCGTGGGCGAAATGCGTGACCACGAGACCATCGAGACGGCGCTCTCGGCGGCGGAGACGGGCCACCTGGTGATGTCCACGCTGCACACGCTGGACGCCACGGAGACCATCAACCGCATCGTCTCGGCCTTCCCGCCCTACCAGCAGAAGCAGGTGCGCATCCAGCTGGCGAGCGTGCTCAAGGCCGTGGTGAGCCAGCGCCTCATTCCGCGCGCCGACGGCAAGGGCCGCGTGGCCGCCGTGGAGGTGCTGCGCTGCACCGCCCGCGTGAAGGAGCTCATCGAGGACAAGGACCGGACGAAGGAGATTCCGGACGCCATCTCGCAGGGCTTCGACACCTACGGGATGCAGACCTTCGACCAGTCGCTCATGTCGCTGGTGAAGCAGGGGCTCGTCACCTACGAGGAGGCCCACCGCCAGGCCACCAACCCGGATGACTTCGCGCTGCGCTTCTCCGGCATCAGCGCCACCTCGGACTCGAAGTGGGACAACTTCGAGGCCAACGGCGCCTCCAAGCCCGTGCCGGGGACGAACCAGTTCGGCCAGAACCAGCAGCCCCAGGCTCCCGCCGCCACTCCGGCCCGCGCGGCGCCCGCTCCCGCCGCGGCCCGTCCGGGGGTTCTTCCTCCTCCCCCTGGCGGCGCGCCTCGTCCGGGCGCCCCCGCTCCGGCGGCGTCCGCGTCTCGCACGGGCGTTCCGGCGGTGGCTCCGCGTCCCGCCGCTCCCGCGCCCGCTCCCGCCGCGCCGAAGCCCGCCAGCGGCGGCGACGACGACTTCCAGATCGAGCGCTTCTAGGCGCCGTTGGGCCCTCTCCCTCCTGGGGAGGGGGCCCGCGCTCCGCGCTACGCCTCCTCGTCCCCGAGCTGCGCCCGCAGGCGTGTGAGGCGCTGGGGCCCGATGAGCCCCTCCTTCGCGAGCACGTGAAGGAAGTCCACGGTGGCGCGCAGGCCCGACTCCAGCTCGGCCTCGGGCTTGTCGGCGATCTCCGACTCGAAGAGCCCCTCCATGTGCTCGGGGTTGATGGGGGTGGGCCCCTCGCCCCAGGCGATGTTCACCACGGCCCGGGCGATGCGCGCGCGCACGTCCCGCTCGGTCTCGTCCTTGCTCGCCTTCTCGAAGCCGAGGATGAGGGCGTCCACCTGCTCGCGGGTGAGGGCGGCCAGGGCCGGCACCTCTCCGAGCGCCTCCTCCACGTAGGAGCGGTCGAACGTCTCCACCTCCTCCTCGTAGCCGAAGGCCTCCTCCAGGAGGATGGAGGCGATGAAGGCGTCCGTCTCGTCGGGGGTGGCGCCCTCGGCGGCGAGGGCCTCCCGGGCCTTGGCGGTGGCGGCGGAGAGCGCCGGGTCCTCGGCGATGGCGCGCGTGGCGGCATAGGCGGCCAGGAAGACGACGGCCGCCTCGGCATCCGAGGAGAGGTGGCGCTTGCCCTTGCCGCCCATCAGCTCCGAGCGCTTGTCGGGGTGGGCGGCGGCGGTCTCGGCGAAGAGCCGCTCCTCGGGCTCGAGCGGCTCGCCGTTCTTCTCCTTCTGGAGTGTCTCGCGGGCGGCATCGGGGCTGAGGTAGCGGGCGATGAGGGGGTGCATGCCGCGCCTGTTACCACATGCTAGAGAGCAGGCGATGGACTCCGAGGAAGCCACCCCCGAGGAAGTCAGGCGTGCGACGGACGCATGCCTGCGACTGTTGGCCGTCCGGGGCCGCAGCCGGCACGAGCTGCTGACGGCGCTCGAGCGCAAGGGCTTCTCCGAGCCGGTGCGCACCGCCGCGCTGGAGCAGGTGCGGGGCTGGGGCTACCTGGACGACGAGCGCTTCGCCCGGGAGCGGGCGGCGGTGCTGCTGCAGCGGGGCAAGTACGGCCCCCAGGCGGTGCGGCAGCGGCTGGAGGCCCATGGGCTGAGCCGCGAGGAGGCCCGGGCGGCGGTGGACTCGGCCAGCGGCACGGTGGAGTTCGACGCGGAGGCCGCCGCGCGCCAGGTGCTGGAGCGGCGGGGGTTGGCGGGGCGGACGCTGGAGCCCAAGGAGCACGCGCGGGCCGGCCGTCTCCTGGTCAGCCGGGGCTTCTCCGAGGACGTCATCCAGCGGGTACTCGGTGACGCGACGCTGGAACCTTCGGGTCGGGACGATTAGCTTGCTTCCCTACCCATGCGTCTTCTTCGAGCCGTCTGCCTGACCGCCCTCCTGTCCGCCGCTGGTTGCGCGGCCCTCACCACCGGCCAGCCTGGAGATCCCGACTACGGGACCGATGCCGAGGCCAACATCCGCCTGGGCGACGAGGCCCTGGAGCGCAGGGACTTCTTCCAGGCCGAGAAGTACTTCGAGCACGTCCGGACCAAGTACCCCTTCCTCGAGGCGGCCAACGAGGCCGAGCTGAAGCTGGCGGACCTCGACTTCGCCCAGGAGAAGTACGCCGAGGCGCGCGAGAAGTACCAGTCCTTCATCAAGCTCCACCCCACGCACCCCAAGGTGGACTACGCCGCCTACCAGGGCGCCCTGAGCCACTTCCAGGACATCCCCTCGGACTTCTTCCTCCTGCCGCCCTCGACGGAGAAGGATCAGACCGAGGTGCAGGCCGCGCTGCGCTCGCTCAACGAGTTCATCCGCCAGTACCCCGACTCCCAGTACACCCCCGAGGCCAGGCAGAAGCTGGAGGAGACGCGCCGGCGGCTGGCCGAGCACGAGCTGTACGTGGCCAACTTCTACGCGAGGCGCGAGCGCTGGAAGGCCGTGGCGCAGCGGCTCGAGGGGCTGCTGAAGAACTATCCGGGCACCGCGCTCGAGGAGGAGGCCCTCTTCGACCTGCATGACGCCTACGTGCGGCTCAACGACACCGAGCGGGCGAAGCAGACGTTGCAGCGGGTGATCGAGCGCCTTCCGGGGACGCCCGCCGCGGAGCGCGCCCAGCGTCTGCTGGGCTCGTGAGGAGCACCCAGGACTGGAGCCGGCTGGGCGGGGTAGTCATCGCCCTGCTGGCCGCCGGGGTCGCCCTGACGGTGCTGATGCCGCGCCTGTTGGGGATGGCGGCCGGGCCGGAGGTGGAGATCATCACCGCGCTCAAGAGCACCGAGCAGGACCGCCTGGAGTTGGCCATCCCCGGGGCGGGCGCACGGCTCACCTCCCAGACGCACCACTTCGCGCGCATCACCGTCAGCGTGGAGCCGGGGGGCCAGCGTGCCGTGGCCTCGGCCACCCTGGACTTCTCGGGCCGGCTGGGGCGCACCGAGGTCAGCTCCCTGGGCGTGGAGCAGGTGCCCTTCGTCCTCCGGGGGCGGGAGTGGGTGCCGGAAGGACTGGCCGCGCCCCGGCTGGCGGCGGTGGTCGGCGCGCTGGAGGCCCGGCGTCGGGCGCTGGAGGCGGGGGATCGGAAAACCCTTATGGCGCTGCGGGGCCCGGGGGAGGCGGGGGACGGAGGCGGGGAGGCGGAGGTGGAGCGGGTGCTGGCGCTTCAGCGGCGCCGCTACGAGGCGCGGGCGTGGTACCTGCGCCTCGAGCGGGACGAGGCGGTGGTGACCGAGGAGTGGCGCCTGGAGGGGGTTCTTCCCTCGCGGCCGGTGGACGAAAAGGGCCAGCGCCGGCTCTCGTTGATTCGCAGTGGTGAGGAATTCTTGTTTTCGCCCGGTCTCATGTAGGCTAGGCGGGTTCTCAGCAGGGCTCGGCTGGAGTGGGAGCGGAGGGGCGACGAGGGAGGGCCGAGCACCACGGCAACACTCATCATCGAGGTCGTAGCACCGTGAGCACTCCGAGCGGATCGGCGGCAAGGGCGTACGCGCTCAAGTTCATCTCCGGCAAGTATCAGGGCGGCGAGTTCCCCCTGAAGGCGGAGCGGCAGATCGTCATCGGCCGTTCGAGCGAGCTGGACATGGTGCTCGTCGAGGACATGGTGTCGCGCAAGCACGCGCGCATCGTGGTCAACGGCACCGGGCAGATCTCCATCGAGGACCTGGGCTCGACCAACGGCACCTTCGTCAACGGCGAGAAGGTGAAGCAGGCGACGCTCAAGGAGGGGGACCGCATCCTCATCGGGACCTCCATCCTCAAGCTCATCCAGCAGGGGGCCGGTGTCGGCGAGGTCGACGACGCCATGGCCAAGCAGAAGCTGGAGGAGGCGGCGGCGGCCCAGGCGGCCCGGACCTCGACGAAGGCCTCGTCCATGACGGGGAAGATCGAGGAGATTCCGCTGCCGGACCTGCTCCAGCTCTTCCATACGTCCAAGAAGAACGGCGTGCTGGTGGTGAGCAACGAGCACGAGGGGAAGATCTACCTGCGCCAGGGCCGCGTGTACTACGCGGTCATCGACGACAACCACAACCTGGGGCCGCAGAAGAGCTTCAACCGCATCGTCACCTGGGAGCAGGGCGACTTCGAGCTGCGGCCGGCCGATCCCCAGGAGTTCATGGTGGAGATGGACTCGTCCACCGAGGCGCTGCTGATGGACGCGCTGCGCCAGCTCGACGAGTACAAGCGCATCCAGAAGGACCTGCCGGCGTTCGCCACCCAGCTCACCCTGGCCATGCCGATGACGGCCCCGCTGCGCGAGCTGTCGCCGGAGCTGCTGGACGTGCTGCAGCTGGTGCACAACTACGGCTCGTTGGGCGG
>NZ_DASVSO010000548.1:0-18007 GCF_036388035.1 Archangium sp.
GCTGTCCCAGTCCATCGACGTGCAGCGCTACAAGCCCGGCCCGGGTGCCACCGACATCCTCGGCGTGAATGGCGCCCGGGTGGGCGGGCACCTCGGCTGGCACCTGGGGGCCTCGGTCAACTACGCGAGCAACCCCCTGAGCTTCCTCGACCCGCGCCAGGACGACTTCGTCTACGGGCTCGTCGCCCACCAGGTGACGTTGGACCTGATGGGCTCCCTCTCGCTGTGGGACCGGTTCGAGCTGGGCGTGGCGCTGCCCGTCACGTACCACGCCTCCGAGAGCGGCGCCTCCGTCAGGCCGGCCTTCGCGGACGGCGTGAGCGGCGCGGGCGTGGGGGACCTGCGGCTGGTGCCCAAGGCCCACCTGCTCAACGCGGGGGGGTTCGACCTCGGCCTGTCCGTCCCCGTCCTGCTGCCCACCGCGGGCGGCCAGGGCTTCCGGGGCGGCGCGAGTGTCAGCGCTCGGCCCCAGCTGGTGGGCGAGTGGGGCAACGGCAACGGCCTGCGGCTGGTGGCCAACCTCGGCGCCAACCTCCAGGGCGAGCAGCAGGTGCGCAACCTGAAGACGGGCACCGAGCTGATGTACGCGGTGGGTGCCCAGGTGCCCCTGAGCGAGAAGCTCGCGGTGCAGGCCAACGTCGCGGGCGCCTTCGGGCTCAACGACCAGGACGTGGAGGGGCGCCCGCTGGAGGTGCTCGCGGCGGTGCAGTACCGCCTCTCCAAGGGCCTGGCGGCCCACGTGGGCGGTGGCCCGGGCCTGTCCCGCGGCTACGGCACCCCGGGCTTCCGCGTCTTCGCCGGGCTCGACTGGACGCAGCCCGGTGAGCGCGTCGCGGCCGTCACGCCTCCTCCCGCTCCCGTCGACACGGACGGGGATGGCATCAGCGTGGATGGCGTCAGCGTGGCGAGCCAGGACCAGTGCCCCGCCGAGGCCGAGGACAAGGACGGCTTCCAGGACGAGGACGGCTGCCCGGACCCCGACAACGACGGGGACGGCATCGCCGACGGGCAGGACAGGTGCGCCCTCCAGGCCGAGACGGTGAACGGCTTCGAGGACGCCGACGGCTGCCCGGACGCGAAGCCGGCCGTGGACACGGACAAGGACGGCCTCATGGATGACCAGGACAAGTGCCCGGCCCAGCCCGAGGACAAGGACGGCTTCCAGGACGAGGACGGCTGCGCGGATCCGGACAACGACAAGGACGGCGTGCCGGACTGGGAGGACCAGTGCCCGACCCAGCCCGAGGTCATCAACGGCGTGAAGGACACGGATGGCTGCCCCGACGAGGGCAAGTCCAAGGTGCGCCTGGAGGCCAAGCGCATCGTCATCCTGGACAAGGTGTACTTCGCCACGGCGAAGGACGTCATCCTTCCCAAGTCCTTCGACCTGCTCAAGCAGGTCGCCGCGATCCTGAAGGCCAACCCCCAGCTCGAGCTGCTGCGCGTGGAGGGCCACACGGACGACCAGGGCAAGGACGCCAGCAACCTGAACCTGTCGCAGCGGCGCGCGAGCAAGGTGCGCGCCTTCCTCATCAACGAGGGCGTCGCTGGGGACAGGCTCGAGGCGGTGGGCTACGGGGAGACGAAGCCCGTGGACACCAACAAGACGGCGGCCGGCCGTGAGAACAACCGCCGTGTGGAGTTCAACATCCTGAAGATGGCCGGCGAGGAGGCCGAGAAGACCCCGTAAGGGAGACTCCCCGGCAGTCCGGAAGACAGACGGCGCGAGCAGGCAACCGACCTGCTCGCGCCGTTTCCGTTTGGGGTAGGAAGGGAGCGTGACCGCTCCTTCCCCTCGCGCCCTCCTGGTTCCCCTGCTCGTCCCGCTGCTGCTGGCGGCGGCGCCTCCTCCTCCGACCACGTTGGCCCCGCCCCGCCTGGAGGATGTCATCCCCGACACCTTCTCCGGAGTGGAGCGCGTGGTGGCGGTGGGTGACGTGCACGGGGACGTGGACGCGCTGAAGGACGTGCTGCGGCTGGCGGGCCTCATCGACGAGAAGGGCAAGTGGAGCGGCGGCAAGGCGCACCTGGTGCAGACGGGAGACATCCCGGACCGGGGAGAGCGCACCCGCGAGGCCTTCGAGTTGTTGATGCGGCTGGAGGGCGAGGCGCTCGCGGCGGGCGGCCGGGTCCACGCGCTGCTGGGCAACCACGAGGTGATGAACATGCTCGGGGACCTGCGCTACGTCTCCCCGGGCGAGCTGGCCTCGTTCGCGGACCAGAGCCCCGAGCCGGACGCGTCGGGCTCGCCGCGAGGAAGCAACGGACACCGCGAGGCGTACGGGCCCAAGGGGCGCTACGGGCAGTGGCTGCGTCGGCACGCCGCGGTGGTGCGCATCGACGACACGCTCTTCGTGCACGGCGGAGTCGCGCCGAGGGTGCCAGCAAAGACGCTGGCCGAGCTCAACCGCTGGGTGCGGCAGGACCTCTTCCCTGGCAACCCTCCTGGCGGCGCCCGGGACGCGCAGGGGCCGTTGTGGTTCCGTGGCTACGCGCAGGGAGCCGAGGAGGGCGCGAGGCAGTCCCTCGAGGAGGTGCTGCGGCGATTCGGCGCGAAGCGGATGGTGATGGGTCACACCACCGACCGGGATGGGAAGATCCGCACACGGTTCGACGGGAAGGCGGTGTTCATCGACACCGGCCTGAGCACCGGCTACGGCCGACACCTCGCCGCGCTGGAGCTTCGCGGCGGCAAGGTCACCGCCCTCTACAAGGAGGGACGTGAGGAGTTGGTGACGCCCCCGGCTCCGAGCCCTCCGCAGGCAGCCCCTGCCCCGCGCGGCAGACCCTGAGGCCGCGGCATTACCGGAGACGGATGTCGAAGCCGAGACCCGCCTGGACTGTCAGCGCGAAGGGACGGACGAAGTCGTCATCGTTGGGGAGGTATTCGGCGCCCACATCCACCAGCGCCACGAACCCGGCGGGCAGCGCGAAACGCCCCCCCACCACCGCACCGCCTCCGTAGCTTTTCTCGCCTGGAACGAGGACGGCCCGGAGGCCCAGGTAGGGCTGGAAGGCGGCGTGTCCCAGCAGCACTCCGCCCTGGACATGGAAGATCGGCGAACCACCCAGCAACACACGCGCGCTGCCCTCCAGGTTCCCCTGGCCGTAGGCGAGGCCTCCCCCCAGCTGCCACGTGGGTTGTTGCGAGCCGAGGAGGCCCAACGCCTCGACGAGGCCGAAGGCCTCCGGGCGCAAGTGGACCGCACGCACCACCGGCGCGGGTGAAGCCGCGGGCGCCTGTTGCGGCGGAGGCTGGCGCAGGGCCTGCTCGCGAGCCATCCGCTCGCGCTCGACCCGCGCGCGAATGGATTCAGCCAGCTCAACCAGCTCGGGCAGGAAACGGACCGGATCCATCCGGAGCTCTGGGTACTCGCGCGCGAGCACTTCGAGATGCTGCTGCGTCTGTTCCACTTGCCCGACCGCATGCAGCGAGGCGGCCAGATAGAGGCGCGCCAGGTCCCTCTCCTTCTGCGTGCTGTCAGGGGCGGTGAGAACCCGCGTGAAAGCCTGGATCGCCGCCTCGTAGTCCCCCCCTTCATAAAGCTGGAGGCCCTCCGGCTCCGCTTGGGCCAGAGAAGAGAGGAGAAGCATCAACACCAGCGAGGCGCGCGGACTCATGAACCAGCCCATTCTCTTCTATTCCGAGATCCGGCGCCGCCGCGACAACCCGAGCAGCAGCAAGGCCCAGGGCCAGACCTCCGGGGCCGTGGGAACGGCCGCGCAGTTCGAGCCGTAGAGGCTGCGCACGGAGGTGGAGAAAGGCACCTCGGGCGAAACGGCACTGACGTTACCAGCCGCGTCCTTCGTCCAGGCCGAGGCACGATGTTCGCCCGCTCCGAGGAGAAAAGAAGACTTCAGGGACCAGGCGCCATCCGCCCCCGCCTGGACGGTACCGAGCTGGGCTCCATTGAGGAGGACCATCACGGTGCTGCCGGGCTCGGCGTTTCCGGAAAAGGTGGGCGTGCGCGTGAAGAGCCGCGTGCCCTGCTTCGGCTCCTGGATGAGTGGAGACTCCGGGAGCAGCGTGTCTTGAGACCACGAGAGGGACGTGGAACCCGTATTGCCGGCGCGATCCGTGGCCGTCACGCTCAAGGAGTGAGGACCCTCGGGCAGGGACTCGGGCGGGGTGAAGCTCCAGGTCCCCTCGGCGGTGACGAGGATGGGGGCATACGCCTTCCCATCCACGGCCAGTGTCAGCGTGCTGTACCGCTCGACGAGGCCCGTGAGGGTGGGCGTCGAGGAAGTCACCCAGGCCTCCGGAGTGGGGGTGGAGACGAGGGGAGCCGGTGCAACGGTATCGACGTAGAAGCGGTGTTGGGTTGGCTGACTGGAACTGCCTCTCGAATCCTTTGAATACACGCTGACGGTGTAGGGCCCCCCCTCCTCCAGTGCATGGGGGGATTCACAGGACCAGGAACCCGACGAGGCATCGCTGCTCACGGCGCACAGCTGTTCCCCATTCAAGCTCACGTAGACCGTGTTGTCCTTGTCGGCCGTCCCCGCATAGACAGGCACCTTGGTACCGACATAGGCGTCATGCGGAGGTGTATCGAGAAGAGGCACGGACGGGCTCGACGGGCCTGACGGCTCCGAGGAGACAGTGATGGACGTCGGGCCCACCGCGCCACAGACGCCGACGGGCCGGGACTTCGCTTCGACGAGGCTCTCCGACTCCAGCATGCCGCCGGCCCTGACGGTGGCCTGATTGTTTACCTTGCCCACGGTGGTGGGCTTGACCCTCATCTGGAAGGAGATGCTGGTGCTCTCGCCCACGTTGCCCTTCAGGCTGCCACCGCTGGTGGCCATGGCGCCGGTGCCCAGGTAGACGGTGAGGGTGCGCGTGGCGGCGTCGTAGTGACCGACGTCATCGCCCTTCGCGTCCGTCAGGGACCCGGGGGAGCGGGTGTCGCTGGCCGCCACCGTGAGCAGCCGGAGCGAGCCGGGGACGTAGTCGAGCTGAGTGGGCAGTGGGTCCGTGAGGACGGTGTCGCGCGAGTGGTCATTGCCCGTGTTCTGGGTGGTGATGGTGTACTCGATGACGTCGCCGGGGCGCACCGTGCCGTCGGTGCTCGTGAGATTGCGCACCGCCTTGATGGTGTTGGTGAAGTCCAGACGGAAAGAGGGCCTGTTCGGGACCGGAATGGACGTCGGGCCCACCGCATCGCAGACACTGGGCCGGGACTTCGTCTCCACCGAATCGATGCCCAGCATGCCGCCGGCCCGGATGATGGCCTGATTGTCTATCTTGTCCACGGTGGTGGACGTGACCCTCATCTGGAAGGAGATGCTGGTGCTCTCGCCCGTGCTCCCGCCCACGTTGCCCCTCAGGCTGCCACCGTTGGTGGGCGTGGCGCCGGTGCCCAGGTAGACGGTGAGGGTGCGCGTGGCGGCGTCGTAGTGGCCGACGTCATCGCCCTTCACGTCCGTCAGGGACCCGGGGGAGAGGGTGTCGCTGGCCGCCACCGTGAGGAGCTGGAGCGAGCCGGGGACGTAGTCGAGCTGGGCGGGCAGCGCGTCCGTGAGGACGGTGGCGCGCGAGTGGTCATCACCCGTGTTCTGGGTGGTGATGGTGTACTCGATGACGTCGCCGACGCGCACCATGCCGTCGGTGCTCGTGAGATTGCGCACCGCCTTGATGGTGTTGGTGAAGTCAGGGGCCTGGGTGGTGATGGAGGTGATGAAGCCGCCCAGCCAGAACTTGTCGGCGGCGGAGCGGACGTCCACCTTGACCGACCTGTCGCCCGGGGCCACCGTGACGTCCACCACGTCCAGGTCCATGCCCGAGATGCTTCCGGCCGTGCCGGTGAGCTGGGGACGATCACCCATGTCGCTGAACGGGAGCGAATCGAGCACTCCATCGGTGCCCGGATCGACTCCCGCGAGCGGCGTGTCGGTCCGCACCCCTTCGCTGCTCCTGGTGGTCCAGGAACGCGTACTGTTGAAGAAGTTGTTCGCCGGGTTCAGGTCGTTGCCGATGACCCTGTCATTGACGATGAGCACATCCGGTTCATCGGGATCTCCCTCGAAGGCGACCACCCCCAGCTTCGCCTCGACGGGTAGGAACGGCACGTAGAAGCCGCTGACGGTCACCCCGGTGGAACCACCGGAAGCCACCTCCTCCAGGCCATCGAACAGCGCCATGTAGCGCCTGGGCTGACCCGGCCGCTCGTAGAAAACCACCATCCACCAAGCGTCGAAGAGGTACTCGCCGGCCGTGGCGTCGACGGGAATGGCCTGCACGTCACTGACCTGGTAGGCACCCGCGCCGTACGCCTTCACGATGCTCGTGATGTCCGCCGTGGACTGGTACTGGTACTCGTTGCCCGGCACATACTCAAAGGCATGGTCGTCGGCGGTGAGGGGATTCTCGAAGCCGGCCACTCCCGGCCGCGACAGCGTGGCGGTAAGGTCCGGCGCCGCGACCTGGTCACCCGCGACAGTATTGAAGCGAGTGGCCGCCCAATAGAGGCGCGCGTACGTCACCTTGGCGTCAGAGGGCAGCGTGAGGATGGCCCGGCTGCGCGCCTGCAGAGAATCCGCGGGAGAGTAGGGCGGAAGGTAGGGGATGGTCGTAGCCCCGGTGTCCTCGCGCGTCCAATCATCCAGGGTCCAGAAGAAATCCGGAGAGGTGTCTTTCTGGTAACACGAGGGCTCTCCTAGCTCCCACGTATTGATCGACGGCATCTTGCCCACCAGCGGCCGGGGCGTCGTGGAGCGGCAGTCTTGCGCGAGCGTGTTGCCGATGAGCGCGAAGTCACCATTCAGCTCGCCCTGGTAGCGCTGCTTCATCTCGGCATGGGCGTTGCCAGGGGCGCCCAGCACGGTCGCGACGAGCCATGCCGCCAGAACGCACCAGGCCCATCGGAGCTGCCAGCCCCTGGTGGACGCAATCGCGGTCAGGAGTGGGAGGTGCATGGGAACAAGCAGCGGTGAACGCTGGGAAACATCCCCGCAGAAGAGCAAATAAGTCAGCGGTGTGTCCATTGGCCAGGACCTCGAGGCTTCTGTGAGCAGGCATGCAGCAAGCTGCCTCACGCGCAGAACAGGTTCCGTAAGCCGCTTCACCGCCCGGGTGTGAAAGCCGTCACTCCCCCTGGCTGGAGCGCCGTCAGGAGTGGAACCTCGAGGGTAGCGCGAAGCATCCAAGTCCCCCGAGCACGGGAACCCTCAGGAGGAGACATGCGTTGGTATGCGACGGTTGGAACCGCCATGCTGTGGCTCGGCCTGGGCGGTGACGTCTTCGCCCAGACACCGGAGCGCACGAACGAGAGGTTCGTCACGGCGGCGCGTGAGCTGCTCGGCGTGCCCTACGAGTTCGGAGGCCGGATGCGCCGGCCGGGTGAGGGCATCGACTGCCAGGGCGTGCTCTTCTACGCGGCCGAGCACACCGGCCGGTGCGGCTGGAAGTCCTTCTCGGTGTTCCCGACGCAGTCGGTGCCGGCCGGAGAGCTCGGGCTTCCCGTGGAGGGCCTGGCCCCCATCGCCTCCTCGGAGCTGGACGTCTCGCGACTCGAGCCCGGCGACGTGCTGCTGCTGGTCGGATACGACCCGAACCCGGCCGAGCCGCGCATCGGCCTGTTGAAGGAGCGGCCCGTCTGGGTCTGGCACACCGGCGTCTACAGCGGCGGGGGCCGGTGGATCGTCGGCGACCACTTCGCCGGCCAGGTCGTGGAGGTGGAGCTGACGAAGTACCTCGCCGACCACTCGGAGGTGTACGCGGGGCTGGTGGTCACCCGGATGAAGGCGGGGCCTCGTCCCAAGGCGTGCCGACGGCATCCGCCCATGAAGGCACCGAAGGTCGCGGGCGGGAGGTAGCCGCGTCCCTACAGGAGCCGCGCGCTGATGGCGCTGTGCACGTCCGCGCCAGCCTCCGTGAGCACGAGCCTGCGGCCGTCGAGCCTCGCCAGCCCGTGCTGGACCAGCCGCGCCACCTCCACCCGGCGCGGCTCCGGATCTTGACCGTAGAGCGTACACACCGCTTCCCAGTCCACCCCGGAGCGCAGCCGCAGGCCCATGGCCATCCGCTCCTCGAAGAGCTCCTGGGGGCTCAACGCCTCGCGGCTGGACTCCGGGAGCTTCCCTTCCTCCGCCGCCCGCATGTACGCGTCCGAGCCGCGCAGATCCACGTAGCGGTAGCCCGAGGGCCGCTCGCCCGGCCCGGACGTGAGCAGCATCCCCGTGGCGCCCACGCCGAGCGCGAGGTACTCGCCCCCCGTCCAATAGAGCGCGTTGTGCCGCGAGCCGTACCCGGGCTTCGCGTGGTTGGAGATCTCATAGCGCCGCAGTCCGTGCGCGGCGTAGGCGTCGTGGATGGCCTTCGTCATCTCCACCACGTCCTCGTCCGGCGGCAGCGCCAGCTCGCCCTTGTCGAGCTGCCTCGACAGGGGCGTGGCCACCGCCAGTGACTCGCGATCCACCGTCAGCGCGTAGGTGGACAGGTGCTCGGGCTCCATCGCCGCGGCCTGGCGCGCGTCGGCCTCCGCCTGCGCCCGCGTCTGCCCATGCACTCCATAGATGAAGTCCATGGACACCACGTCGAAGCCCGCCCGCCGCGCCATCTCGTACGCCGCCACCGCCTCCTGGCCCGTGTGCTCGCGCCCGAGGGCCTTCAGCGTCTCGTCCCGGAAGGACTGCACGCCCAGCGAGAGCCGGTTGACGCCCGCGGCCCGGTAGCCCGCGAAGCGCTCGGCGTCGGCGACGCTCGGGTTGGCCTCCAGGGAGATCTCCGCGCCCGGGGCCACCTGAAGCCGCGCCGCCACGCCCTCCAGCACGTGCGCCACCCAGCGCGGGTGCCAGAGGGAGGGCGTACCACCGCCGAGGAAGAGGGACTCCAGCCGGCGACCGCGCAGCGAGGGCTCCGCCGCCAGCCGTGCGTCCAGCTCCGCCAGCACCGCGCGCGCGTAGCGCTCCTCCGGCACCTGGCGCACCACCGCCACCGCGAAGTCACAGTAGGGGCACTTCGACAGGCAGTACGGGAAGTGGACGTAGAGCCCGAAGCGCGCCGCCGGAGTCCCCGTGAGTGGATCGATGGGGCCCGCGAAGTCCATCACGCGCTACTTCGCCGCCCTGAGCTGCGCGAGCTGCGCCTCCAGCCGGGCGAGCTTCAGCTTGTAGCTGGCGGCCGTCTCCAGCGCCGTCTCCGCCGCCATCAGCTTGCGCTTCATCGCCGCCACGTCCTCCCGGAGCTGGTCGCGCTCGGCCACCACCTCGTCGGACGCCCCGCCCTCCCCCGCCACGGGCCCCGCGGCCTCCAACGCGGCCCGGCGCGCCCGCTCCTCCTCCAGCTCCGCCTCCACCTCGGCCAGCCGCGCCTCCACCACCGCCTGGCGTGACTCGGCCTCCACCTCCAGGCTCTTGCCCCGCGTGGCCCCCAGCGCGCCCTCGAGCATCGTCACCCGCTGCTTGAGCCGCTCCACCTGCTCCTCGGCCTCCTGGGCCCGACGCTCGGCGTCCAGCTCCTCGATCTCGAGCTCCTCCTCCGACTCCTCCTGTTGCGTCACCTGGGCCCGCACGCGCCCCAGCTCCAACTCCACGTCGGCCAGCGCGCGCGCCAGGTCCTTGCGGTCCGACTCCACCGTCTGAAGCTCGGCCCGCAGCTCCGCCTCCCGCGCCTCGGCCTGCTCCGCCGCCTCGCCCAGCGCGGCCGCGTCCGTCTCCATCCGGTCGCGCAGCTGCACCGCCTCGGCCTCGCTCGCCGCCAGCGACTCGCGCACCGACGCGAGCTCCGCCTCCAGCGCCTCCAGCCGGGCGGAGAGCTCCATGGCCTCGCGTTGGGCCGCGTCGCGCTCGGCCTCCAGCTCGCGGGTGCGCCCCTGCACCTCCTCCAGCGAGCTCTTCGACCACTCGGACTCCGAGAGCGTCGCCTCGAGCTGCGCCACCCGCGCCGCCAGCTCCTCGCGCTCCGCGACGACGAGCTCCCGCTCCTCCTGGGCCGCCCGCAGCTCCTCGCCAGCGCGCTCCAGCTCGCCCAGGGTGGACTGGTACTGCTCGCGCACGGCCTCCAGCGCGCCCTGCATCTCGGCGCGTTCCGACGCCAGCTCCGCCACCCGGTCCTGCGCCAGCGACAGGGCCTCCTTGGCCCCCACCAGCTCCTCGGCGAGCGAGCCTCGCGAGGCGCGCTCGTGCTTCATCTCTCCGGTGAGGCTCGACAGCTCCGCCTCCACCTCGGCCAGCGCGCGCGCCAGGTCCTTGCGCTCCTCCTCCGCCGCGTGCAGCTCGCCCCGCAGCTCCGCGACCTTCGCCTCGGCCGCCACGGTGCGCGCCGCCTCGCGCGACAGCGCCGCGGAGGACTGCTCCAGCTTCGCCGACAGGTCCTTCACCCCGCCGAGCTGCTCCTGCGCCTCCAGCACCTGCTTGCGCAGCGTGGCCTCGGAGACGCGCAGCGCCTGGAGCTCGGCCTCACGCTCGGCATACAGCGCCCGCGCGCGGGCCAGCGTCTCCGTCTTCTGCTTGAGCACCCCCCGGAAGAAGTCGAGCTTCTCCTCCGGCGCACCGCCCAGGGGCGGGCGCTGCTCGGCAGGCTCGCCGAAGGGGTCCGCCGCGCCCACCGGTCGGGCTGGAGCCACCGCGGGCTCGGCCTCCCGGGGCAGGGCCTGCACGGAGGGCATGGACATGGCGGGCCTGAAGGCGGCCTGCGCACCGGCTGTCGCCTTCCCCGCGCTCGGGGCCACCGTCGTCCGCCGTGGCGGCAGCGGTGGAGGGGCCGGGACCGGGGCCCGCGCGCGTACGGGGGCGGCGGGCTCCACGGGAGCCATCTCCGCCTCCAGGTTCCCGCGCAGCTCCGCGAGTGGATCCAACTCCTCTGACGACGACCCCATGTGAGCCCAGGTTAACGCCAGGTCGCCCTCTTCTCCAGAGACGTTGACGACCCTCGAGGCGCTACGCCCTCCTGGCTGGTCTCCGGGCGCACAACAGGGTCGCGGCCGAAGCTTCCGGGCGTTAGGGACTGGTCGAAACGGTCGCCGGCTCGCCTTGCCTACCCCTACTGCCGGTGTCAGGTTCGGACGTTCCATGGCTCAGCGCTACACACTTTCCAACGGACTCACCGTCGTCTTCGAGGAGCAGCACGCCGCCCGGGTGGCCGCCTTCCAGGTGTGGGTCAAGGCCGGCAGCGCCGACGAGCGGCCGGATCAGGCGGGCCTCGCGCACCTGCACGAGCACATGCTCTTCAAGGGCACGGCCCGCCGCGGCCCCGGGGAGATCGCCCGGGACGTGGAGGCCCACGGCGGGGAGATCAACGCCTGGACGTCCTTCGACCAGACGGTCTACCACATCGTCATCGCCAGCCAGTTCGCCCGCATGGGGTTGGACATCCTCGGCGACGCCATCCGCTCCTCCTCCTTCGACGCCGAGGAGCTGGCGCGGGAGATCGAGGTGGTGTGCGAGGAGATCAAACGCAGCCAGGACACGCCGGCCCGGCGCTCCTCGCGCGACCTCTTCGCCACCTCCTACCAGGTGCACCCCTACCGCCTGCCCGTCATCGGCACCGCGGAGAGCGTGCGCAGCTTTACCCGCGACAAGGTGCTCGAGTTCTACCGGCGCCACTACACGCCGAAGAACCTGGTGCTGGTGGCCACGGGCGACTTCTCCGAGGGGGACCTGCGCCGCTGGGTGGAGGACATCTTCGGCGGAGACTGGGGCCGGCCCTTCGAGGGCGTGGTGGCCCGCCCGCGCGAGCCCGCCGTCTCCCGCCGCCGCGTGCACCTGCGCCCGGACGAGGTGAAGGAGGCCTACTTCAACCTCGCCTTCCTCATCCCCCAGGCGGAGCACCCGGACGTGCCCGCGCTGGACGCGCTCGCCATGCTCGCCGGCCAGGGAGATGCCTCGCGGCTGGTGCTGGAGGTGAAGCGCAAGCGCAGCCTCGTCAACGACATCCACACCTACGCCTATACCCCGAGGGATCCGGGCCTCTTCACCACCGCCCTCACCCTGCCGCACGAGAAGCTGCCGCAGGCGCTCGAGGAGACGGTGCGGGTGCTGACGGCGCTGCGCACGGGCCTGGTGCCCACGGACGAGCTGGACACGGTGAAGTCCCTCATCGAGGCCGAGGCCGTCTACCAGCGCGAGACGGTGCAGGGCATGGCGCGCAAGCTGGGCCACTACCAGTCCTCCATGGGGGACCTGGAGGCCGAGGCCCGCTACTACGAGGGCATTGCCCGCCTCACCCCCGAGCGCATCCGCGAGGTGGCCGAGCGCTACCTGCGCTTCGACGAGGCCATCCTCTCCGGGCTGCTGCCCCAGGGCTCCACCTTCAGCGGCGAGCAGGCCGAGGAGATCCTCGACCGGGTGTCGCGCGAGGCCCCCACCGCCGCGCCCGAGCGCCGCGCGCCCAAGGCCGCCTCCGCCGAGCCCGCGCTGAAGCCAGGCCGCGGCGCGCCAGCCTCTCCCGGCAAGGTGGTGGAGGAGCGGCTGCCCTCGGGCGCGCGCATCCTCGTGCGCGAGGAGCGGGCCGTGCCCCTCTTCGCCGTGCGCGCCGCCTTCAACGGGGGCCTGCGCTACGAGACGGCGGAGACCAACGGCCTCACCACGCTGCTCAGCCGCTGCCTCACCCGCGGCACGCCCTCGCACGACGCGGAGGAGATCTCCCACCTCATCGACGGCTTCGCCGGCTCGCTCGCGGGCCAGGGCGGACGCAACTCGGTGGGCCTGCGCGGCGAGTTCCTCTCCCGCCACTTCCAGGACGCCTTCCGCCTCTTCGCCGACTGCCTCCTGCACCCCAGCTTCCCCGAGGCCGAGGTGGCCCGCGAGCGCGCCCTGCTGCTGCAGGACATCCTCACCCGCGAGGACAAGCCCAGCGGCCTGGCGTTCGACCTCTTCGGCCGCACGCTCTTCCGCACGCACCCCTACCGGCTGTCCACCCTCGGCGAGCAGGCCTCGGTGGAGCGCCTGGGGCCGGACGCGCTGCGCGCCTACCACGCCGCGCACATGGACCCCTCGCAGCTCACCCTGTGCGTGGTGGGAGACGTGAGGGTGGACGAGGTGCTCGCACTCGCGCACGAGGCCTTCGGCACCTCCCGGGGCCGCGCGGTGCCTCCGCCCGAGGTGCGGCCCGAGCCGCCTCCCGAGACGCAGCGCACGGACAAGCGGGTGCTGGCGCGCGCGCAGACGCACCTCGTCCTGGGCTTCCGGGGCGTGCGGATCGACGACCCCCGGCGGCACGCGCTGGAGGTGCTCTCCACGGTGCTGAGCGGTCAGGGCGGTCGCCTCTTCGTGGAGCTGCGCGACAAGCGCTCCATGGCCTACAGCGTCAGCAGCTTCTCCATCGAGGGCGTGGATCCGGGCTACTTCGCCGTCTACATGGGCACCAGCCCCGAGAAGGTGGAGGCCGCGCTCGAGGGCATCCGCGCGGAGCTCTCCCGCGTGCGCGACGAGCCCATCCCCGAGGCGGAGCTGTCCCGCGCCAAGCAGCACCTCATCGGCACCCATGAGATTGGCCTGCAGCGCAACAGCGCGCGCGCCGCGCTGCTCGCGCTGGACGCGTGCTACGGCATGGGCCTGGAGAACTTCCTCCACTACGCGGAGCGCGTCGCGGCGGTGACGGCCGAGGATGTGCGCGCGGTGGCCCGCCAGCTCATCGACTTCGACCGGGGCGCGCTCGCCATCGTCGGGCCGTGAGTCCCACGGGGCCCCTCCGGGCCTCGCGCCGTACTTCCCGCAAAAGAAAATCCCCTCTCCCGAATCGAGGGAGAGGGGATGGGCACCGGGCCTCGAGGAGAGGCCCGGCTCACCGCGCTACGCCGGGCCTACTTGCAGTCCGCGGCGTTCTCGTGACGGCACTTGTGCAGGTTGCGCGGCACCTCCAGCCAGTACACCTCGGGCGTCGTGTTGAGCGCCGTCTCGGCCGTCACCGGCTCCGGCGAGCCCTTCGGCGGAGGAGGAATGGCGAACCCGTACTTCTTGGCTCCCGTCGGCGACACCAGCACCGTCGTCCCGAGGTCTCCCGGAGGAGCGGACGAATCGTTGGTCATGAAGGGCATGTACCCGACGAGCTCCCCCTTGTCGTTGTAGAGCCGGAAGCCCTCGGCCTGGTTGGGCAGACCCGTGATGACGTCCGCCTGCCAGATGCTGGAGGTGTCGCCCGAGCCCACCAGCGAGCAGGCCGTGACGCCACCGCCCGCGGCCGGAGCGAAGGTGGGCCAGGCCACCACGCCCGAGATGATGGCCGAGGCGGCCGCCGTGCGCTCCTGCAGCCCGGCGTAGCGCAGGAACCAGCCCGGACCCACCACCGTGTTCTTGGCGAGGGTGGGGAGCTTGGTGATGGGCACGTACTTCACCACCTTGCCCTGCGGCGTGGTGAACGTGGCGTAGGCGCTATCCGGGATGGTGACGTCCACCAGCGAGCACGGGATGGCCACGCCCTTGCTGTCCTTGCCGCAGTCGAAGTTCGGCGTGTCCGTCACGCGCAGCTTGTCGAAATTCACCGCACCGGCCTCGTCCTTGAACGTGCGCAGCGGGCCGCCGTACGAGTGGAAGCCGAAGTAGCGGTGGCTCGGCACTTCGGTCTTCTCCGCGGCGCTCAGCATGAGGGAGCTGCGCAGGCCCGCGAGCGTGCTCTGCGAGCACGACCACATGCCACCCGACGACTCGCAGTTGGACTTGCTGGCGCCCGAGAGCGTGTAGGTGCCAGTGCCGATCGCCGCGTCGGGGCAGGAGATGGAGAGACTGGTCAGCTCCATCTTCGAGGACTTGCACACCGCCGCGTCCACGCCGCCGGTCAGCGTCTCGCTGTTGGTCTTCAGCACGCCCGCCTGGTACTCGATGGTGTGGCTGCGCTCCTGGCCGTTGACGTCGGAGGCGAAGACCGCCCTCACGTCACACTTGAGCCGCACGCACGCCAGCAGGTCATCCGGGCCGCAGTCGGTGCCCGGCGTGGTGCGCAGGTGGCCGCGATCGCCGGTGCCCATGTAGCTGCGCATCCAACCCGTCTCCGGCTGGATGATGTTGGAGGCGATGTTGGTGAAGGGCGCCTTCAGGTACAGGTTCTTGGGCCCGCCCACGGAGGAGTCATCCCGCGCCATCTCCAGCGAGCGCGCGCCGAACCAGTTCTTCACCTGCTCCGTGGAGACATCGCGCTCACCCGGCTCGAAGAAGCGGAACGTCCACGCCTGGCCACCCATGTCACCCACGACGAGGGTGTCGAAGAAGCCATCCAGGTCGCGCTGCACGCTCTCCGCCTTGCCCAGGTCCACCAGCGACGGCGAGGCGACGATGGGCATGAGCTGGTTCATCAGCGCCTTGTAGGAGTCACCCGCCACGGGGCCGGGGTGGGCCTCCGCGGACCACAGCTTCTTGCCGGACCAGACGTCCAGCATGTACAGGCCGCGGCCACGCGCGAGGTCCGGGCTGAAGCCGCCGTTGAGCATGACGATCCACCGCTCCTCCCAGCCACGCGAGGTGCTGGTGGGAGTGGCGACGAGCGGCTTGAGGCGCACCGGCCCGATGGGCGGCGGCTTGGGCGTGTAGTTGGCCCAGGACTGGCCCACGGTGGCCGACTCCGGATCGCACGCGTTGGGGAACATCCAGCGGAACGCCTTGCCATCCGCCTTGAGCATCTCGCGCGGGTTGGTGACGTCCACCGCGATGTAGCGCTGACCGCCGCCACGCTCGGTGATGACGGCCAGGGTGCGGAACTCATCCGCCTCCTTGACGCCGTTGCGCACGCCCGTCAGGGCCCCGTCCGCCCAGATGTCACGCACCATGGGCGTACCGTCCACGAAGTACTGGTGGCCGGTGACGATCTGGCTCAGCTTGGGCAGCAGATCCGGCGGGATGAAGGCCCACATCTCCTGGCCGGTGCCCAGGTCGTAGTTGTCGTCCAGGAAGGTCGTCTTCGTCCTGGCGGCCGCCGAGCCCACGTGGATGGCGTGGAGCATGCCACCGTTGGAGCCCACCAGGGCGATGCGCTCGCGGCCGGCGTACGTGGTCTTGAACGAGTCATAGGCACCGTACGTCGTCTTGGTGCGCTCCGGGCTCATCGGCGTGGGCTTGTAGCAGGGCGGGCCGCCCACGGAGCACAGCGGCAGCGACGACACCGTGGGGGAGAAGTCCTTGTAGATGACGGGCAGGCACTGGTTGCTCAGGCCCATGGAGCACAGGAAGGGATCCGCGGGCGGATCCACCGTCACGGGCGTGGAGTGGAAGATGTCCGCGAGCTTGCAGGACTTGGTGTCCGTCGGCTTCTTGTTGTCCGCGCACGGGCGCTCCTCGTTGTAGATGGAGTCACCGTCGAAATCGAGCACGTCCTCGCCGCGGATGAAGCGGATGATGTCCCGGGCGCACTCCTCCTGCTGCGCCGCGGTCCCCGTCCACACCTTCTTCTGCCGGGGGAACAGCGTGGTCTGGCAGACCTTGTCACCGGCCGCGAGCAGGTACTGCCTGAGGTCGGCGAGGTTGGCCGTGGTGAACTCGATGGGCGGGTTGTCCGTATCGGTGAACTTGCCGTCCTTGTCGCGGTCGATCATCGTGAAGATGCAGCGACCGCCCTCGGGATCCAGCGGGTTGTCACGGTTGCACGGCGCCATCGCCTTGCGCGCACCGATGGTGTCGCCCACGTTCCAGAAGGGCACCGCGGGGTCTCCGCCCTCGAGCGTACCGTCGGAGGCGCGGGTGGCCGTCTTCACCTTGACCCAGTTGCCCTCCGCGTTCTCCTGGACGATGTTGTTGATGGTGAACTGATCGACCGTCGGCACCGCACCCGGCGCGAGGGTGAAGCTCGCCGGCTTGTCCATGAAGAAGGCGTCGTTGCAGTCCTTGTCGCCGTTGAGGTCGAACTTGTCCCCCGCCGTGCTCTTCGCCTTGGCCGCGTCGCAGCCCTGGGAGAACTCGTTGAAGTAGAAGTAGCGGAAGAGGTGCCCCTCGTACGGACGGGACTTGCGCGGCACGAAGCGCGGAATGTAGACGGACGACTGCACGCCACCGGCCTGCACGCCCGTGATGTTGGCGGACGAGAACGAGGTGGAGACCTGCTTCAGGTCACCGAGGGCGGCGTTGATGGCGTCACGCAGCTCGGTGGCGTTGTTGGCCCGGTAGAAGGCGCCCTTGCCGGCCAGCGCGATGCTCTGGAGCATGGCGCTGTTGTCGCCGTAGCCGATGGTGTACGTGCGCATCGTCTGGTTGCCCGGCATGTCGTCGCGCAGGTCCGCGTTGGCCATGAAGAAGGCCACGTCGTCCATGAAGTTCTTGTTGCCCACCGCGAAACCCGCCGGCCAGTTGTAGTCGGTGTAGTCGCAGTCCGCCTTGGTGGACTTGACGCCCGGCGCCTTGTCGAACTGGTCGCAGTAGTTCACACCACCCGAGTTCGTGTTGGTCCTGGGGTTGGTCGGGTCGAAGGTGAGCGGCGTGCCGTCCGGGTGCTTGGCACCCTTGGCGATGAGCGCCTCCATCATCTTCGTGATGGGCACCGAGTTGTCGTACATCGGCGCGCCGTCGGTGAGCACGATGACGGAGTTGACCTGGCAGCCGAAGCACACGGAGCGCTCATTGCCTCCGGCCTCCCAGGGCTGGGACCACTTGAGCCACTCGACGTCCTCGTAGCCCCAGGGCGCGCCGTCCTCGCCCGTGTGCGGGTTCTTGTCGGTACCGCCGGACCAACCACCGGGCCAGCCAAAGGGCGGGTTGATGGGCTGCTTGAACCACCGCTCCCAGCGGCTATCCACCCTCTGCGAGGAGAAGTAGCCGCCCAGGCCGAAGAGGGCCTCGCCGATGGAGCGCTCGTTGTTGCGGAAATCCACCTTGTTGACGGCGTTCATCAACCGCCGCTTGTCGAGCGCCGTCTCGTTGATGGCGGGGAAGGCCAGGTCACACGAGGGCCGCAGGGGCTCAATCAGCACGGGCGGGTCGTACCAGCCGCGGTTCGGACCGAAGGCGGCCACGCCGAGGCGCGCGACGTTGGTCACGCTGATGACGTCCTTGAGCACCTTGCGCGCCACCACGAACTTGGGCGGGCGCACGTTGAGCACGCGGCCGCTGAGGACCCAGATGCGCCGCGCCTCGGGGGGCAGCGGCG
>NZ_DASVSO010000549.1:0-4815 GCF_036388035.1 Archangium sp.
GGACGAAGGCCTCCGCCTCGTTGGCGAAGCGCGCCAGCTCGTCGCCCGAGGAGGCGATGTGGTGCAGCCGCTCGCTCATGGCCTGCACCTGCTGGGTGGTGCGGTGGGAGAACTCGTCGAGCGCGAGCAGCGCCTCGGCCACCTGCCCGAGCCGCTCGGCCATCTCCATCAGCGAGCCATTCGTCTCCTGGGCGAAGCTCTCCAGTTGCGTCACGCGCTTGCCCGCGGCCTGGAGGCTCTGGCCCATGCTGTTCACCGACTCCTGTGAGCGCTCCACCGCCCCGCCTTGCCGGCGCGCGGCGTCCAGCAACACCCGCACCTCCTCGGACACGCCCTGGCACGTGCGGCGCACGTTGCCCGTCACCCGCTGCACCTGGGTGAGCGCTCGACGCAGCGAGTAGATGAGCCGGCGCACCTCGCGCTGGTCTCCCATGCCGTCATAGACGGCGTTGGTGAGGTCCCCCTCGGCCAGCCGGCCGAGGATGCTGGTGCGCTCCTTGGCGCGCTCCATCGCCCAGACGAACCAGAAGGTGTAGCTCGTCGCCAGCAGCAGCAGCGGCGTGGCGATGAGCAGCACGGCCCAGCCGACCGGGGTATCCGGGTGGCCGGTGAAGAGGTGGAGCAGTCCGCCGAGGGCGGCGGCAAGGAAGAGCCCCCCGACGACCATGAATGCGAAGAGATACTTTTTGGCGACCATGTGAGAACGGGAGTCACACCGTATCCCGCATTCTCGCCGCGATCTTCAAATCGGCACAGACTGAGGACGTGCTCGTACTCTTCTCCGTGCTCCTGCTCGCCCTGCCTGCGGGGGGAGGTTCGTCCGCCTCGACCGCCGAGGAGACCTCCCGTTTCGTCTTCGCCTGGCGGGGGATACCGGTGGGCACCGTCACCCTCTCCCTCGCACCCGAGGTGAACCGCTTCACCTATACCTCGCGTCACCTGCACACCCGCGGGGCGCACAGGGGCGAGCGGGTGCGGGAGGTCTCCCTGGAGCTGGGCCCGGAGGGCACGGTGGCGGGGCGCCCGAGTGTCCCCCAGGCGTTGTGGCTGTGGCGGGGGCCTCCTGCCCTCGGGTGCGTGACGGGACGGGAGGAGCTGTCCGGGCGGGAAGGGCCCCACTGCGTCACCGCCGTCCGGGGAGACACGGTGGAGGGCACGCTGCTCGGCCAGACCTTCACGGCCCGTTACGACGGGCGCGGCCGGATGGTGGCACTGGAGGTCGGGGAGTCGCGCTTCACCGAGGTCGCGCCCGGAGTGCGGCTGCGGCCCCCTCCCGAGCTCTTCGCGCAAGGGCTGCCCGTGGAGGGGGAGACCGGTCCGCTCGCCTTCTCACCTCCATGGCCGCTCGCGGAGCGGCCTTCCTGGCTGACGACCTGGCGAGCGGGAGAGGCGCGAGCCCTCGCGGAGGACGTGCACGCCGCCTTCCCGGAGAAGGGCCCGGGATCGGCGGATCTGCGCGAGGGGGGCGAGGGCGAGGCGGGAGGGTGCCTGGCCCATGCCCTGCGCTTCGCGGCGCGGGCGGTGGCGCGCGGGCAGCGGGTGGCGTTGGTGCACGGGCTGCTCGTGGTGGACGGGGGGCCCGCCCGGCCTCATGCCTGGGTGCGCGTGGGCCTCGGGGGTGGGGGCACGTTGGACCTGGATCCCACCTCGTTGGACCCCGTCACGCCCGAGACGCACCTGCCGCTGGCCCTGGCCGAGCCCGGCGGAGCCTCGGTGGAGGCCGGAGCGCGGTGGCTGGCGCTGCTGCGCGGCGAGCACCGGGTGGTGCGCCGGCCCCGCGCGCGGTAGCGACCCGCTCAGTCGAAGGGGATGACGGACAGCTTCGCTCCCGCGGGCGCCTCCAGCAGCTCCTTGGCCTTCGCCGGCAGGTAGGCGTTCTTGTCGTCCAGCCGGGCCGTGGTGCGCACCGAGCGGAAGCGGTTGCGCCCCGACTCACGCTCGAAGGAGACGAGCACGTCATCTCCTTCCATCTCGAAATCCTGATCGGCCAGCTTCAACGAGCGGAAGCGGCGCACCAGGGAGATGTCCGAGAGGTTGGCCTCGAAGTGGGGACCGCCGTCAAACGGGTCGATGCGCTCCACGTAGCGGAAGCCGATGCGCTCCAGCATCCGCTGCACGCCCTGGGTGTTGGGGCCCACCTCGCCGAGCACCTTCTGCACGCGCTCGGGGAAGAGCGACGCGTAGACGTCCGAGGAGGGGAAGAGCTCCTTGATGAACTCCTTGTTCTGCCGGCTGAGCCTGTCCGCCTCCTGGTAGGTGAGGCCGGTGAACTTCTTGCCGCACGCCTCCCACAGCAGGCTGCGCCCGTCGGGCAGCAGGGGCGGCAGCAGCTCGGCGAGCACCCGCGGGCGGAAGAGCCGCTTGTGCATGGCCATGAAGAGGAAGCGCACGTAGGACAGCTGCTTGCCGGGCTTGTCCGGCGTGGCGCGGTAGGGCGGATCCACCACCAGGCCGCCGATCTCCGTGGGGCCCTCGTAGTTGTAGCCGATGGAGAGCACCTTGTGCCGGAAGTGCCGGCCGATGCTGGCCGAGTAGTGCTCGCGCTCGGACACGTCGAGGTAGATGTGCGGTGCCTCGTAGGTGCCGTGCTGCGCGATGATCATCGACGTGCCGATGATGAGCTCGTTGCGCACGTCCTCCAGGACGAAGAGGTACTCGCGCTCGAAGGGATTCTTCACCTTGCCCGCGAAGCTCTTCACGGACTTGTCGATGATGGCCTCGAGCGTCTCTTCGTTGTTGGGCAGGTTGACGGTGTTGAGCACCGCGGCGAGCCGCTTCAGGCCGGGCAGATCGGTCTTCTGGACATCGCGCAGGACGAGCATGGGAGCACCCGGGTTCCCCTGGAGGGAAACCGCAGAGGGGGGGCACCATACACCAGCCCTGCATGCCGTCAGCCGCCCGTACGCCCTTCTGCTCCGACGCGCCGCGTCGCGTGGGCCCGCCCGGTCGCTCGTCGGGCAGGACCGCCCCTCCTTCCCATGGAGAAAGACAATCACCGGGAGCCGAACGCACGGGTGATTGCCTGCTTTGCTGTCAAGGGAAAAGAAATAACAGTCGCTTGAAATAGAAGCTGAACGTGAGAGCGTGCGCCCGTCGTTTGATTTCAAACATGAGCGAGGGCACGCGCCTTGGGAAAGCTCCTGGTTTCACTGCTCGCCGTGCTCCTGCCGGGGCTGTCGTGGGCGGGCATCATCTGGAAGGGCGACTTCGAGACGGGGGACACCTCCCAGTACACGTCCGCGCAGCGGGTGAGCGCGGACCGGCTCCAGGTGGTGACCTCCCCGGTGCTCCAGGGGCGCCACGCGCTCAAGGCCACCGTGCGGCAGGGGGATGACCCCATCAACGCCAGCGGCAACCGCAACGAGCTCATCTACCAGGGGCGCGAGAAGGAGGGCTCGGAGTACTACTACCGCTGGCAGGTGCTGTTCCCGGCGGACTACCCCAGCGCGAAGGCCTGGCAGGTCTTCACCCAGTGGCACCACAACGGCTGCTGTGGCTCTCCGCCGGTGGAGTTCTTCGTCTACGGCGAGGAGATCCGCCTCACGCTCACCAACAGCGTGACGCCCTGGCAGACGAAGCTGGTGCGCGGCGTCTGGCAGGACTTCGTCTTCCACGTGAAGTGGTCGTCGGATCCGAACGTGGGCTTCGTCGAGCTGTGGCACAACGGCCGGCTCGTGCTCGCCAAGTCCAAGCACGCGACGATGTACGCGGGCGACGGCATCTACCTGAAGCTGGGCCTGTACCGCAACGACACCGTGCAGCCGGTGGGCGTCGTGTACCACGACGGTTTCGTGCAGGCGACGCGGCTCGCGGACGTGCTGCCGCCCCCGCCCACCTCGGACGCGGGCACGCCGGCTCCGCCCGCCGACGCGGGCACCGGGCCGAGCGGTGAAGCGCCATCTTCTCCAGAAGAGGAGTCGCCTCCCATCGTCCCCACGTTCCCGCAGCCGGGTGCCACCGAGCCGACGTCCCCCGAGGCGCCCGTGCACTACACCTACGGCTGCTCGAGCACGAGCGGTCCGCTCTGGGTGCTGGCGCTGCTGGGCCTCGGGGGCCTGCTGCGACGAGCCCGGCGCCGGTAGGCCCGCGCGTCGGGTCTCGGGCGCCACTCGGCGCTACCCGTCCCCGGGGGAGCGTCGTATGAGGAGGCGACCCCCGTGAGGAGACCCGAGATGAGCGACGCGCGTGAAGGGGCGGTGCCCCACCTGAGCCCCGAGGAATTCCGTCGGCTGGGCCATCGGATGGTGGATTGGATCGCCGACTACTGGTCCCGGTTGGAGTCCTTCCCGGTGCGCGCGGCGGTGGCCCCGGGCGAGGTGCTGGCGAAGCTGCCCGAGCACCCGCCCGAGGAGGGCCTGGGCGGTGACGAGGGCTGGGAGGCCGTCTTCCGCGACCTGGAGCAGGTGGTGCTGCCCGGCCTCACCCATTGGCAGTCGCCGTCCTTCTTCGCCTACTTCCCCGCCAACGCCTCGGGGCCCGCGGTGCTCGGCGAGCTGCTGTCCGCGGGCCTGGGCGTGCAGGGCATGCTCTGGTCCACCAGCCCCGCCGCCACCGAGATGGAGACGCGCGTGCTGGACTGGCTGGCCGAGCTGCTGGGGCTGCCGGCCTCCTTCCGCTCGGACTCGGGCAGCGGCGGGGGCGTCATCCAGGGCACCGCGAGCGAGGCCACGCTGGTGGCCCTGGTGGCGGCGCGCGAGCGGGTGCGTCGCAAGCTCGGCCGGGAGGTGGAGCTGGTGGCCTACACCTCCACGCAGGCGCACTCCTCCGTGTTGAAGGCGGCCATGTTGAGCGGCGTGGTGCGCGGCGTGTCGGACG
>NZ_DASVSO010000550.1:0-4387 GCF_036388035.1 Archangium sp.
GAGCTGCGCGAGCGCCTGTCCGAGGCCGGCCGCTGTGCCACGGAGCTGGCGCGCGAGCGCTACAACGCCATCGACATCCTCGCCATGCTCACCGCCAGCCTCATGGCGGTCAACAAGGCCGAGCGCTCCAGCTCCTTCGCCCTCTCCTCCGACTCGTACAACAACCTCGGCTTCATCAGCGGGACGATCGGGCTGAAGCGGCTGGCGCAGCGGCTCTTCACCCGCGCCCAGGAGGGCAACGGCCGCGCCCTGTGCAACCAGTACTTCGCCCGTGCGCTCATCTCCCTGGGCATGGGTGACCTCGCCGACTCCGCGCACGAGGCCACCTCGGGGCTGGAGCACGCGAAGACGCTGGGAGACCGCTACTGCATCGTCACGGGTATCTCCATCTCCGGCTCGGTGTTCGAGCTGGACGGGCGCGCGGCGGAAGCGCTGGAGCGGTACGAGGAGATGCTCGATGTGGCCCGCGCGCATGGCAACGCGCGCCACGAGTGCTGGGGCAGCACGGGAATGGCCGTCGCGCTCTCGGTGCTGGATCGCCACGAGGAGGCCCAGGCGTGGGTGCGCTACAGCCGCGCCCGGCTGCCGGGGGACGACCTGCTCACGGGCATCGGCTGCCACGCGTACTGGGCCCTCATCCGCCTGCGTGCCGGCGATGCGACGGGGGCGAAGGAGGACGGCGCGCGGGCGCTGGCGCTCTGGGAGCACTCGCGGCTGAACATGCTGCCGCACCTGGGGGCGCTCACGGATGCCAGCACCGTGTACCTGACGTTGTGGGAGGAGGCGCTCGCCACGGGCTCGCCCGAGGCGGAGGCGCTGGGCCGCGCGGTGCGGAACCTGTCGCGGCGGCTGGACTCCTATGCGGGCCAGTTCCGCGTGGGGCGCAGCCGGGCGGCACGCATCCGGGGCACCCTGCTGTGGCTGTCCGGAAAGCACGCGGCGGCGCGCAAGGCGTGGACCCAGGCGCTGGAGCAGGCGCGGCGGCTGTCCATGACGGCCGACGAGGCCCACGCGCTCTTGGAGCTGGCCCGGCACGAGCCGGAGGGCACGCAGGAGCGCCAGCGCAAGCTGGAGCAAGCCCTCGAGCTCTTCACCCGGCTCGGCATGGTGTACGACGCCCGGGTGACCCGGGTCCTCCTGGGCACCCCGCTCCTGGAGGCTCCCGCGTTGGTTTCGGGGGAAGTGACGGCGGCCTGAGCCCAATTCAGAATGAGGCTCCTGGCGCGGCTCGCTTGTAGACGTCTACAAGTGATGTGGCATGGAAAACCACCTTCACCTACTTCGCTTGTAGACGTCTACAAGTGAAGCCCGCCGGAGTCACCGGCCCCGAATGCTCGTCTGAAGCTCGGAGATGAGCGTCTCGTAGCGCAGCGGCTTGCCCAGCACCCGGCACACCCCCAGGGACAGGGCGGCCTCGCAGGCCAGCGAGTTCACGTGCCCCGTCACCACCAGCACCGGCGCGCCGGGCCTCGTCTGGCGCGCCGCGCGCACCACGTCCAGCCCTCGGCCCCCGGGCAATTCCACATCGGTGATGACGGCGTCGAAGACCTCGTCGCGCAGGCGCTGGAGCGCCTCCTGGGTGGCGCACAGGCCCACGGCCGTATAGCCATCCATCGCCAGGAGATCGCACAGCGCTCCGGTGGCCACCGGCTCGCCATCCACCACCAGGATGCGCTTCATCGTGCTCACCTGCCGCCCCACGGTTGCGGCCTCCCGCCCCATACCCGGCGCACCGGGAGGGCCGGCAGGCAAAAGGCCAGCTCCAGCGCATCCGCCGCGTCCGCCAGCGAGCCGTGCGCGGCCTCGATGCGCGCGAACCTCGCCCGCACCCGCTCCATCTCGTCCACTGGGAGCAGCCGCCGCACCATCGGGAAGAAGCGCCCCTCCTCCACCTCCGTGTGGCCCCGGTGCAGGCGCACGTACCGCTCCGCGAGCGCGTACATTTCCTCGGGCTCCTGCTCGCCTCGCACCACGGCCCGCACCACCTCGCGCAGCTCCCCGGCCATCTCGCGCCCCAGCGCATGCTGCCCGGAGAGCGCCGCCAGCACGCCCGCGCCCAGCGGCAGCCCTCGCGAGGTGATGGCCTGGAAGACCTCGTCCTCCTTCGCATCGTGGCTGCCGTCCACGAAGGTGAGGAGGAAGTACGCGGCCCGCTCGAACAGCACCGGGGAGACAACCCCCCCGGCACGGCCGTGCGCCACGGCCCGCTCCAGCACGTCCATCACGCGCGCGATGGAGCGATGCTCCTTCATCAGGATGTCAATGGCGTCCATGTTCACACCGTCCTCGAGAAGCGGGGCCGCTCGGCCCGGCGCAGGTACGTGTCGAACACCATCGCCACGTTGCGCACGAACAGCCGCCCCAGGGGAGTCACCTCGAGCTGGCTCCCCTCCCGGTGCACCAGCCCATCGTCTTCCAGCGGCCTGAGCCGCTCCAGTTCGAGCGCGAAGTCGCGCGGGCCGTCCTCGCCCAGGTCCACCCAGAAGTTGCACATGAGCTGGGTGATGATGGCGCGGCGGCGCCGATCGTCCTCGCTGAGTCGGATGCCGCGCTCGGTGGCGAAGCGGCCCTCGCGGACGCGCTCGTAGTAGTACGGCAGGGCGCGGACGTTCTGCGCGTACGCCCCTCCCACGTCGCTGATGCCCGTGGCGCCGAGCGCCACCACGTCCGAGGCCGCCTTCACCGTGTAGCCCTGGAAGTTGCGCCCGAGCGCACGCCGCTCCTGGGCGCGCGCCAGCTCGTCCTCCGGGACGGCGAAGTGGTCCATGCCGATGGGCCGGTAGCCCGCCTCGGCGAAGGCCGTCCACGCCGAGCGGAACAGCTCCATCTTCGTCCGAGCGTCCGGCAGGGCCTCGGCCGGCATGCGCTTCTGGTGCTTGAGCACGTCCGGCATGAAGGCGAACGAGTAGACGGCGAGCCGGTCCGGCCGCAGCGACAGCACCTGCTCCAGCGTGCGCGCCCAGCTCTCCGGCGTCTGGTGCGGCAGCCCGTAGATGAGATCGAAGTTCACCCCGGAGAAGCCCAGGGTGCGCGCGTGCTCCAGCAACTCCCGCGTCTGCTCGAAGGGCTGGAGGCGGTTGGTCACCTCCTGCACCTTCGGGTCAAAGTCCTGCAACCCCATGGAGATGCGGTTGAAGCCGAGCTGCCTCAGCAGGGAGAGCTGCCCCGGCGTGGTGATGGCCGGGTGGACCTCGATGGCCACCTCCGCGTCCGGCAGCGGGGAGAGGTGCCGGGTGAGGCCGCTCCACAGGCGCTCCATCTGCGCCTCGGAGAGGAAGGTGGGCGTGCCGCCCCCCCAGTGGAGCTGCGCCAGCTTGCGCCGGGGCCCGAGCCGGTCCACCACCTGAGCCAGCTCCTGGAGGACGTGGTCGACGTAGACGTCCGCCGCGCCCCGGTCCTTGGAGACGACCACGTTGCACCCGCAGTACCAGCACAGGCTGCGGCAGAACGGCAGGTGGACGTAGAGGGAGAGGGGCTCATCGGCCCCAGCAATGCGGGCCGCCTCGAGCCGGTCGGCGTAGTCCTCCGTGCCGAAGTCGGGCCGCCACTCGGGGGCGGTGGGGTAGCTGGTGTAGCGAGGGCCGGCGACGTTGTACCGCCGCATCAGCTCTTCGGAAGGCGTGGGGATTTCCAGGGACGCAACCATCGCTCCCCTTTCCATTCCAAGCACCGTGCCAACGCCGTGCCCCCGGCCTCCTCCGTCCGGACGTCCCTTCCGAGCGCAAGCGCTGCGTTTGAACGCAAGGGTTGCGCTTCAGGCGCCCATCGGCCCGGACGCCTGGTCAGCGACCTCTCCACCGGACGGTGGGGGTCACGGCAGGTCATCCGAGCTGCCACTGAGCGCGGGCAGCTCGATACGGAGGCGGGCCCCCCCCTCGGAGCGGTTCTCCGCCTGCAGGGTCCCGCCAAAGCGCTCCACCAGCTCGCGCGAGATGGACAGGCCCAGGCCGGTGCCCTGCTCCGGGCCCTTGGTGGTGAAGAAGGGCTCGAAGAGGCGCGAGAGCACCTGCGGAGGGAAGCCGGGGCCATTGTCCTCCACCAGCAGCACCACGCGCTCGCCTCGCGCCTCGCCCCGGACCCACACCTCGCCCAGGGCCGTCTTCGCATCCTCCAGCGCGTCCCCCGCGTTGACGAGCAGGTTGAGCACCACCTGGGCCAGCCGCCGGGGCGTGGCGAAGACCTTGGGGAGGTCCGTCGGCACCTCCACCGTCAGTCGGGCCACGTGCTTGAGCCGGATCTCCGCCAGCCGGGTCGCGTCCGCCACCACCTCCGACAGGTCGCACTCCAGCGGATCCTCCACGTCCATCCGGGAGAAGCCCTTCAGGTCCTTGACGATCTGCCGGATGCGCTCCACGCCCGAGCGCGTCTCGGAGAACGCCATCTCCAG